>NZ_CP162414.1:1002935-1335653 GCF_040932005.1 Aestuariibius sp. HNIBRBA575
GGCTGGCCCGCGATGGGGGGCTATATGTGCCCGAAACCATCCCAACCCTGTCCCATGAGGACATCAAAGCCATGGCAGGTCTATCCTACGAAGAGGTGGCGTTTCGGGTGATGAAACCGTTTATCGGCGACACGTTCGCGGATGCGGAATTCAAGGATCTGATCGCCAAAGCCTATGCCGGTTTTGGTCACGCGGCCCGCGCGCCAATGGTGCAACTGGCCCCCAACCATTTCCTGTTGGAATTGTTCCACGGGCCGACGCTGGCGTTCAAAGATTTCGCCATGCAATTGATCGGCCAATTGTTTCAGGCATCGCTGACCCGTTCGGGCGATCGTATTACCATCGTTGGGGCCACATCGGGCGACACAGGATCCGCCGCGATCGAAGCGTTCCGCGGCCTGTCCAATGTCGACGTGTTTATCCTCTACCCCCATGGCCGCGTATCCGAAGTGCAGCGCCGCCAAATGACCACCCCATCGGAATCCAACGTGCATGCGCTGGCGATGGATGGCGATTTTGATGATTGTCAGGCCGCACTCAAAGACATGTTCAACGATTTTGAGTTCCGCGATGGCGTGCGTCTGGCCGGGGTCAATTCTATCAACTGGGCGCGGGTTCTGGCGCAGGTGGTGTATTATTTCACCTCGGCTGTGTCGCTGGGCGCGCCGGACCGTCAGATCAGCTTTACCGTGCCCACCGGCAATTTCGGCGACGTGTTTGCCGGCTATATCGCCAAACGCATGGGCCTGCCCATCGACCGTCTGGTTGTGGCAACCAACCAAAACGACATCCTGCACCGGTCTTTGTCCACGGGCGATTACACCACCGGCACGGTGACACCATCGATCAGCCCGTCGATGGATATTCAGGTCAGCTCTAACTTTGAGCGGGCTTTGTTTGATGCCTATGGCCGCGACGGGGCAGCGGTCGCTTCACAGATGGACGATCTGAAATCCAACGGGGGGTTCACCATCAGCCAAGGCGCCATTCAGGCCCTGCGTGACCATTTCGATTCTGATCGCGTTTCTGAGGAAACCACCAGCGCCACAATCACATCCGAATTGGCCAATAGCGGCGAATTGCTGTGCCCGCACAGCGCGGTCGCGGTGAATGTCGCCCAGTCCCGTTTGGGCGCAACCCCAATGGTCACATTGGCCACCGCGCACCCGGCCAAATTCCCGGATGCGGTTGAGGATGCGACCGGCACTCGTCCCCCCCTTCCATCCCGGATGGCGGACCTGTATGACCGGCCAGAACGCGTCACACGGGTCCCCAATGACCTGAAAGCGCTGCAAACCCTAATCAAAGAACGGATCAACGCTTGACGGTTCAACAACACCAGCTTTCCAATGGTTTTCGTGTCGTAACAGAACATATGCCGGGTCTGAAATCCGCGTCGATTGGCGTCTGGGTAATGGCCGGTGCGCGGCACGAACGTGTGGAACAGAACGGGATTGCGCATTTTCTGGAACATATGGCGTTCAAAGGCACGGCCCAGCGGTCTGCCCTGCAAATCGCCGAAGAAATCGAAGATGTGGGCGGCTATCTAAACGCCTATACCAGCCGCGAAACCACGGCCTATTACGCGCGTGTGTTGGAAAACGACGTGCCGCTGGCGGTGGAATTGCTGGCGGATATCCTGTTGAACCCGGCCTTTGATCCCGAAGAGATCGAGATTGAGCGCGGCGTGATCCTGCAGGAAATCGGCCAAGCGTTGGACACGCCGGATGACGTGGTGTTTGACTGGCTACAAGAGGCGGCGTTTCCCGATCAGGCGCTGGGCCGCACTATATTGGGCCCAACCGAACGGGTGCAGAATTTCGGCCAATCCGATCTGCGCACCTTTGTGGATGAACATTACCAGTCCGGCGAAATGATTCTATCTGCCGCAGGATCCGTGGATCATGACCAAGTGGTGGCCATGGCCGAACGTCTGTTTGGCCAGATGCCCGCCAAAGGCGCCAACACCCTGTATCAACCCGCAGATTTCCGCGGTGGTGAACGGCGCGAAGGCAAAGATCTGGAACAGGTGCATTTTGCGCTGGCCCTGAACGGCCCGAATTATCGTGACCCCGAAATCTACACGTCGCAAATTCACGCAGTGGCCATGGGGGGCGGCATGTCATCCCGGCTGTTTCAGGAAATCCGTGAAAAACGTGGGCTGTGCTACACGATATTTGCCCAAGCGGGCGCCTATGAGGATACCGGCCTGACCACAATCTATGCCGGCACATCAGCCGAGCAGATTGATGAACTGGCCCATGTGACCATGGACGAATTGAAACGCGCCGCCGACGACATGAGCGAGGTCGAAATCGCCCGTGCCCGCGCCCAGATGAAGGCCGGAATGCTGATGGGATTGGAAAGCCCGTCCAGCCGCGCAGAGCGACTTGCCCGGATGGTGTCGATCTGGGGCCGGGTGCCACATATCGACGAAGTGGTGCAGAAAGTGGACGCCGTGACGCTGGCCGATGTACGCAGCTTTGGTGGCAAACTGGCCCAGGATGCGGCCGCCGCGATGGCCGTTTACGGACCCATCGATCACGCCCCCACATTGGATGCCTTGCGTCAAAGGCTGTCTGGCTGATGCTGCGGGCGCGCAAAAAGGTCCGGATTGAGACCGAACGCATGACCCTGCGCCCCCCGGTGCATTCCGATTTCCTCGGATGGTCGACCTTGCGACGCGAAAGTGCTGCGTTTTTGCAAACCTGGGAACCCACCTGGGCAGAAGATCACCTAAGCCGCAAAAGTTTCACCAATCGGGTCTATTGGGCGCAGCGATCCATTGGCAATGGCAATGCGGTGCCGCTGTTTTTGGTCCGCCGGTCGGACAATGCTCTGCTGGGGGCGATCACGCTTGATAATATTCGGCGTGGTCCGGCACAGGCTGGCACGACGGGCTATTGGATCGGCGAACGCCACGCGCGCAACGGCTATATGCGCGAAGCGGTGCAGGCAGTGGTGCATTACGCATTCCACACGCTGGACCTCAGCCGGATCGAAGCCGGGTGTTTGCAGGAAAACACACCGTCACGCAGTTTGCTGGAAAAGTGCGGCTACAAATACGAAGGCGTCGCCCAAAGCTATCTGCAGATTAACGGGCGTTGGCGCAATCACGTGCTTTATGCCAATTTACGATCTGACAGACGCGGCCGCACCGATGTGGGGCTGGCCGTCTAAGGCGCAGGAGGCCAGACATGGCACTAAACCCGGTTGATGCGGATGTCGAAGCCCACTTGCGGGGCCTGCTGCCTGACGCTTGTTTTCGGCAGGGCGACGGATATCTAACAGAACCGCGCCGCCGGTGGACAGGGCAGGGATTGGTGATCGCACCTGGATCCACAGCCGAAGTTTCGCAGGTGGTCAAAGCCTGCGCCAAGGCCAAGGTGGGCATCGTGCCCTATGGCGGCGGCACCGGTCTGGTGGGGGGGCAGATCATGCCTGACGGCCCCAAACCGGTGATCCTCAGCCTTGAACGGATGCGGTCCATCCGCGCGGTTTACCCGTCCGAAAACGTGCTGGTGGCCGATGCAGGCTGTGTTCTGGCCGATGTTCAGGCTGCAGCCGCAGATGTGGACCGGTTGTTTGCGCTGTCACTTGCGTCAGAAGGCACAGCGCAAGTGGGTGGCGTGTTGTCCACCAATGCGGGCGGCGTGAATGTGCTGCGCTATGGCAATGCGCGCGCGCAATGTCTGGGGCTAGAGGTGGTGCTGGCCAACGGCGATATCTGGAACGGGTTGACCCGCCTGCGCAAAGACAACACCGGCTATGATCTGCGCGACCTGCTGATCGGCGCCGAAGGCACGCTTGGCATCATCACAGGTGCTGCGTTGAAATTGATGTCGCAACCGGCCGTGGTCGGCACGGCGATTTTGGCCGTGGCGTCGCCGCAGGCCGCGCTGGATTTGCTGGCTTTGGCTGCGGACCAACTGGGGGACAACATTTCAGGGTTTGAACTGATGTCACGCCAAGGCGCAGATTTTATTGTGGAAACTGGCGTGGATGTCACGCTGCCCTTTGCGGATATGCCCGATTGGTCCGTGCTGATCGACGTGGGATTACCGGCAGGAATGTCTGCGCAAAATGCGTTGGAACACGTGTTCGAAACCGCCTATGAGGCCGGGTTGTGCAGCGATGGCGTGATCGCCCAATCCCTGACGCAGCGGCAGGCCTTTTGGGCGTTGCGCGAAAACATCCCCGAAGGCAATCGGCGCATCGGATCGATTTCCAGCCACGATATTTCACTACCTTTGTCCAAAATCCCGGCCTTTATCCCCCATGCCATGACGGAATTGGCCAAGCTGGACGATTTTCGGATCAATTGCTTTGGCCATTTGGGCGACGGAAACCTGCACTATAACGTGTTCCCCCCCAAGGGGCGTGACCGTGCCGATTATACGCATCTGAGCAAAGACATTCAGCGCATCGTGCATGATCTGGTTCAGGAAAACGGTGGCTCGTTCAGTGCCGAACACGGGGTCGGACGTCTGAAAACCACGGATTTGCAACGCTACGGCGATCCAGCGAAGTTGCAGATGATGCAAGCGGTCAAAGCGGCCCTAGACCCGAACGGAATCCTAAATCCCGGCGCGGTTTTGGCGACCGGGTGATTTGAGTATTTGAGCCAACAAAAAGCCGTCACCTGTGTTAAACGTCAGATACCTATGGCTTTTTCGTCAATAACTAACACAGACAACGAGAACCGTTCGTTCGACAGAACGCAGCGAATGTCCGGTTTGAGCCCAAAAACCACTGATGCTGCAAAGCGCACGAATGGCCGGTTTTCTACTTCAATAGTACATTCCCTTCGAGGGGTTGCGCGAAGCTTGCCCGCGGCAATGTCCGAAATCTAGTGCTGGTAAGTTCAGCACTCAGGATACGGTCGCAACGGAATGTTCGCAGAGCGCCGCGGAAGTGGTCAACCGCAAGCACATACCAAATCGGATAGTTCAGCAGAAGGTAATGCGCCTCAATCTCTCGGGTGGTTACTTTGCTGCGTTCGTCTTCATATAGAATGGTCAGATTGGTCTGATCCAGAAAGCCTTGGTGCAGTTTCTGAACTGCTTTTCCATTGGTCGAAACAACAGACGTTTGAACGAAAGTCGAAGCCGTTTCTCCGATCAGTATTCGGGACTTCAACCGATCAACCCTTTCCCGCTTCTCTGCTGAGAATGAGGCAACGAGCTGCCGCCTGATGGACGCGAGACTCGCAAGAAAAATTGGGGACTTCATTTGTTCGGCAACGGAAATACTGATCAGCAGATCAACCGCTTCCGCATAGCTTAGATTGAGGCGCCCGATACCCCAGTGGCGATCCAGCCGGACGCCACCGCCGCGCCCACGATCCGCTTCGATGGGAAGGCCTTGCTCTCGCATCAGCTGTAGATCGCGTGCGATCGTGCGCTCGCTCACGTCATGACTTAACGCCAGATCCTTGATAGTGCAAAAGCCCTCCTGCTTGAGCTGTGCAGCAAGAAGTTCAAGCCGTCTTAGCCGATCATGTGAATTCGAGCGCGCCATCATAGAAATACGACATAAAATGTCATATTAAGCAATAGAAACCCTCCTGACACGACAACCATTGAAGGAGATAATATGTCACCCGTTACCGTTCTTGCACCAATCAAACTTGCTGAAGGCAAAACAGAGGCCGATTTGATCGCGGCCTCGGCGGCTTTCCAAAGAGACTTTGTCGCGCACGAGCCAGGCGTTTTGCGCCGTGAACTTGTTCGCAAGCCCGATGGAAGCTACCTCGATATCATACAGTTTCGCAGTCACAATGACTACGTAGACGTAGTCAAAAAAGAGATGGAATCGCCCGTCTGTGCGATGTTCTTCTCAGTTATGGACCTCAGCGACTTCGACCCTGAAGCAGAGATGGATGTCTTCGTCTCGCTTGAAACACATTGAACGAGGGTTTGCGGTCTTACCTGAGGCCGCACCCCCCAGTAGCAGACCTTCATTCGAAAACAGTTAACTGCAACTTCGTCCCGCTCACCGGACATCGAAGCGGGGCGCGCCAGTTGTTCGATCTGGGCAAGATACTAAAAAATCAGTGATACGCGGCTTACAGCCCTTCGAAGTCACACAAAACATGCACTTCCATCCCCATATCTTCTAGCTTTTTGCGGCCGCCCAGTTCGGGCAGGTCGATGATAAAGGCGCAGCCGATGATTTCGCCGCCCAGCCGTTCGATCAGCTTGATCCCGGCCTCGGCTGTGCCGCCCGTGGCCAGCAAATCATCGACCAACAACACCTTTTCACCGGGCTGGATCGCATCATCATGCAACTCTACCACGGCCTCGCCATATTCCAGCGTATAGCTTTCCGAAATGGTGGTGCCGGGCAATTTGCCCTTTTTGCGGATCGGTACAAACCCTTTGGTCAACTGATGCGCAATCGCGCCGCCAAGGATAAATCCACGCGCCTCAAGCCCGACAACTTTGTCGATCTGCATCCCCGCATAGGGGTGCAGCATCTGATCAACCGCCATGCGAAACCCGCGTGGATCGGCAAATAGCGTGGTGACATCCCGAAACATAATCCCTTCGTGGGGGAAATCCACGATGGTGCGAATGTAATCCTTAACGGATATAGTTTTGGGGGCCATGAGATGCACCTTTGGTTCTGTGTTCACGATTGGGACATTGCCCAAGCCGCCCTATTTTGCAAGAGGGCGCATTGCGCGGCCTGTTAGGCCACCCGCGCGATGATCGCATCCAGTTTGGCCAGCAAGGCCGGGTCCCGTTTGGCGGGCGCGGTCATAATCGCATGTTCCAACGCGCGATCACATTCATGCGGGCAGGGGGCGCGATCGGGGGATAGCAGCGTGGTCAATTGGGCGATTAGCGCGCGGGCATTTGCCGAATTGGCGCCCAATGTGGCGATCACATCGCTGACATCGACGCTGTCATGGTCGGGGTGCCAGCAATCAAAATCGGTGATCATCGCAACCGAAGCGTAGCAAAGTTCCGCCTCTCGGGCGAGTTTGGCCTCGGGCATGTTGGTCATGCCAATCACGTCACAGCCCCAGACTTCGCGGTAGAGTTTGCTTTCGGCGAGGGACGAAAATTGCGGGCCTTCCATGGCCAGATAGGTGCCGCCATTATGGACCGTGACACCCACATCCTGCGCCGCCGTCAAACAGGCCGCACCCAGCCGCGGACAGGTTGGATGTGCAACGCTGACATGGGCCACACAGCCCGATCCAAAGAACGATTTTTCGCGCGCAAACGTTCGGTCAATGAATTGATCTACAACGACAAAATCCCCCGGCGCCATGTCAGCCCGTAGGGATCCACAGGCCGACACGCTGATCACATCCGTCACACCCAAACGTTTCAACGCATCAATGTTGGCACGATACGGTACATCGGTCGGGGAATGCACGTGACCCCGACCATGGCGGGGCAGAAACGCCATGTCGATCCCGTTTAATTGCCCGGTCAAAATCTGATCAGACGGCGCGCCCCAGGGGCTATCGACCTGAACCCATTCAGCATTTTCCAGCCCGTCAATGTCATACACACCCGACCCGCCAATAATCCCGATTTTGGTTTTCATGTTGCGTGCCCCTTGATGATGCGCGTTTAGGTTGAAACTAATTCAGGACATCGCGGCATACAATGCAGATTAGGGCAGAGAAAGGTCGATCCCGAGCCCTTTTTGACAGTCAAAATACTATGCGTCGATACTGTGGGCTAGCGAAACAGCGAGAGAAACAACAGAGTGTTTAAGCGCGTGTTCGCAGTTTTGGCGTTATTCCAAATTGGTCCAGATCCAAATAGTCGTTTGGACTTTTGGTTGTTACTCGCATCTGTCATCATTTTGGTCGCAGTCACAACCTACCTTGGACTGTCTCCATTCTAGTGGCAAACCCAAGTAATTCGACCTTTTCAAGGCATTCGGCTTGTGCCGAAGCGTGCCCACCCTAAGAAATTGAGGGCGCATTTTTAACCGGCACTATCGTCGCGGGTGCCGGGTGAAAACCCTACCAATTTCGTGCGCAGCGCGTATGGCATTCGACGTCACGCCCCTGTTTGATCCGCAAAGCTCCAACGGCGCGGTTGCGGGGTGACAATCGCCTGAAAATACGCTAATGCGGCGCTAACATTTCCCATATACGCAGGATATCTCATGCGCCGTGCCCTCATGGCGGCTTTTGCCGACCGTTTGAATTTGAATGACCGTCCCGGAGCGGAAAAAATCACCATTGCGGGCATCCGCATCGAAGTGCTGTCCGGCCTGACCGTCGCGCTGGCCTTGGTCCCCGAAGCGGTGGCCTTTGCCTTTGTGGCAGGGGTGCATCCGTTGGTGGGGCTTTATGCGGCGTTTATCGTCGGGTTGATCACCGCGTTGATCGGTGGCCGTCCGGGGATGATTTCGGGGGCAACCGGCGCGTTGGCCGTTGTGATGGTCAGTTTGGTGGCGCAGCACGGCGTGGAATACCTGTTTGCCACGGTGCTGGTGATGGGGGCCATTCAGATTGCCGTCGGGATTTTGCGCTGGGGCAAATTTATCCGATTGGTGCCACATCCGGTGATGCTTGGCTTTGTGAACGGGCTGGCGATTGTGATTTTCCTTGCTCAGATGAGCCAGTTTCAGGTGCCCGGATCGGCCGAAGCATCTGGCCATGGCATGTCGGGCGGCGAATGGCTGGCCGGGGGGCAGATGGTGCTGATGTTGGGGCTGGTGGCCCTGACGATGGCGATCATTTGGGTGATGCCAAAGCTGACCAATCTGATCCCCGCGCCTTTGGCCGGGATCGGGATTGTCGCGATCATCGTGATTGCCTTTGGACTGGATGTGCCGCGCGTGGGTGACATGGCATCGATCCAAGGCGGGCTGCCGACATTCCACATTCCCAACGTGCCGTTTAACTGGGAAACGCTGGAAATTGTGCTGCCCTATGCGGTGATTTTGGCGGCGATTGGCCTGATCGAAAGCTTGCTGACGTTGAACTTGGTCGGGGAAATGACCGGCAAACGGGGCGGATCATCCCAGGAATGTGTGGCCCAAGGCGTGGCCAACACGGTGACCGGTTTCTTTGGCGGCATGGGTGGTTGCGCGATGATTGGCCAGTCGATGATCAACGTGAAATCCGGCGGTCGCACCCGGATCGCGGGCGTTGTTGCGGCGCTGTTTCTGCTGAGCTTCATCCTGTTTGCCTCTGGTTTGATTGAACAAATCCCGCTGGCCGCATTGGTGGGCGTGATGTTCATGGTGGTGATCGGCACGTTTGCGTGGAATTCGATCAAGCTGTTGGCGCGGGTCCCGCGCACGGATGCATTTGTGACCATTTTGGTGACGGTTGTGACTGTGGCGACCGATCTGGCGACGGCTGTGGTTGTTGGTGTGATTGTGTCCGCGCTGGCCTATGCATGGCAAAACGCGTCGCGCATTCACGCCATCACCCGCGATTCTGATTCCGAAAAAGGCGCACGGGTTTACGAAATCCAAGGCCCGCTATTTTTCGGGTCCGTCGAAGGGTTCATCGAATTGTTCGACGTCGAAAACGACCCGGACACAGTGATCATTGATTTCGCTGGCAGCCGTGTGGCGGATCAATCCGCATTGCAAGCCATCGAAGCCATGGCCAGCAAATACGAAGCGGCGGGCAAACGGATCCAGCTGCGCCACCTCAGCCGTGACTGCCATCAATTGCTGTCCAAGGCCGGGCATCTGATGGTGGATAGCGACGACGATCCTGATTATCAGATCGCCGCAGAATATTCTGTGCGCACCGGGATCATCGGCGGTCACTAATCCGCCCGTTTAACCGATACAAAAAAGCCACCCAACCGGGTGGCTTTTTCCGTTTTAGTGAGTGGTGGTCGTGGTTTTCAGAAAACGTTTTGGGTGTTCATGAAGTCCATTAAACAACCATAGGGTGAAGTTAACGATTTTAGAAGAGAAAAGTTGCCCTAACGTCAAAAGACCTGTTTTGCGCCTATGAATCCACGCGTTGTTGTGTTGTGTTATCGAAATAATGCACCAGCTCTGGTTTGGCATCAAAGTAGAGGATCGTCCCTTTGGGTTCAGTCGGGGCATGTTCCATTTTAACAATGAAATCAGCACCCTGTGGGCCGGTCATATGCACCAACGCATATTCCCCCAATTGTTCGACCAGTTCAATTTTCCCGCTGACAATGGCCCGTTCTGGATCACAAACCCGCAAATGTTCCGGGCGGATACCGATGAAGTCATCCCCCCCCAAAGCACGCGGCGGTTGGGCATTTTCAGCCATATCGGCCGGCTGGAAAAAGTTCATTTTGGGGCTGCCAATGAACTGCGCGACAAAGGCGTTCTTTGGCCGTTCATAGAGTTCAAGCGGGCTGCCCACTTGTTCGATACGTCCATCCCGCAACACCACGATTTTATCCGCCAGCGTCATCGCTTCGACCTGATCATGGGTCACATAGATCATCGTAGCACCCAACCGTTCATGCAATCGGGCGATTTCCAGACGGGTCTGCACGCGCAGAGCGGCATCCAGATTGGACAGGGGTTCGTCAAACAAAAACACCTCTGGATCGCGGACAATCGCCCGGCCAATGGCGACACGTTGACGTTGACCGCCCGACAGATTGCGCGGGCTGCGGTCAAGATAATCGTTGATTTGCAACACTTCGGCGGCTTCTTTGACGCGGCGGTCAATTTCATCGGGCGGGGTTTTGATCTGTTTCAGCCCAAAGGACATGTTTTTATAAACCGACATATGCGGGTACAGCGCATAGGTCTGAAACACCATCGCCACGCCGCGTTTGGAGGGGTCGACATCATTGACCACTTTGTCCCCGATGGACACATCGCCGCTGGTGATTTCCTCTAGCCCGGCGATCATGCGCAGCAATGTCGATTTCCCACAGCCTGACGGGCCGACAAACACGACAAATTCACCATCCTCGATGTCCAGATCGACCCCGTGCATCACCTGAACAGAGCCATATGCTTTCTTTAGGTTTCGGATTGTTAAACCGGCCATTGTGTTTCTACCTCTGTAATGCTGGCGCGCAGTGTGCGTGCGAATTCTGGATAAGTTTCAGGAAGGTCGCCCCAAAGTTTTGTTGATAAAACAAAGCGATCCATGCTGGGATCCTTGATGAGATGCACAATTTCATCCCAGCCCGGTTCGACATATTTGAAAGGAATGCGCCCGGCAGCCACATGTTTTGCAAACACGTACCATGATGCCACAGACCGCAAACCATGCCGGGGGATATGCCCCTGACGCAGACAATCGCGCAAGGTTGGGCGAATAAAGATCGGGAATTTGACCATCCCATCCGCACAGATCCGTGCAATCGTGTCACCAATGGCCTGATTGCCAAATCGTGCAGTGATATCAGCCAGATAGGCGGATTTATCAAACGGCAAATCAAAGGTGATCCCAAACAGCACCTCTTGGGTTTCGTAGGCGGTGAAATGGGCGCGCAATTCTGGATCACACATGGCGGCGTCAAAGGTGTCCATGCCTTTGAGTGCGGCCAGATAGGTCAGGCAGGTATGCCCGCCATTCAGGATGCGAATTTTGGCTTCTTCAAAAGGATGCACATCATCGGTCACGATCACACCCACTTGGTCCAATTGCGGCATCGGCCCGGCAAAGTTGCGTTCCAGAACCCAATGGCTGAACGCTTCGGCGATGATCGGTGCGGCGGATTGAGGGCCTAGATCAGCCTCAATTTGGTGGCGCATATCGGCCGTTAGGCGTGGGGTAATCCGATCCACCATGGAACAGGGAAACGTCACGTGATTGCGCATCCAGTTCAGCAATTTATCCTGCCCTGTAATCGACAGATAAGACATCATATTATCGCGCAGCTTCAGGCCGTTTTGCTGGATATTATCGCAACAAAGAATGGTAATCGGCTGATCAATCTGGATGCGTCGCAGGTTTAGCGCCGCAGACAGATAGGCATAAACAGACCGACTGGGACCGCCAGCGATTTCAGTTTTTATGGTTTCGGCATTTGGGTCCAAAACACCGGCCGCATCGCCGTAATATCCGCTTTCGGTGACGGTGAGGGTGACCATATGCACATCCGGGTTGCACAGCAGGTTTTCTGCGTCCACCGGATCAACGGCCCAATCATGAAAACTAAGATGCGCGCGAACTTGTCGTAGTTTTTCAGCCCCATCCGGCGCAAATGATTTTACGATATATCCGTTTTCGACATCAGCATTTGTCGCGAAATCATTGCTTTCACCGGCGCGTAAATTGACCGCAGCCACGCCCCAGCGCAGATCACCACTGACCTGCATGTAATCATCCAGATAGACCGCTTGGTGGGCACGGTGAAACGCGCCATACCCCAAATGAACGACACCGATTTTACAGGCGTTTCGATCATAAGATGTTGAATATAAATCATTTTGCATAGGCGCGTTCATTGTAATGTCTCCGGTGAACGCATCAGTTCGCGTTGGGCTGTATCGCGGTATTGGGATGGGGTCATGCCCTTCATTTTGCGGAAATGGCGGTTGAAATTGGCCAGATTCTGAAACCCAACCTGATAGCAGATCGACGTGATTTGATCGTCTGATGCCAGCAAGAGCGCGCAGGCTTGACCCACACGCACACGGTTCACAAAGCCAACAAAACGATGCCCGGTCATGGTTTGAAAATTTCGGCTGAAACTGGCAGGGCTCATCCCGGCCATGTCGGCGGCGGTTTCCACAGAAATGTCATCGGCATAGTTTTGCAGAATATGATCCACAACTTCGCCAATACGGGCCTGACGCGACCCGCCTGAGGGCTGGATCAATCGCGCAACTGACAGGGTTTTCTTTTCTGCATGTTCATTCAGGCGCACCAGAAACCGGATAAAGGCCAGAATGCGTTCCGGGCCAGTATTGTCGCGGATGGATTCCATGTGACCGCGGGCAAAGGTCGGATTGAAGCCGACAAATTCGATGCCCGATTGCGCCATGTTCAGCATTTCAGTGACTTCGCCAAATTCGGGGAACCCTTGGGCCAACGCCTCAATCGAGGAATGTGAAAACTGCACCAGCATATCGCGTACATCGACGGGCTGGGTTTGGACCGTGTCAGTGATCCAATTATGGGGCAGGTTGGGGCCGGTCAGATATAGCGTTCCGGGGGTGAATTCACCGATATAGTCGCCGATAAACGCCTTGCCTCGGGTGCTGGTGATCAGGTGCAATTCGTATTCTTCGTGGTAATGCCACCGGCACAGATCAGACGGCCAGCCATGTTCCAGATAGCGGATGGACCGGGTGGTGCGGTCAACAAATTCAAGTTCGGGTTGGATGATGGACATGTCTACCTCAGCACATTTCCGCCATCCACGCAGAGCGTTTGGGCTGTCACATAAGAGGAAAGATCCGATGCCAGATAAAGTGCTGTGCCGGCCACATCGGAGGGGGATCCCATATGGCCCAGCGGCACGGCTTCGCCGACTTCGCGCTTTTTCTGGCCCGGGGCTTTGTTTTCAAACTTGGCAAATAACGCGTCCACGTCCTGCCACATGGGTGTGTCGATCACGCCGGGGGAAATGGCATTGACCCGGATATGATGAGGGGCCAGCGCCAATGCGGCGGATTGTGTATAGCTGATGACGGCGGCTTTGGTGGCGCAGTAATGGGCGACCAGCGCTTCGCCGCGATGGCCCGCTTGGGACGCCAGATTGATGATGGACCCGGCGCGATTTTGCGCAACCATGGATTGGGCGGCGGCCTGCATCACCGCATAAAAGGACCGGACATTCAGGCCAAATAGACGGTCATATTGCGCCAGATCCGCATCCAGTACTGTGCCCATGTCAAAAATCGCGGCATTGTTGAACAACACGTCCGGGTCAGCGGATTTGATCCAAGCGAGGCAGTTGATTAGCCCGTCTGCGTCCAACAGGTTAAACGCCTGATATGAAACCCGATCAGCGCCGTCGAAATCGCCAGTAAATTGCGGCCCCAGATCGGTGGCAAAGACTTGAGCGCCTTGGGCGGCGAAATGTTCCACGGCGCTGGCACCGATGCCGCCATTTGCGCCCGTGACGATGCAGGTTTTTCCCGTCAAATCGGTTGGAATTGGGTGGTTTGTCATTTCACCGCCCCAAATGTCAGGCCTTGGACCAGTTGTTTTTGCGCCAGCCAGCCAAACACCACGATCGGCGCACAGGCCAGCGTGGACACGGCGGACACCTTGGCCCAGAACAGGCCTTCTGGGGCTTGAAATGACGCCACAAAGGCGGTCAACGTGCTGGCTTCGGTGGTGGTTAGCACGATGGACCAGAACGCTTCGTTCCAGCAAAGAATGATAGATAACAACGCTGTAGACGCGATGCCGCCCCATGCCAGTGGCATAACAATCTGACGGATTTCGTTATAGGTCGATGTGCCATCCATACGGGAGGCTTCTAAAATTTCCTTGGGGATTTCGCGGAAATAATTGAACAGGATCAACATCACGATGGGCAGGTTCATCAGCGCATAGATGACCACCAGCAGGATTTTAGTGTCAAAGATGTTCAAGTTCTGCGCCAACAGATAGATCGGCATCAACACCCCCACAGCGGGCAGCATTTTGGTCGACAACATCCACATCAGGATGTCTTTGGTGTATTTTGTGGTGTTGAACGCCATGGCATAGGCCGACGGAATGGCGATCAGCAGGGCGATGGCCGTGCCCCCAAAGGCGGTGATCACGGAATTGATCGCGAATTTGGTGTAATTCGTGCGTTCCTGAATTTCGAGGTAATTGTCCAACGTGGGTTCAAAGAACAGCAGCGGCGGCACGGCGATGGCTTGGGCTTCGGTTTTGAAACTGGTCAGGACCATCCAGAAGATCGGGAAAAAGAAGATACATGCGGCGATCCAGGCACCGGCGACGGCCAGACGGTTTTTCAGAGTTTTCAGTTGCTTATCTGTCATGAGCTTACACCGTCAGGGTTTTGCCAACCGCGCGGATCAGGAAAATCGCGACAATATTGGCAAGGATAATTGCAAAGACACCACCGGCCGAGGCCACACCAACATCAAAGGCCTGTTGGGACTGGATGTAGATCAGGTAGGTCAGGTTGGTTGACGACACGCCGGGACCACCGGATGTGGTCACAAATATTTCGGCAAAGATCGACAGGTGAAAAATCATCTGGATCAGCAGCACGATAGAAATAGGGCGGGCCAGATGCGGCAGTGTCAGGTTGAAAAACTGCGCCCAGAACCCGGCGCCGTCCAGTGTGGCGGCTTCTTTTTGTTCCTGGTCTTGGGATTGCAGGGATGTCATGAAAATCAGGATCGCAAAGGGGGTCCATTGCCAGCTGACCATGATGATTATCGACAACAACGGCACCGATTGCAGCCATTCGATTGGCGTAAATCCCAGTGCGTTAGCAAAGGCGGCGAACAGACCATTATTGGGGTCCATCATCATGTTTTTCCACACCAAAGCCGACACAGTGGGCATGATGAAAAACGGCGAAATTAGCATCACACGGGCAATGCCACGGCCCCGAAATGGGCGATCAATCAAAATGGCAATGGCCAGCCCCAACACGATGGTGATCACCAAAACCGACCCGACCAAGATCAACGTATTCAGCAGGGCGGGAAAAAACGCAGCATCGGTCCAGAAAAATTCGTAATTCTGTAGGCCAACAAATCCGGTGCGTTCTGGGTAAAACAGATTGTAGCGGATGGTTGAGAAATAGATCGTCATGCTGAGCGGGACGATCATCCACAGAAACAGAACAATGATGCTGGGGGCTTGGAGCCATCTGACAAGTGTCGGATTCATGGCGTTGAACCTCGGGGGCAAAAGGAAAAGTCTGAGGCGACCGAAGTCGCCCCAGTGGAGGAAGGTCCGGGTTTAGTAGTAACCGGCCTTGCGCATTTCACGGTCGGCCGCTTCTTGGGCGGCTTCCAGTGCCTCTTCGACGGTTACGTCACCGGCCAATGCGGCTGACATTTGCTGACCGACGGCTGTCCCAATTGCTTGGAATTCCGGAATGGCGGCAAACTGAACCCCGACATAAGGCGATGGGTTCTGGGTCGAATTTTCTGGATCCGCAGACAGGATCGCCGCCAGTTCAGCATCGGCAAAGACCGCTGCATCCTGGAAATTCGGGTTGTCATAGGTGGATTGACGTGTCCCGGTTGGAACCGCGCCCCAGCCATTGGTTTCAGCCACCAGTTCGATGTAATCCGCAGATGTGGCCCATTCGATGAACTTCTGTGCGTCTTCGGCTTGGTTTGTCCCGGCAGGGATGGCCAGCGACCACGCCCACAGCCAGTTGGCGCCACGTGTTGTCACCGCTTGCGGGGATTGTGCAAATGCGATCACGTCGGCCACTTGGGATTGGTCAGGATTGGACACAAAAGAGGCCGCGATGGTGGCGTCGATCCACATGCCGCATTTGCCTTCGTTGATCAGGGCCAGAATTTCGTTGAACGAATTGCCGGATGATCCCGGAGGCCCGTAATTGTTCAGCAGATCCACATAGAAATGCACTGCGTGGTTCCAGGCGGCGCTGTCCAACGCGGGGGTCCAGTCTTCGTTGAACCATTGCGCACCAAAGCTGTTGGCCATGGTGGTCAGGAACGCCATGTTGTCGCCCCAGCCCGGTTTGCCGCGCAGACAGATGCCATAAACACCGTTGTCTTTGTCGGTCATGGCGGCGGCTGCATCTGCCACATGGCCCCAGCTTGGATTGTCGGGCATGGTCATGCCAGCCGCATCCAACAGGTCCTTGCGATACATGATCATCGAGCTTTCGCCATAGAACGGTGCCGCATAAAGGTTGCCGTCATGGGACAGACCGTTGCGCATGGCAGGCAGGATGTCGTCGACGTTATAGTCTTCGCCAAATTCCAGCGCCTGCAACCAGCCGCGTTCGCCCCAGATTGGCGCCTCGTACATGCCGATTGTCATAATGTCGAACTGACCG
Organism: Aestuariibius sp. HNIBRBA575; assembly: GCF_040932005.1. Lineage (NCBI taxonomy): Bacteria > Pseudomonadati > Pseudomonadota > Alphaproteobacteria > Rhodobacterales > Paracoccaceae > Aestuariibius > Aestuariibius sp. HNIBRBA575. The sequence goes on from NZ_CP162414.1 coordinate 1,019,843, forward strand.
CCACGTGTGGTGATGTCGGTGGTCACGCGGCTGCGCAATGTGCCTTCGTCCAGGGTCACCCAATTGACGGTGATGCCGGGGTTGGCTTCTTCGAATACAGGGGTCAATTTCTGCATTTCGATCATGTGGCCGTTGTTTACGGTGGCGATTGTCAGCTCACCCGCACTGGCCATGCTGGCCATCGATGCACCGGCAACCCCAAGGGTCAAGCCGAGAGCCGTGTTACGTAAAGATTTCATGGTTTCCTCCCAGAAAGTACGGATTGTTTTGATCCAGTGCATTTACATTGGGGCGGAAAGGGGCGGCGCGGCTTATACCTTTCTTCCAATGGATGATACAAATCTACGCATATTTTCGTATTTTTCCTAATTTTACCGTGATTTTGTATGTCCGATGGTTAGTGACCATCTGTAGATGATTGGATTCGCACGGCCAGAATCAGCAAAAACCGGCGCGTTCAAACGTACCGGTTTTTGGGGGATCTAACTTGATAGGGTCCGTCTATTCGTCTGGGCGTGTCAGGCTAAATGTGTCGGTGACAGACGTGTAATCCCGATATCCAAGCCGCGCGAGCGGGCGAAATTTAGTGACATCAAACAGGCCATCCGTCAGGCAATCGTCGCGCAGATGCACACCCGTGACGGTGCCGAAAACCACAAAATTGGTCGCGCCGGGCAATTGCACGATCTGGGTCATTTTGCATTCCAGCGTGGCAGGCGCATCCGCCACGCGCGGGCAATCAATGGTGTCACATTCCGCTTTGTTGATCCCGGCAAGTGCAAATTCATCCTGCCCTGCTGGCCAGGCCCCGGATGATTTATTCATGGCATCGCGCGCGGCAAATTCCACGATGTTCACCGCAAAACACCCGGTTTCACGGATTTGGGCCATGCTGTCTTTGGTGTCGTCCCGATCCGGTTTGGCGCTGGTAGAGGCAAACATAACCTGCGGCGGTTCATAGGCCACAGCATTAAAAAACGAATAAGGTGCCAGATTGTCACCCAATGCGCCGCGGGTGGAAATCCAGCCAATCGGGCGGGGGGTGACAATGGCGTTAAACGGATTATGGGGCAGGCCATGCCCGTTTTCTGGCTGATAGAACATATCGCGACTCCAAGCGTTTGCACGAGATTTAGGCGCATGTTAGGTCGGCGGCCAGTGAAAAGGATCGGGCATGGATCAGATCAGGCAAGAGAATGCACAGGATTGGTGGGACGTTGAGGCGCTCTATGATCTGTGTTTTGCACCGGGCCGCGAAGCGTTGTCGTCTTATCGGCTGCGCGATGGGGTTACGGCGGTGCCTGAATTATGTCTGGTCATGCGCGACGACGCCGACATTCTGGGCGGCGCGATCCGGGTCTGGCCAGTGGATATATCCGGGCATCCCACATTGCTGCTGGGGCCTGTGGCGGTGCATCCCACCCGCCAAGGCGAAGGGCTGGGGGGGGCATTGATCGCCCAAGTCCAGGACCGCGCGCGCAAATTGGGCTGGGCGCGGATTTTGCTGGTTGGGGACGCACCTTATTATGAGCGGTTTGGGTTTATGCCCGTTTCAGGTGTGATCATGCCCCCGCCCACCAATCCAAATCGGGTTTTGGGCTATGCGCTGACCGCCGGTGCCTGGGATGGAATTACAGGGCAGGTGGCGCGCGCAGATCAAACTCTGTGATTGAAGTGGGCCGGGATCACCCCCATCTTAGAAAGATGAGCGATCTTGACCCAAATATGAAAATCATCAACCCCGCCAAAACCAAACCGGCACTGAGCGATGACGCCAAGTCTGACATCGCCGCATTGGTGGCCCGCCAAAACAAGGCAGGCACCGTGTTGATGAAAGTCATCAGCTTTGCCGGTGGTCAGGTCGAAGACGCGTTGAAAATGCTGCCAGAAGGGGCGCGAACCCGATTAGAAAGCGGCGCGCGCGACGCATTGGTGCGATCCTATGATCTGGCCGGGCGCAGCCGATCCGTTGGCGTCAAAGGCGACCGCGCCAACAAAGTGCTGGCCTCTGTGTCCGGGGCGCTGGGCGGGCTGGGCGGATTGCCTACGGCGCTGGCAGAATTGCCGGTGGCCACGACATTGATTTTCCGCGCGGTTCAGGATGTCGCCGAAAGTTTGGGCGAAGATCCCACCGCGCCAGAAACCCGCGTGGAATGCCTGCGGGTGTTTGGATCAGGTGGTCCGGGCGATGCGGATGATGGGATCGACACCACCTTTGTGGGGGCGCGCCTGTCGCTGACCGGGCCCGCCGTTAATAAACTGATCCAGAGCATCGCGCCGAAATTTGCCACCTTGCTGGGGCAAAAACTGGCCAGCCAAGCGGTGCCGGTTTTGGGCGCAGCGGCCGGGGCTGGGACCAACTTTGCCTTTACCAGCTATTATGTGGAAATGGCGCAGGTGCATTTTGGGTTGCGGGCCTTGGCGCGCATCCATGACGAAGCCGACGTTTTGGACGAATTCCACCGTCAATTGGCCGCGTCAAAACTGCCGGTGATCCGCAACTAGCGCCGCACGTTTGTGGGGGCGGGTTTCATAGCAACCAAAACAGGCCAAAACAGCGCGCAGTCAAATCGACCAATCCTGTTTTTTCAGATAATCCATAATGGCTGGGCGCACGGTCATGGCGCCGGACGCTTTGGCGGTTTCGATCACATCGCGGATTTCAGACAGATTGCTGCGGCGCAACAGGTGTTTGACCGGCCCAATAGAGGCCGGGCGCATCGATAGCGACCGCAGGCCAAGAGCCGCAAAACAAAGCGCCTCGATGGGGCGACCGGCGTCCTCGCCACAGAAAGAAAGGTCAGTGTTGTGGGGTTCACACCGCGCAATGACCTGTTCGATAAAGCTGAGAAAGGACACATTCAGCGTGTCATAGCGTTTGCGCACCCGTTCATTTTCGCGATCCGCCGCAAAGAAAAACTGCTTTAGGTCATTGCCGCCGATGGACAGGAAATCCACCTCGTCAAAGAACACTTCGGGGGCAAAAGCCAGCGATGGGGTTTCCAACATGGCGCCGATTTGCACATCCGCAGGCAGGGGATGGCCGAGGATGCGTTCGCGTTCCATGGCTTTGTCCATTTCGGCGCGCGCGGCCCGGAATTCTTCGAGCTGGGCAATAAACGGGAACATCACCGACAATGGCCGCCCATTGGCCGCACGGATCAGCGCCTGAAGCTGCATCCGCAAAACGCCGGGTTTTTCCAGCCCCACACGGATCGCCCGCCAGCCCATGGCCGGGTTGGGTTCGTCATTGGGCTTCATATAGGGCAGCACTTTGTCGGATCCGATATCCAACGTGCGAAACGCCACGCGCCGGCCTTCGGCGGCATCAATGACACGGGCATAAAGTGCGGATAATTCGGCGCGGCGCGGCATTTGATTGCGCACAAGGAATTGCAATTCGGTCCGAAACAGACCCACCCCTTCGGCGCCGGATGTGGGCAGCGAAGGCAAATCCGCCATCAAACCGGCATTCATTTGCAGCGTGATTTGCTGGCCATCACGTGTTTCAGCTGGCAAATCACGGATGGACGTATACCGTTCCTGCGCCCGGGTTTGCATGGCGATTTTATCGCTGAACGCGGCCTGAACTGTTTCATCCGGGCGCAGATGGGCGATGCCTTGGTCACCATCCACAAGGATCGCATCGCCGTTCAACGCCTCTGAGATAATCCCACGGGCGTGGATGATCAGCGGGATGGCCCAGGCACGGGCTACGATGGCGGCGTGACTGCCAACGGACCCTTCTTCTAAGACGATGCCTTTTAGGTTTTTGCCGTAATCCAGCAATTCTGCCGGACCGATATTGCGCGCCACAAGCACAGGATTGGCGGGCATTTCCGCCCCCGTATGTGCGCCCTGGCCGGTCAGGATCCGCAGCAGCCGATTGGACAGATCATCCAGATCATGCAGGCGGTCGCGCAGATAGGCGTCTTTGGCTTGCCCCATCCGAGTGCGCGCCAGCGATTGTTCCTTTTCCACGGCGGCTTCTGCGGACAGACCGTTGGAAATATCCGCTTCCATGCGCTTCATCCACGACCGGGAATTGGCGAACATGCGGTAGGCTTCCATGACCTGCATCTGTTCGGTGTTGGTCGATGGCGTGGCTGACAGCATATCGTCCACCGACAAACGCAGCGTGTTCACCGCCTCGGTCAGGCGTTTTATTTCGGCCACCGGATCATCCGATACCGGATTGGTGACCACAACACGCGGTTCATGCAGGTAAACCTGACCCTGTGCGGTGCCTTCTTGGCCGGTTGCGCCGCGCAGCATCACCGCCTGTTGATGGCGCGCAGATAGCGCCGCACCGTCGCCCAGAAACACGCCCAATTCGGTCATTTCCGCCAGCACCATTGCCACCACTTCGAGGGCATAGATTTCGTCGGCGACAAATTTACGGGCCTCTTTGGATTGCACCACCAAAACGCCCATCATGTCGCCCAACCGCTGGATCGGCACACCACAAAAGCTTGAATACCGTTCTTCGCCGGTTTCGGGCATATAGCGGAACCCCTTGGCAGACGGGGCGTCTTCGGTGTTGAGGATACGTTTGGTGCGGGCCACTTTGCCCACCAGACCTTCGCCGATTTTCATGCGGGTCTGATGCACAGATTCTGCGGCCAACCCTTCGGTTGCGCATAGTTCCAGCGTGTCTTCGTCGCGAAACAGATAGATTGAACAGACTTCGGCCTGCATAGAATGGGCAATCAGCTGAACAATTTTGTTCAGACGTTCCTGCCCAGCAGCATCTTCGGCCATTGTATCGCGCAGGCGACCCAATAGCTTACGACTTTCGCTCTCAAAGCTCTCAGACATACGCCCTCATCACCTTCTGGTGCCCCTGACATTCGCGCCACGGTTGTAAGGCGTCTATATCAGGCGGTTTTCTCTAATTCAAAGGCATCATGCAGGGCTTGCACGGCCAATTCCATGTATTTTCGATCAATCAACACAGAAACCTTGATTTCTGAGGTGCCGATGACCTTTAGGTTGATGCCTTCGCGCGACAAACAGTCGAACATTTTGGCGGCAACCCCCGCATGGGACCGCATGCCGATGCCAACGATGGACACTTTGCAGACATCCGTATCCGCGACCAGATCGTGGAAATTGATGCTGTCTGCGGCCTTGGCGGCGTTCATGGCCTTTTCGGCGCGCGCGACCTGATCGATGGGGCAGGAAAACGTCATATCCGTGCGGCCGTCTTCGGAAATGTTCTGAACGATCATGTCGACGTTCACACCCGCATCAGCCAAGGGGCCAAAGATGGCGGCGGCGATTCCCGGACGGTCGGCGACCGAAATCAGGGTCACTTTGGCTTCGTCACGGCTATAGGCCACACCGGCCACGGCATTCTGTTCCATGATTTCCTCCTCGTCGCAGACCAGTGTCCCGGCCTCGTCGGATTGTTCTTCGAAAGAGCTGAGCACGCGCAGGCGCACTTTGTATTTCATTGCCAGCTCAACCGAGCGGGTTTGCAAAACCTTGGCCCCAAGCGAAGCCAGTTCAAGCATTTCTTCAAACGCGATTTTGTCGAGTTTGCGCGCCTTTTCACAGATGCGCGGATCGGTCGTGTAAACGCCATCCACATCCGTATAGATGTCACAGCGCTCTGCTTCGAACGCCGCGGCAAAGGCAACCGCCGTGGTATCAGACCCGCCGCGTCCCAGCGTTGTGATCCGACCTTCTGGGCTAAGCCCTTGAAATCCGGCAACAACAGCGACACGCATGCCTTCGCCAAACTTGGCGTTGATATTGTCGGTTTGAATTTCTTCGATCCGGGCAGAGGAATGCGCAGACGTGGTCAGCAGCGGCACTTGCCAGCCTTGCCATGACCGCGCGGGCACGTCCATTTCTTGCAATGTCAACGCCATCAAACCGGCGGTGACATTTTCACCCGAGGACACAACCGCATCATATTCACGCGCATCAAACAGCGGTGAAGTTTCGTTGACCCAGCCCACCAATTCATTGGTTTTGCCGGACATGGCCGAAACGATGACAATCACGTCATAGCCTTTGGCCACCTCAACGCCGACCTTTTTGGCGGCGCGTTTGATGCGGTCGAGTGTTGCGACGGAAGTCCCGCCAAATTTCATTACCAGAACTGGCATTATCTTTCCCAATCTGTCGTCGCAGCGCTTTTATGCGCAAGAGATGAAAAGGGCAATGGGCGATCAAGGGGTTTCAGGGCCGCGGATCGGGCCCAGAAACCACAGGCCAAATTGGCCGCTATTTGGGTTGCGTGAACAACGTCTTTAGCGCGGCTTGGTCTTTTTGCAGCTCACCGCGCAGATCCGCATGCAATGCCCGTCCGGTCTGAACGCCCGGGCGGTGTGCCATCTGATCCAACCAACGGGTCAGGTTTGGTTTGTCTGACAGGTCCTGTTGCTGGCCTTCCCATAGGCTGGCCCAAGGCCAGATCGACATGTCCGCGATCGAATAGAAATCCCCGGCCACAAAGTCTGATTTGGCCAATTGGCTGTCTAAAACACCATAAAGCCGGGCCACTTCGCTGCGATAGCGATCCTTGGCATAGGGCAAATCCTGCGGAGGGGTCATGTTAGGCGCGTATTTCAGGAAATGATGCGCCTGACCGGCCATTGGGCCAACGCCGCCCATTTGCCACATCAGCCATTGATCCACGGCAATCCGGTCCCGTTCGGTTTGCCCATAGAACAGACCGGTTTTGCGTGCCAGATATTGTAGGATTGCGCCACTTTCGAACACGGTGATGGGCGCGCCATCCGGGCCGTCTGCATCGACAATCACCGGCATTTTGTTGTTTGGCGCTATTTTCAGGAAATCGGGCGCAAATTGATCCCCTTTGCCGATATTGATCAGATTGACGTGAAACGGCAGATCCATTTCCGCCAAAGCGATGGAAATTTTCCAACCATTAGGGGTGGGCCAATAATAAAGCTCGATTGGGGTCATAACGTTTCCTGTCGCGGCTGGCTGATGCATTGCCCGCAGGATGGCGATTATATGCCCAATGGCAACAGATCAGATGCACAGGATCGCGGATTTGTCGCCGTGTTGGTGCGGATCGCCGCGCTGAGCAAAGCAAACGGCGTTTCATCCGCAGCCAGCAAAATAGCGCGATAAAGCGGCCAGACGGATCGGCGCGCATAGCCGCTCCAATGACAGATATTGCGATCCGGGCGATCGATGTTGAACCCCAATTGCGCCAATCCACGCAGGCGATCCGGTTGATCCAGCGGCAAATCCAGCCAGTTTTGATGTGATAATCCACGCCCCGTTGTGGCGCCATGCACCGGAAAGGCCGCGCGCAGCAACACGTCAAAGGCCATGTTTTCACGCCCGGTCACGTTGAACACTTCGACCTCTTGACCCGCAGCACTGGCCAGGGCGGCATTGGCTTCGCGTTGAAATAGGGCCGCTGAAATCAGGATCATCCGGCGCACAATCCCCGGTGCCAGATCATGCAGGGCCTCTATCGCGACGCGTGCCCCCAAAGAATGGGCAATGATATGCACCTGCCGACCGGGCGACAGCTGTTCGATCTGCGTCAACAGACGGCGCAGTTGATCGCCCGCACGCTGCGCCGATTTATGCGCCTGCCAGATGGACCCGCGCGCCGACCACCCAAACCCGATGGCCAAACCGCCCGCCTTTTCCACGCATAACATGGCCGGCCAAGGCACGGCTTTGCGGCTGGGATTTGCGGGGGATAGGGACAGGATATGGGTGTGGGGATTATGGGGCGCGGCATGGGGGCAGAATTTGTACCCATGGATCATGACCACAACGGGGGCGTCTTTCTTTAGTCCGGTCAATCCTGCGCTAAGGGCGTCGGGATCATACGTATCAGCAGCATTTATCGGAAGAAGTGCCATGCCAGCCCCATACATTGCGGTATTGCTGCAAAAACCATCGGCCAAGTGGTTAAAATTGCCGTAACAGGACCGTAACGGTGGGTTAACAATTTGCAGCTTGTGCGACGTGACTTGACGGCAGGTCTGTGTCGGCGCTATTGGAACGTCGTGGCGATTTGTTACCGGATTGCGGGCCACGTAAAACATTTCCGCTAAATAGGTGTACGGGTGCGCCCCGATACCTGTCCGGTGTCGGGGTTTTTTGTTGTCAAAACGCCCCCCGCAACACGGGCAACCGCCCAAGGAGAAGACGATGAAGACGTGGAACAAACGCACCAAGGCCGTTCATTCCGGCATTCGCCGCAGCCAATATGGCGAAGTGAGCGAAGCGATCTATATGACGCAGGGCTTTGTTTACAACAGCGCCGAAGACGCCGAAGCCCGGTTTATCGAAAGCGGGCCGGATGAATTTATCTATGCGCGCTATGGCAACCCAACCGTGGCCATGTTCGAAGACCGGATCGCGGCATTGGAAGGCACAGAAGATGCGTTTGCCTGTGCCTCTGGCATGGCGGCCGTCAATGGCGCGCTGACATCGCTGCTTAAGGCGGGCGATCACGTGGTTTCGGCCCGCGCGCTGTTTGGGTCCTGTCTTTATGTCCTAGAAGAGGTGCTAACCCGTTTCGGGGTCGAAGTGACCTTTGTTGATGGGGCTAATCTGGACGAATGGCAGGCGGCCATGCGTCCAGATACCAAAGCGGTGTTTTTTGAATCCGTCGCCAACCCAACATTGCAAGTTGTTGACATCACATCGGTTTCAAAGCTGGCCCATGCAGTGGGTGCGTTGGTTGTGGTGGACAATGTGTTTGCCACACCTGTGTTTAGCAACGCAGCTGAAAACGGCGCGGATGTGATTGTCTATTCGGCCACCAAACACATTGACGGGCAGGGACGGGCGCTGGGCGGTGTGGTTCTGGGCACCAAAGAGTTCATCCGCGGCACGCTTGAACCTTATATGAAACATACCGGCGGTTCGATGTCGCCCTTTACCGCTTGGTTGTTGCTAAAGGGATTGGAAACGATGGATTTGCGCGTGCGCGCGCAGGCGGATTCTGCGCTGGAAATCGCAACCGCATTGCAAGGCAGCAACAAGCTGGAACAGGTGATCTATCCCGGGCTGACCAACCATCCGCATTATGATTTGGCCATGGCCCAGACCGGCAGCGGCGGCACGGTTCTGTCGATTGATGCAGGCAGCCAAGAGGCGGCGTTCAAAATCCTGAATGCGTTGGAAATCATCACAATTTCCAACAATCTGGGCGATGCCAAATCGATTGCGACCCATCCGGCGACAACCACCCATCAGCGTCTGCCAGATGATCAGAAAATTGCATTGGGCATCACGCCCGGTCTAATCCGTATTTCGGTTGGGCTAGAGGATGTCAGTGATCTGATCAACGAATTGAACGGTGCCATTACCGCGCTGTAATACGGTTCGGCGCAGAGTTCGCGCGGTCCCTAATGGGGCCGCAAATCGTTAATTCAGATAGGAATTGACGTTTCGCGCACAGAAAACTCCGCTTTCATTGGCATTGGGGACCACAAATCTCATATACTGGTCTGGCATTTGCTGGATTTGCCCAAAGGACGCCCACATGAATTCGCATGTCAAAGACCTGACATTGTCCCCGGATCGGGATGACGCTGAAACGGCGCTATTGGTGCTGCGGCGCTGGGCGCAATCGGCCAGCCCTGAACAGGTGGCCGCGCTTGATCCTGCCATTGCACGGCTGATCCCGGGGCAGGAATTGTCCAATTATCCGGCGCTGAACAACCAATATCCTGACGATTTTACGGTCGATGCGGCCTATAAATCCAGCCTGCCTGACCTGCAAAATGGCCCGTCTTCGTTGATCAAAGGCGCCAATACGGTGATTCAGCATGTGGGCATTTCCAATTTCCGTTTGCCGATCCGGTTTCACAGTCGCGATGGCAATGACCTGTCGCTGGAAACATCCGTCACCGGCACCGTCAGCCTAGAGGCGGAAAAGAAGGGCATTAACATGTCCCGGATCATGCGCAGTTTCTACAAACATGCCGAACAGACGTTTAGTTTTGGGGTGATTGAAAACGCGCTTGATTCGTACAAAACCGATCTGGACAGTTTTGATGCGCGTATTCAGATGCGGTTTTCGTTTCCGATGCGCATCGAAAGCCTGCGATCGGGCCTGTCGGGTTTCCAATATTACGATTTCGCCTTGGAATTGGTGGATGTGGGCGGGCAACGCAGTGAAATTATGCATTTGGACTATGTGTATTCGTCCACTTGCCCGTGTTCACTGGAACTCAGCGAACATGCCCGTCAGGTACGCGGCCAATTGGCAACGCCGCATTCCCAGCGGTCCGTGGCCCGCATTTCGGTCAAAGTTCAGAGCGAAAAATGCCTGTGGTACGAAGATCTGATCGAATTGGCCCGCGATGCGGTGCCGACCGAAACTCAGGTGATGGTCAAACGCGAAGATGAACAGGCCTTTGCTGAATTAAACGCGGCCCATCCGATTTTTGTCGAAGATGCCGCGCGGCTGTTTTGTGAAAAACTACGTGCGGATCCACGGATTGGCGATTTCCGGGTTGTGGCCAGCCACCAAGAAAGCCTGCATTCCCATGATGCAGTGTCGATCCTGACCGAAGGCCCCACCTTTGCGGCAGACAGTCTGGATCCGAAACTGTTCAACACGTTGTTTCACGTCGGTTAAAGCGGCTAGATCAGCTAGGCGGCAACCAATTGTTGCACCTGATCGAGAACCTTTTTGCCATAGGCCTTGTTGGCATGCAGCAGGTCCTCTTTGGGCTGTTTGATCCGGCCCTCACTTGTCAGTCGGATGGCGCCGTTGACATATTTCTGCGCCGTCAAAAGCCCCTTAAAAACGGTGTCTTGGGGTTGAGGAACAAACGTGACATCAATGGCGTTCATCAGATCGGTGATGGTGGTGTCAAACAGATGTGACAGGGACGGGCCATCCCCATGATGTACGGGTTTTTTCAACGCACCAAGGGCGTTTTTGGTTGTTTTCATCACGGCCTGCGCCACCCGCGGTTGGGAAAGATACAGGATTGGGGCATCTGTCCCGTGTCTCAGCTTTCTGGCGAAAGTGGCGCCCAGGGTGGGTTTGATCGACGATGCAATCCCTGCCGCAAAGGCGTGTTGCGACACCAATGCGGGTGACATGGTGGCTAGATCGTTGACCTTGGTCATCGAGGGCAAGCTCATGTAACGCGCGAACCGGTAAACCTGCATCATTCGCATGGCCGTGACCTGACATCCGGCAATCGCCAACACGTCATATTCTGTCAAATCAAACGATGGCTGCCCGCCGTAATCCACAAAATATTGCCGCGTCCGGTCTGTATTCGGGGTCAGAACCGACTCGGATATTGTGGTCTCTAGCAGCATGTTGCGATGCGTGCCGACAAATGTCAGGTCCAAGTCAGACCACAGGTCTGGATGCGCCGATGCGGCCTCTTTGAGGGCGGCGACATGGGAATTTCCAAAAATCAGGACACGTTTTTTCATTTTGCAAAAGCCTGTAGCAAAAGTTCGTCACAAATCAGGTCGTCCTCTTCATCCTGGTCGGATGTGTATTCGTTCTCTGACTCGGTGTTTGATGGATCTGGCGCATCGGTATCTGTGGTCTGATCCAGCAATCCATGCGATTCCAAAAAGATCCCCATCACCATATCCACGCCGTCCGGGCGCACGCTGCGCAGGTTTTTTTCAAACCATGGACCGCCTGTTTCCGGACCTGTCGCGGGGGATGTGATCAATTCATAGGATGGAAAATAGGCGACGTCGTCGTTGTCGGCGGCAAAATCACCGGCGGCGGCGCGCAATGTCGATTTGGACCATGTGGTTGATAGCAAAACGTGATCCTGCGTGGCCGTTGCCGTCAAAGGCACCGGGGAAACGGTCAGAATCATTTTCATATCCGGATTGAACCGACGCAGTAATTTCTGAATGGCCTCTAAATCCTCAAGGATATCACCATACCGAAAGTTACGGAAAATATGGGTTTCATCGTCGAATGTCCCGGCAACCACACCCGGGCACATCGGGAAAACCCGCCCTGTTGGGGCGTCTTCCCAGGCTTCGGTCAGCCCAAGGGTAAAGACAAACACATCGGTTTGGCGCAGCATTTGCGACGTGCGTTCCAGATGGTAGTCGCGATGCAGCAGCACCTCTTCGACACTGGACAGGCCAAAGGGTTCGATCGTCGGGCGGAACGCATCGACAAAGGTGCTGTCTTTGGCCCAGACAAAACGTGGATCTGTGAAACCGTCAGCGATGTCAGTCAGCATTTGACGCAATTGCCGGGTGGTATAGATATTGCCGTAACGCCCTGAAAATATGGAATAACCAAATGCTTTCGCATCCTCGTCAGTCAGGGGCTTGGGGGCGGGTTCGGCATCCAACACGGTGCAACAGGCCTGCCGCAATACCCGTCCAATATGTTGGGCAAAACAACTGCCCGCAGTGGCGACACGGGTGTCTGGCGTGATGTCGAACTTGGGTGTGAACAAATCCGGAAACCGATTACGGTCGGTCTGTACGACGCCATTTCGCCAAAACGCCTTATCTGGCAGATCCGAATATGGATGGTCCATGTGATGCCCCGAAATTTTGTTCGTCTTAGATATTATCGTTTCTGATATTGCGACAATAGGACAAGATTGGGGCAATTAAGGGCAATGAGTTGGGCATTTACCAAGTTGAAGCCGCCCAAAACGCGATGAAAACCACGCATTATGTGCGGTCGAAACCTGTCAAAGCCCGGTTGCATCTTGACACTTTCACGCGGTGCGGCCAACGCTGCCGAATGCCTGATCTTCGACCTGTCGGATATGTTATTGGCCTGCTTGTGGCCGCGCTTGGGTTAACCATGTTGGCGCCGCTTGTGGCCGATTTGTCCGCAGGCAATGGGCAATGGCCGGTTTTCCTAGAAAGCGCGTTTTTAACCATTTTGTCGGGCGGGTTGATCGCCTTGTCCTGTTCCAACGGCGTGTCACAGGGATTGTCGATCCGACAAACGTTTTTGCTGACCACTTTGGTTTGGTCAGTGCTGCCGTTATTTGGCGCGATCCCGTTTATGATCGGGGCGACGCAGCTGGACCTGACCAACGCCATGTTCGAAGCCATGTCCGGCCTGACCACAACAGGGGCAACGGTGGTGAATGGGCTGGATGGCCTGCCCGAAGGGATCAAACTCTGGCGTGGTATTCTGCAATGGCTCGGCGGGATCGGGATCATTGTTGTGGCCATGGTGTTTTTGCCAGAGCTCAAAGTTGGGGGGATGCAAATCTTCCGATCCGAAGGCTTTGATACTTTTGGAAAAATCCTTCCTCGGGCGACAGAAATTTCGTCTCGTATTTCGGTGATTTACGTCTCTTTGACGATGGCCTGTGCGGTGGCATATGCGGCCGCAGGCATGTCGTCATTTGATGCGATGACACACGCAATGACCACGGTCGCCACCGGAGGCATGGCCAATTACGACGCGTCTTTTGGGGCGTTTGGCGCCGGGGCGCATTACGTGGCTACATTGTTCATGTTCCTCGCCGCATTGCCGTTTGTGCGTTACGTGCAATTGATTTCTGGCTCTGCACAGCCCCTCTGGCGCGATAGCCAGATCAGGGTGTTTTTCATCACGCTATCGGTGCTGGTCGCGGTGATGACATTATGGGTGTGGCGCACGCAAACGGACGTGCCCCTGGAACAAGGCTTCAGAGAGGCATTGTTTAACGTCACATCGATCATTTCAGGCACCGGATTTTCCAGCATGGATTACACAATCTGGGGGCCATTTGCCGTGACGATGTTCTTTTTCATCGGGCTTATTGGTGGATGTGCGGGATCGACCGCCTGTTCGATAAAAGTGTTTCGTTACCAGCTGTTATTTGCCTCTATTAAAGTGCAAATCCGTCGCATTCATTCGCCACACGGCCTGTTTACGCCCCGCTACGAAGGCCGTGCCGTTGGCGATGACATCCTCAGCTCGGTCATGGCGTTCTTTGTCGCCTTTATTGTGTCGCTTGGCGTGTTTGCCATCGCGCTCAGCATGACCGGGTTGGATTTTGTGACTTCTATTTCTGGCGCCGCGGCCGCGTTGGCCAATATCGGACCGGGTTTGGGCGACGAAATTGGCCCAGCCGGTAACTTCTGGGGCCTAAGCGCGACTGCAAAATGGGTGCTAACGGTCGCTATGTTGGTCGGACGGTTGGAAATTATGGCTGTATTAACCATTCTCACTTGGCAATTCTGGCGCCAATAAATCGTGTTGAGTTAGAAGTTTGGAAACGTTTCTACGTTTAGAAATTAACCAAACACATTTCGATAACATGGTTGCATTTTGAGTATGATTGAAACTGCGCGCAAACGTCCCCGTGATGTTCAGGTTGAACTTTTCATGGCTATTGGGCCCAGCCGGATTGCTGCGCTCACATTATTTGCGTTGGAAAATGGCAACCTCACGACCCAAGAGGTGGCTCAGGCGCCTGCCTTGGAACTCTCGATTGATCGTATCGACGCGGCGCATACGGCGCTCAGTAAACATGTGCTATCTGAATTTACTGCCGCTGGAATTGAACCAAATCCTGAATTGTTGCACCTCTATCAAGAGGCACGTGATTGCGTGCAGGAATTGCACCACCACCTGACGCGCGCATCTGATAACCCAATGCAAGCATTGCAAAAATTTGAAGATTATCAAAGCTTTTGCTTGAACGAATTCGAACCCAAAGTTACCAAATTTTTGGTGATGATGACGCAAATGCTTAGAAATGCGCAGGATCAACGCGACAAAACCAATGTGTCCAGCCTGATGGAATCTGTGACATCCGCCAATCAGGTTGGCCGTACAATCCATATGATCGCCATCAACGCGGCGTTAGAGGCCGCGCGCGTCGGAGAGGAAGGGGCTGGTTTCAAATTGATTTCGGACAATGTGCGCGACCTTGCCGAAAAGACTCAGTCGATACTGGGTCAAATCAGCCGCTACTTGAAGCAAATTTAGCCGCAAAACGGGCTGGTCAGTGCTGGCAAATTACCAGCAGCTCACCAAGACGGTCATATCTGCCGCTTTGAAGGTCAACGTTTCGGGTTCCATAAAGGCCGCAGCATCGGTGGTGGACACTGAAATACCTGCCTCATTCAGAGATCCCAAAATCGCCTCGGCATCGGTGATAAAATTGACATCCTGTGGCAAAACCCGCGCATTACCAGCCGGACGTGGCAACAACATGCCCAATACCGCGCCGCCATTGTCAAAAATCGGGCCGCCAGCGTCGCCCTCATCTGCATTCATGGCGATGCGTTTGACATGCTCTTCGCCATCCAAACCACGCAGATCTGCCAAAACCCCAAAGGTCATCGTTGGCGCGCTCAGCAAGCCACCAAACGGATATCCTGCCACCGCAACCTGGCTTTGCAGGCGGGGCACACCGACTTGGAATTCTGCAACATCCAGCGGGGCAAGCGCATCCTGAGGGCGCAAAACTGCGATTCCCAGATCTTCGTCCACATGGGCTACGGTCGCGGTGTGATCCGCATCCAGCGTGATCTGTTCACATCCCTGCACGGCCTCGGCAACGGTTAACACGCTGCCTTGGGCGTCGATGTAAAACCCAGACCGCGACAGGGCAGGGCGGCGCACTTGCAATCCTGAAACCAGATCAATGGCCTGACTTTCATCCGGCAATGCAATGGCGGGGTCCAGCACTCCTTCGACTATGGCAAAGCTGTCTTTCATTTCAGCCAGAATGCGCGTGCGACGTTCGTCGTCACCGGCGGGCCAAATCAGGGAAAACCCTTTGATATGGCCATCGCGCAATTCAACCTGAGTATAGGAATGGATGTCGTCATTCACACCTTCCAAGGTGAACGACCGGTCACGCCGCTGACGTTCGCCTTCGAGTGGCACAATTTCAAGGGTTTGCAAGATTTCGTAAAGCCCAAACAAACGGTCCTGATTGCCCTCTTGGGAAATTAACAACACCTGCGCCTGAAGGTCACCTTTGGCGTCATACCGCGCAAAGGGTGGCTCATATTCGCTGAAACCAACGACCCCTGTGGGGATCATGATTTCGATCCCGGCCGCTTCGTCGCGTACAATCTGCAAATCCATGCCATCCAGAACGGCGTTATATTGTGCAAACAATTCAGCACGTTGCGCCGTGGTTAGCACGCCGGTTGTTTCGTGGTTGTTGGCCTCTTGCCAATCGCGCATGGATTGACGTGTACCACGGCCATAGGACCCATCGATGGCAGCAGAGTAAAACCCGGCCCATTGCAGAGCAATTTGCAGATCTTTTTTCTGATCACGGGTCAGTTGGGATTCGCTGGCTTGGGCTTCGCGCAGGGTTTCGTCGGGGACCTGAATCGGATCAGGCTCGACAATTTCTGGGGCGGCTTCGGCCGTTGTGTCGCCTGTTTGCACATCATTTGAGGCTAAATTGTCGGGCAGGGGCTGTGCATCGGTCGGTGCGCCAACACCAACGGGCCAGAATTGCTGCTGAAACTGATCGCCGGTAACAATATAGGCGTCCCGCGGGATGGCGCCTTGGGCGCGCAATTGGCGCAGGGCCACATTGGCGTCATCCGGGCTATAGGGGCCCAACGCGATGCCGTACCAGCCCGATCCAAGGTAATACCCATTCACGTCAGGCAGGCTTCCGGCATATTCGCGGACTTTGTTCTGCGCGGCGTTTAACGTGCGCTGTGCTTCGATTTGCACATAAACGACGTCCTGGCCAAAAGCCGGCGCAGCCAAAGCCCCAGCCATCGACGCTGCTAAAATGATCCCAGAAAAACCCCGTTTCATACGCTTCCCAACATTTATTTTTTGATCTTAACACTGCTACCAACTCAAATACGGGCCAAAGCACAAGGGGGGAAAACCGGAATATTGGCCGTTTTTGCACGAATTAAGCGTCCAAGGCCCAATTGACCCCATTGTCAGCACTGCCAGCACGGATTATCCAACCCTCGACCAAAGATTGAGGGCACCATGGCCGACACACCGCGCAGTTTTCAGGAAATCATTTTGCGACTTCAGAATTACTGGAGCGAAATGGGCTGCGCTGTGCTGCAACCCTATGACATGGAGGTGGGCGCCGGTACGTTCCACCCCGCCACAACGCTGCGATCCCTGGGGTCGCGGTCATGGGCTGCGGCCTATGTGCAACCGTCACGCCGTCCCACCGATGGGCGGTATGGGGAAAACCCGAACCGGTTGCAGCATTATTACCAATATCAGGTGGTGATCAAACCCAGCCCGCCTAATTTGCAGGACCTGTATCTGGGATCATTACGCGCCATCGGCATTGATATGTCCAAACATGACATCAGATTTGTCGAAGACGATTGGGAAAGCCCAACTCTGGGCGCATGGGGACTGGGATGGGAAGTGTGGTGTGACGGCATGGAAGTCAGCCAATTCACCTATTTCCAACAGGTTGGCGGCCATGATTGCCATCCTGTGACCGGTGAATTGACCTATGGTCTGGAACGTTTGGCGATGTATATCCTAAGCGCGGATCACGTGATGGACATGCCCTACAATGATCCGGATGGGATCATTCCGTTGACTTATGGGGATGTGTTTCGCCAAACAGAGCAGGAATATTCCCGCTGGAACTTTGACGTGGCCAATACCGACGTGTTGCTAAAACAGTTCGAAGAGGCCGAGGCCGAATGCCAAACCATTCTGTCCCAAGAGGCGCTGGACCCCAAAACCGGCAAACGCATCATCATGGCGCATCCTGCCTATGATCAATGCATCAAGGCCAGCCATATGTTCAACTTGCTCGATGCGCGTGGGGTGATTTCGGTGACTGAACGTCAGAACTATATCGGACGGGTGCGCAATTTGGCCAAACTATGCGCTGATGCCTTTGTTCAGACCGAAGCAGGTGGAAATCTGGCCGTTGAACCCGCCGTGGACACACAATGAAGGCCAAGATAGCGATAGGAGCCATCGTCATGTCTGCCGTGTTTGCAGGTGTCTTTTTGTACTACCTTCAGGTCTATGCCTATTACGAAGAGGTATCAGCGCCTCAGGTTGGAAATGTGCAACTCACATCGCTGATCACCGGCGAACCAGAAGAGATAATGTTCGAAAACTTCAAGGCGATTGACAGCGACTCTTCTCCGATCCGGTATCGGGCATGTTTTGACATCCCGATGTCGCAGGCCGCGTTGACCGAAGAATTCCTGACCTATGAGGCTGCAGAACCCAATCACGCTCCGGATTGGTTTGACTGTTTTGATGCGGCTGAAATTGGCGCGTTTTTGGAAACCGGGGATGCAATCGCGTTTCTGGGGCAGGAAAATATCAAATACGGCATTGATCGCATTGTTGCGGTGATGCCTGATGGCCGGGCGTTTTCCTGGCATCAGATCAATACATGCGGCGAAGTGGTCTTTGACGGCCAGCCCGCACCCGAAAATTGCCCGACGCCCCCTGATGCGTCGCAGCTTGAAACTGCTCTGCCCGAAGAGGGGAACTAAATGCCGGATCTTCTGATTGAACTGTTTTCCGAAGAAATTCCCGCCCGTATGCAGGCCAAGGCCGCCGCGGATCTGAAAAAGCTGATCACAGATGGCTTGGTCGAGGCTGGCCTGACCTATGCCTCTGCGGCCAGTTTTTCGACACCGCGTCGTTTGACCCTGACCATCGAAGGCCTGAGCAGCGAAAGCCCGGATACACGCGAAGAACGCAAAGGCCCCAAAGTCGGTGCACCAGACAAGGCATTGGAAGGCTTCCTTCGGGGGGCGGGCGTGCAAAAATCCGACCTTGTGGCGCGTGAAACGCCCAAAGGCGAAGTGTATTTTGCAATAATCGAACATAAAGGCCGACCCGCCGCGGACATAATCGCAGATGTTCTAGAAGCAACAATCCGCAACTTCCCTTGGCCAAAATCCATGCGCTGGGGGGCTGGTGCGTTGCGTTGGGTGCGACCGCTGCATTCGATCCTGTGCATTTTGACCGACGATACCGGCGCAAAAGTTGTTCCGATGGACGTGGATGGGATTGTTTCTGGCGACACCACGATGGGGCATCGTTTTCTATCTGAGGGCGCAATTCGTGTCACGTCATTCGATGATTACGAAGTAAAGTTAAAGCAGGCCAAGGTGGTGTTGCGCGCAGATGAACGCGCCGACGCAATTTGGCAGGATGCGTCCAATCAGGCTTTTGCGGTTGGGCTGGAACTGGTCGAAGACAAAGCTCTGCTGGCCGAAGTCGCTGGGCTGGTTGAATGGCCGGTCGTTCTGATGGGCGAAATTGGCGCCGATTTTCTGGCATTGCCACCAGAAGTTCTGACAACTTCGATGAAAGAACACCAAAAATTCTTTTCAGTTCGGGACCCAAAATCAGGCCAGATCGTGCGATTTGTTACGGTTGCGAATGTTGAAACCTCTGACAATGGCGCCACTATTTTGGCCGGGAACCAAAAGGTTCTGGCGGCCCGTCTGGCGGATGCAAAATTCTTTTGGCAGAATGACTTACGTGTGGCAGAACAGGGCGCGCAGGGCTGGATCGACAGCCTTGAAAATGTGACCTTCCACAATCAATTGGGCAGTCAGGCCGCACGGATTGACCGTATTGCCGGGCTTGCGCAATCGCTGGCGCCGATTGCGGGTGCCGATGCAGATATTGCCGGACAGGCGGCGCGTTGGGCCAAGGTCGATCTGAGCTCTGAAATGGTTTATGAATTCCCTGAGCTACAGGGGCTGATGGGCCGTTATTACGCCGGTCCGGCGGGGCATAACGACGATATCGCTGCGGCGGCACAGGAACATTACCAGCCCCTTGGCCCATCCGATGACGTGCCCACCGCGCCGGTATCCGTCAGCGTTGCATTGGCCGACAAACTGGACACGTTGACCGGGTTCTGGATCATCGATGAAAAGCCCACTGGCTCAAAGGATCCTTATGCGCTGCGCCGTGCGGCTCTTGGGGTTATCCGTTTGATTTTGGACAATAAACTTCGTCTGCGTTTGGATCATTTCTTTGATCTTCAATTGCTCAAACACAAGATTGAGTTGAACCGCACCACCGCGAGTGCCCAAGACATTCTGGTGCTCGAAGATATCGCAACGGAAATCGCCAAACATGGTGTTTTCGGAGCGGCCTATCGCAGTGTCATTGATGCGCTGGACCGTCCTGAGGGCGACTTTGTTGAACTGGTGCAAAAGAAGGTGCCAGATGCCTCTGTCAGTTTGCTTGGCTTCTTTCATGATCGGTTGAAACAGCATTTGCGCGACGAAGGCATCCGGCATGATGTGATCGACGCCTGTTTGGCGATGCCGGGCAATGATGATTTGCTGTTGTTGGTGAACCGAGCGTCAGCGTTGTCCGCGGTTCTGGCCACGGATGATGGGGAAAACCTGTTGCAGGGCTATAAACGCGCCAACAACATCCTGACCCAAGCCGAAGAAAAGGATGGTGTCGAATATTCCTACGGTGCGGACGTGAAATATGCCGAAGATGACAGCGAAAAGGCCCTGTTTGCAGCGCTGGATCAGGCCGAAGCCACGATCGCCCCGGCCCTGGAATCTGAGGATTTTGGTCAAGCCATGGCAGCAATGGCCAGCTTGCGCGCGCCGATTGATGCGTTTTTTGAGGCGGTTCAGGTCAATGCAGAAAGCCAGATTTTGCGTCGCAACCGGCTGAATTTGCTGAGCCGTATCCGGGGGATCTGTTTGTCGGTCGCTGATTTAAACCGAATCGAAGGCTGATCATTCGCGCAAAATTAA
This sequence comes from Aestuariibius sp. HNIBRBA575, assembly GCF_040932005.1. Classification (NCBI taxonomy): domain Bacteria; kingdom Pseudomonadati; phylum Pseudomonadota; class Alphaproteobacteria; order Rhodobacterales; family Paracoccaceae; genus Aestuariibius; species Aestuariibius sp. HNIBRBA575. The sequence continues at coordinate 1,040,495 of NZ_CP162414.1, forward strand.
CAGTTTCTTAACAGAAACCTTGCAGCGAATCGCTGGGGCCCTATGGTGCCTCTGAAAGGATGCTGCGTTGCAGAATGAAATTGCATATCCCGACACGACGTTGATTACACCGTCTGTGCCGATGTCCGCCGCCATTCATGGTGGTCGTGCCAAATGCCTTCAGCGTTTGGTGCGGCTCGACTTGCCGGTACCGACAACGGTGGCCTTGTCCTTTGATGCGGTCAAAAAGATCGCCGAAGGTCTGATGCCGGATGTGACGGAAATTCTGGAACCTTTTGGGGATGCGCCGCTCTTATCTGTGCGCCCTAGCAGCCAAGACCCGGACTGGGGGGGACCCGGTGCGATTCTGAACATCGGCATGACGGATCAGTTGCATGCGAAAATGTGCAAAACCGTCGGAGAAGCGGCCGCAACGTCCCTGTATTTACGGTTCATTCAATCCTACGCCGTCGAAGTGGCGCATCTGGACCCGGACAGTTTTGATCTGCCCGAAACGCCAACCCACGAAGCGTTGGCATTGGCGTTAAAAGCCTATGAAGAGGAAATGGATGAGCCATTTCCACAGGATCCCGCCCGTCAGATTTCAGCGGTTTTGGCATCCATGGCACGCGCATGGGAAGGCACAACCGCCAGATTGCTGCGCCAAGCCAGAGGGGCCCCTGCGGATGCGGGACTTGGGCTCGTGGTTCAGGCGATGGCATTGGGCGTCGGCAAAGGCGAAAGCGGATCAGGCGTCATCGAGTTTGTGAATGCAAACAATGGATTACATCAAATCACAGGGCGATATCTAAGCCAATCTCAGGGGCGCGAAGCGCTGACGGCTGAATCCGGTGCCCTATATCTGACCAAGGATCCTCGGGGGAAATCCCTCCAAGAGATCTGCCCAGAAGCCTTTGCGCAATTGCTGAAATTTGGCGGAATTTGCCGCAAAAGCCTGCGCGAAGAGATGCAGATCGAATTCACCCTCGAAGATGGCGTTCTGCGTATTTTGGACGCGGTGCTGGTCCAGCGCACGTCGCGCGCCAAGGTGCGGATCGCTGTTGCATTGGCTGAGGATGGCATCATTCCGCGCCAAGAAGCGATCATGCGCGTCGAACCTACAGCCCTGTCCGAATTGCTGCATCGTCAGGTCAACCCAGACGCGGACCGCGACCTGATTGTGCGCGGGATTGCTGCGTCGCCCGGTGCGGCCACAGGGCGGCTGGTATTTACCGCCAATGACGCGCAGGCCTCGGCGGCGCGGGGCGAAGCCTGTGTGCTGGTGCGCCGTGAAACCACCCCCGAAGACATCCGTGGCATGCATGTCGCCCAAGCGGTTCTGACGTTGCGCGGCGGCGTGACCAGCCATGCGGCGGTGATTGGTCGCGGCATTGGTGTTCCCTGTGTTGTAGGCGCCTCTGATTTGGTGATTGATCGCAAAGCCAAGCAAATCGTCGCCCCTGATGGGCGCCGTTTTTCCGAAGGCGACACCGTCACAGTGGATGGCACCAGCGGTGATGTTCTGGCTGGGGAACCCCCGATGCTAGAGGCGGCATTGGACGGTGCGTTTAAAACGTTGCTCGATTGGGCGGATGATTATCGCGACATCGGTGTGCGCGCCAATGCCGATACGCCCGCAGATGCCCAGACGGCGCGCAACTTTGCGGCGCAGGGAATTGGGCTGTGTCGGACGGAACATATGTTCTTTGAACCGGGGCGTATGGCGGTGATGCGTGAAATGATTTTCGCCGACAGCCCAGAGGATCGCCGTGCTGTTCTGGATCGGCTGCTGCCGATGCAGCGTGCTGATTTCATTGAGTTGTTCGAAATCATGCAGGGCCAACCCGTCTGTATCCGGCTGTTTGATCCGCCGCTGCACGAATTCCTACCCTTTGACAAATCAGGGATGCGCGAACTGGCCGATGCGCTGGGCCTAACCATGAGCGACATTCAGTCCCGCGTCGAAGCGCTAGAAGAATACAACCCCATGTTGGGGATGCGCGGCGTGCGTTTGGGGGTCACGATCCCCGAAATCTACGAAATGCAGGCCCGCGCGATTTTCGAAGCCACAATCGAAGCCAGCCGAAACGGCGCCCCGGTGGTGCCCGAGGTGATGATTCCCTTGGTCAGTGCGATGAAAGAGGTCGAGTTGGTCAAAACCAATATCGACGGCATCGCGGCCAGTGTCGCCAACGAAACCGGAGAGGCGTTTGATTATCGGCTAGGGGTGATGGTTGAAACGCCACGCGCGGCATTGCGGGCAAATGACATTGCAGAACATTCGGCGTTTTTATCATTTGGCACCAATGATTTAACGCAAATGACCTATGGGTTGTCACGCGACGATGCGGGGCGGTTTATGTCGGTCTATGTGCAGCAGGGCGTCTACGAAGAGGACCCGTTCCACACATTGGACGTCGAAGGCGTCGGGGAATTGCTGTCGATTGGCGCAGAACGTGCCCGCGAATCTGTGCCTGACATCACATTGTCGATCTGTGGCGAACATGGCGGAAGCCGCTCTGCGATCGATTTTTGCCGCTCAAAGGGATTCGATTATGTGTCCTGTTCGCCATTCCGGGTGCCTGTTGCGCGATTATCCGCGGCGCAGCTGGCTATTCGGGATCATGCGGCAATCTAGATTTTGGGGCGACACAAGGGGGGAGGCCAACATCCTGTCGACGCCTCAATTTATCCGTGACATTTTCGTATCGCAAAGCCGGTTTGCGCCTCAAAGCCTATCTTTTAAGCAGATATTGCCGTAATTCGCCTTGGTCTGCATGAGGGCTTGCTCATGACTTTGGTGGGATCGATGATGTTTAAACTGGTGGGAAAACGCGTTCAATTTATGATCGCTGCGATGGCAATTTTTGGATCAACCGGCACTGTACTGGCGAATGATTTGATGGCCGCGCGGCTTGAGGCTCTGTTGGGGTCTGAACGCGAAGCCATCGAGGTGATCCCATCTGCACGCCTGAGCGCGCTGACCGCGCCGCCACCCGCATCCGCGCGCAACATCGAAACGACCGTCAGCAATTTCGCCTATGACAACGCATTTTTGGCCACCCAGCCCGCCCCCAGTGGCAATGCCGAATGGCGCTGCCTGTCTGAGGCGCTTTATTTTGAGGCACGCGGCGAAAGTGTGCGTGGCCTGTTTGCCGTGGGCGAAGTGATCTTGAACCGGGTCGATAGCAGCCGCTACCCCAATTCGATCTGCGGGGTGATCAATCAGGGCACGGGGCGCCAATTTGCCTGTCAGTTCACCTATACATGTGATGGCCGTCCGGAACATATCAACGAACCCGCCGCCTTTGTGCGCACAGGGCGCATTGCCCGTCTGTTGATGGATGGGGCACCACGGGATCTGACCGAAGGCGCAACCCATTACCACACCCGCGCCGTCAGCCCGTCCTGGGCGCGTCGGTTCCCACGCACCGCGACAATTGGCGTGCATCATTTTTACCGCCAGCCGGTTCGCACGGCGTCCAACTAAGGCACATGACCCTTCATAGTCTCGGGCGGTTTTGATCCTGAAACCGCCTGTGACATAAATTGTCACACCAGATTGCTTGCCCGACCAGATTTGGGCGCGTATGTGAAATCACCACTCACAAAAGGCATCTGGCATGAGCAATACCACCCGCACCGCGTTTGATCCCCTGCTTGAGCGGGCCAAATCCATGGCCAGTTCGCCCGCGCCGCTGGATCGCATTTCGCTGCGGGATTATGTGGTAGAGGTCGAAATTGGCGCGTTCCAGTTAGAACGCGATGTGATGCAGCGCGTTAAATTCAACGTGGTGGTCGAAGTGGGGGCTGTGACCGATCCGCTTGAGGATGATGTGGATCGCATTTTGTCCTATGACCGCGTGAGCGAAGCGATTGATGCCGAACTGGCTGCGGAACGTTTGAACCTGTTGGAAACATTGGCAGAAAACGTCGCGGATCGCATTCTATTGGAACCTCAGGCGCAACGTGTTTTTGTCCGGATCGAAAAGGTGGATCGCGGGCCTTATGCGCTGGGGGTGGAAATTGTGCGTGACCGGGGGCATCTGCCAAATGTCACGTCCGCCGACCCATTGCCACGCCCGCGAATTGTGTCCCTGTCTCATGCCGCCATTGCGGCTGGGTATTTGCCCAATTGGATAGATCAGTTGACTGCCAGCGACGACACGGCCTTGATCCTGATCGCGGGGCCGGTGGCCCAAAACCAGCCGCAGGTGTCCAATGAAACCTCGCAAAAACGTATTGATCTGCTGGCTTATGACGTCAATGCTTGGGTGATTGCCGCGCAGGACGACAGATGCAAGGTGGTCGATAGCCGAACGGAGCTTGATTGGGCGATGCGCAACGGGCAAATCAGCGTTTGGGCCCCGTCCAAGATGGTTCTGGATGCGGTGGATGGCCCGGGCGACGTGCGCGATACAGATGCGATCACCGCTTGGTTTGTTGATCTGATGGGCGCCAGCGCATTGATTTCAATCGGCAATCCCAATCTGACGTTGAAGGATGAAACCACCCCGAAAATATCCCACCCCGTGCAAAAGGTGCTGTCATGACCCAACCCAGCGCGACATTGACCTATCCATTGGCCATTGCGTCGACCGGATCGGTGGGGGGCGGAGCGGATCAGAGCTTGGCCGGGAATTCCTATGTTGGGTTTGACATGGTCACCGATCTGGCGGGCGATCCAGATGAATTGTTTTTACCAGAGGATCTGAGCGCGGACCTTTTGACTAAACTAACGCAGCCGCGTGCCGATATCTGTGGGCTATCCATGGATCGCCCGCGGATCATGGGGATTTTGAACGTAACCCCCGACAGTTTTTCTGACGGGGGGGATCACGATGATCTAAGCGATGCAATTGCCCGCGCGCAGGATTTGTCGCGCCATGCGGACATCATTGATATTGGTGGTGAATCCACTCGTCCCGGTGCAAAAACTGTTGATACCAAAGAAGAAATTCAGCGTACGGCCCCAGTGATCCATGCCATTCGCAACGCTGGGATCACCACGCCGATTTCAATCGATACCCGCAAAGCCGACGTTGCGCAGGCCGCATTGGATGCAGGCGCGGACATGATCAATGACGTGTCGGCCCTAAGCTTTGATCCGGAAATCGGACGGGTTGCGGCGCGTGCGGATGTACCGATCTGTTTGATGCATGCCCAGGGCGACCCGGCAACAATGCAGAAAAACCCTTACTATTCCAATGTTGTAACCGATGTTTACGACTATCTCGGCGCGCGTATCAACGCAGCACTTGAGATGGGGATCAAACCCGAACGGATCATCACCGATCCGGGCATCGGGTTTGGTAAGACGGTGCAACATAACTTGAATCTGCTTCGGCATTTATCCCTGTATCATGCGCTTGGATGTCCAATCCTGCTGGGCGCGTCGCGAAAACGGTTCATCGGAACCCTGTCGCAGACGCCAGATGCCAAAGATCGGATGCCGGGGTCGGTGGCTGTTGCTCTTTTTGCAGCACGCCAAGGCGCGCAGATTTTGCGCGTTCATGATATAACAGAAACCAGACAGGCTTTGACGCTTGAACTGGCCATAAACGCGGACAAGAACGAGGACGAGTAATGCGCAAATTTTTTGGAACAGATGGCGTGCGTGGACGGGCCAATACCTATCCTATGACAGCGGATTTGGCGCTGAAATTGGGGGCCGCGGCGGGGCGCTATTTCCGCAATGACGGGTCCAACGGCCACCGGGTTGTGATCGGCAAAGACACGCGATTGTCGGGGTATATGTTTGAAAACGCGCTGACCGCCGGGTTGACCAGCACCGGCATGAACGTGCTGCTGCTGGGGCCGGTTCCGACGCCGGCAGTTGGGTTATTGACCACATCAATGCGGGCCGATCTGGGCATCATGATTTCCGCCAGCCACAACCCGCATTACGACAACGGGATCAAATTTTTTGGCCCCGACGGGTTCAAATTATCTGACGAAGCCGAAGAAGACATCGAAGCCATTTTGGAAACTGAAATCGATCCGGCGCAGGCCATGAATATCGGCCGTGCCAAGCGGATTGATGATGGACGGTTTCGCTATGCTGAACGGGTGAAATCGACCTTTCCGGGCACAAAACGGCTGGATGGGTTAAAGGTTGTGATCGATTGCGCCAATGGGGCGGCCTACAAAGTGGCCCCCGAAGTTCTGTGGGAACTGGGCGCAGAGGTCATTCCCGTCGGAACCAACCCAAACGGTTATAATATCAACGAAAATTGTGGCTCAACCAGCCCTCAGACCGCCGCCGAAGCGATCGTAAGCCACGGGGCGGATGTGGGGATTTGTCTGGATGGTGACGCCGATCGTGTGATGATTTTGGACGAAAACGGTCAGGTTGCCGACGGTGATCAGCTGATGGCGTTGATGGCAGGACGCTGGGCCGATCAGGGCAAATTGGCAGGCGGCACCTTGGTGGCGACGGTGATGTCCAATCTGGGGTTGGAACGGTATCTGGATGGCCGTGGGCTGCGTCTGGAACGCACCAATGTTGGCGATCGTTACGTCGTCGAAGCCATGCGCGCCGGGGGCTATAATCTGGGCGGCGAGCAATCCGGTCACATCGTGATGACCGATTATGCAACCACCGGTGATGGCCTGTTGGCAGGGCTGCAATTCCTGTCTGCGATGATCGAAGCGGACAAACCCGCATCGGCATTGACCCGCAGCTTTGAAACCGTGCCGCAAATGTTGAAAAATGTCCGCTATGATGCCGGGGTCACGCCGCTTGATGCCCAAAACGTCAAAGCGGCCATCGCCCAAGCAGAGGCGGATTTGATCGGCAAAGGGCGGCTTTTGATCCGCAAATCGGGCACCGAACCGTTGATCCGGGTGATGGCCGAATGCGAAGACGAAACCCTGTTGGCCCGCGTTGTTGACAGCATTGTTAGCGAAGTAGAAACCGTGGCGACGCAACTCGCTTGACGAACCAGAGTGCGCATGTTGATCATGGCCTCAGCTGTCAAACGAGGTTTTTATGCGCACTTTTCTTTCAAAAATTTTGCCGTCCACATGTGTCTGTTTCATGGCGGCAGGGACCGCGCTGGCGGATATGTCGGTTGAATTGCAGGCCCCATGGGGCGGTCGCAACATCCCGAATGGCCAGCATTGCGCATTGCAGGGCGGCCATGGGGAAACGCCACCTATGCAGGTGTCTGGCGTGCCTGACGGTGCGGTATGGCTGATCGCAGAGTTTAACGACAAATCCTATCGGCCCCTGTCGCGCAATGGCGGCCATGGTGTGATCGGGTTCCCGGTTCAGGGGGCAGTGACGACCCTGCCAGCGGTCCCAGCCAACAGCACGAACCTGCCCGGCGGGGCGCAGGTTGTGTCTGCGGGACGCGGCACCGGGGATTATGCATCGGTTGGATATCTGCCCCCGTGTTCCGGTGGGGCAGGGAACCGCTATAGCGTTGATATCAAAGCAGTCTCATCCGACGGTCAGGTTCTGGAATCCGTCACCAACGTGATCATCGGACGCTACTAAACCTGCGTTATTTGCCAGTGAGCAGCCGTTTCAGGCTGTACCACTGGCTGATAGCAAGCCCGGTTAAAATCAGGCCCAATGCCGCAAAAAACCTAAGCGGCAGAGCCTCGGACAAAACAACCGCGCCAAAAATCATCGCCCAGATCGGCACCTGATAATTCACCAAAGTCATAAACACCGCCCCGGCGCTGCGGATCACCCGCACGCGCAGCAATGTCGCCGCCGCCGTTGGGATCAGCCCCAAAAACAGGATGGCAAATCCGGGTTTTGCCCCGGCCCAGCCGGGCACGCCTTCGACCCATAACATCAATGGGATCAATGCGATGGACCCAACAGCCAGAGTGAGCGCGGATAATGTGATCGGGTCAATCGGGGGGCAACGCCGTGTGGTGATGGACGATACGGCATAGCACAGCGCCGCACCCACACAGGCCAATTGCGCCAAAGGTTCGCTGCCTTGGCCCAATGTTGCCAAACCCGGACCAATCAAAACCAGCGCCCCGACAAAGCCGATCAAAACACCGGCGAATTTCCGCATCACCAGTTTTTCATCGGAAAACACATGCGCCAATGGCAGCACAAACAGCGGCACTGCTGCCATCGAAATACCCGCAAAGGCCGAGGGCACCAACCGGATCCCCCAGCTGAGCAACAAAAACGGAACGGCGGTGGAAAACATCCCGATCCAGAAAATGCTGCTCCAGAGTTTGGGGGCAGGGCGGGGCATCGGGCGGCCTGTGGCGGCCATCAATCCTAACAGGCTGAGCGCGCCCAATGTGGTGCGCGCACAGGCCACCGTCAGCGGGCCATATCCGTCAAGTGCAAGCGAAATAACCATAAATGTCCCACCCCAGACAAAGCCGAGGGCCAAAATAGACATCCAATCTGATGGGCGTGGTTGATCGGTCATATGGCACCTCTTAAACGCAATCGGGGGCATCCTGATGGACGCCCCCGAGAAATAGTTTTGGTTTGAACCAAACTTAGTTCTTAGATTTGTCGACCATTTTGCCTGCAGAAATCCATGGCATCATTGCGCGCAATTTGCCACCAACTTGTTCGATTTCATGTTCGTCATTGGCACGACGGGACGCTTTGAGTGTTGGCTGACCAACCGCGTTTTCCAGCATGAAGTCACGGACGAATTTACCAGTTTGAATGTCAGACAACACGTCTTTCATCCGCTTTTTAGTTTCGTCATATGGCAGGATGCGTGGGCCGGACACATATTGACCGTATTCCGCAGTGTTCGAGATCGAGTAATCCATGTTGGCGATGCCGCCTTCATAGATCAGATCAACGATCAGCTTGGTTTCGTGCAGACATTCGAAATAGGCCATTTCGGGCTCGTAGCCTGCTTCGACCAGTGTTTCGAAACCACAACGGATCAGTTCAACGATACCGCCACACAGAACGGCCTGTTCACCGAACAGGTCAGTTTCACATTCCTGACGGAAGTTGGTTTCGATGATGCCGGACCGGCCGCCACCGATAGCAGAGCAATAGGACAGGCCGATTTCGTGGGCTTTGCCAGATGCATCTGTATCAACCGCGATCAAGCAAGGAACGCCGCCGCCTTTGGTGTATTCGCCGCGCACAGTGTGACCGGGGCCTTTGGGCGCCATCATGATCACGTCAACGCCTTCTTTGGGCTCAATCAGGCCAAAGTGAACGTTCAGGCCGTGGGCAAATGCAATCGCTGCACCGGGCTTGATGTTGTCGTGGACGTATTTTTTGTAGGTTTCAGCCTGCAATTCGTCGGGCATGGTGAACATGATCACATCACACCAAGCCGCCGCTTCGGCGATGCCCATCACGGTCAGGCCTTCGCCTTCGGCTTTGGCTTGGCTTGGCGATCCTTCGCGCAGGGCCACAACCAGGTTTTTCGCACCACTATCGCGCAGGTTCAGCGCGTGGGCATGGCCCTGTGAGCCGTAACCAAGGATGGCTACTTTTTTGTCTTTGATCAGGTTCACATCGCAATCGCGATCGTAATAGACGCGCATTTTGGCGGTCCTTTCTGGTTTGGGTTCGTGTTGGGGGCACAATATCGGATACTGCGATGAATGCGAGACTAGGAAAGCGTAAATTTTACGACATTAAAAAGCTTCTATTCGCGATTTGGTTGATTTACAGATAAATCATGCATGATGACATTGATCGACGCCTGTTGCGTCTGTGGCAATCGGACCCGGACCTGACCATTGCGGAACTGGCCGAGCTGGCCGGTTTAACCAACGCCAAGGCCCAACGCCGCCTGACCCGATTAGAAGAGGCGGGAATCCTAAAGGGACGCGCGGCGGTGATCGACTGGGCGGTGATGGGCTATGCGGTGCAGGTGTCCTTGCGCGTCACATTGGACAAAACCGAAGGCCGGGCGTTTGACGAATTTATCGACGCCGCAAGGGACGTGCCAGAGGTGATTGAAATCCAAACCTTTCTGGGGCGCGTGGATGTGCGTTTGTCGATCATCGCCCGTGACATGCCCCATTATCAGGACATCTATCGCGGGCGCATTTTAACGCTGCCGCATATCACCGACATCGAAGCGTTGATGACCATTTCCCAAGTCAAACACCAAGAAACGTTACCGCTATGAGCCATGATTTCGACTTAGATGACGTGGATTGGGCGCTGCTAAAGCTGCTGAGCAAGGATTCGGGACAAAGTGCCGGGGCCATGGGACGCAAAGTTGGGCTCAGTCAGCCTGCGACTTGGCGTCGGATCCGGCGGCTAAAGGATTTGGGGATCATTGCCGGCACGCGGTTGGTTCTGGATGCGGAAAAGCTTGGATTTGGGGTGACGGTGTTTTTGGGGGTGAAATTGGCCACCAAAGGGCAGGTGTCGCTGGAGGATTTTGAACGCGCTGTGTCCGCGATCCCAGAGGTGCAATCGGTCGAGCATGTATTGGGCATTTATGACTATCGTCTGCGCGTGGTGGCGCGGGATTTAGGCGACTTTGAACGGGTTTTGCGGCGCCGCGTCATGATGCTGCCCGGTGTGGGCAACGTTGAGGCAAATGTCTTGCTGAGCGAGGAACGCCGCCCCGGTCCACTGGGGGTATGATTGCCAAGTTCGCCTTGGCAGGTTAGCGTTAGAGGATCAAAGGAGTTTCCCCATGGCCGCATTGCGCAACGATATCGACCCCCAAGGATTGTCAGAGTTTTCCGTCGTTTTCACGGACCGGTCGTTGAACCATATGTCAAAGGTTTTTCAGGGGGTTATGAATGATATTTCGGACACACTAAAGGATGTGTATCAGGCAGATGCGGTTGCGTTGGTGCCCGGCGGCGGCACATTTGCGATGGAATCCGTGGCACGGTCATTTGCTGGGTCCGGCAAAATGCTGGTGATCCGGAACGGTTGGTTTTCCTTCCGTTGGAGCCAGATCGTCGAAGCCTGCAACCTAAACGTAGAAGAAATCGTGCTAAAAGCCCGCCCCACAGGGAATGCCGCGCAATCCCCATTTGCGCCCGCCCCAATCGAACAGGTGGTCGAAACCATCCAAAAGGAACGCCCCAATGTTGTGGTGGCGCCCCATGTGGAAACGTCTTCGGGGATCATTTTGCCGGATGACTATATCGCAACCATGGCGGCGGCCGCGCATCAGGTGGGGGCGGTGATGATCCTGGATTGCATTGCGTCGGGCTGTGCGTGGATCGATATGAAGTCGCTGGGGGTGGATGTGCTGATCTCTGCCCCGCAAAAAGGGTGGTCAGGCACGCCCTGCGCGGGGATGGTCATGCTATCTACGGATGCGGCGGAGCAGGTAAAAACCAATGGTACCAGCAGTTTCGCCGGTGATTTGGGGAAATGGCTGTCGATTATGCAGGCCTATGAAAACGGCGGCCATGCCTATCATGCCACAATGCCGACTGACGGGTTGCGCCAGCTTCGTGACACGATGATCGAAACCCGCGACTATGGCATCGACAAATTGTGTGATGCGCAATGGGAATTGGGTGACAAAGTGCGGGCTGAACTGGCCAAACGCGGGATTGTATCCGTGGCGGCGGATGGGTTTGGCGCGCCGGGGGTTGTGGTCAGCTATACCAGCGATCCCGGCATGCAAAACGGGTCCAAATTTGGTGCCAAAGGCATGCAAATCGCCGCCGGGGTTCCGTTGCAATGTGACGAACCAGACGGGTTCAGCACATTCCGATTGGGGCTATTTGGGCTGGATAAACTTTATGACGTGGACGCTACGGTGGCGCGTCTATTGCCGGTTTTGGATGCGGTTTTGACGGAATAGCCGCCTTTGGCGCGGGTATTTCACCTACAAAAGAGCGGGCGCAGTGTATTGCGCCCTTTATCGACCTGTCCCTAAACCCAATTTCATCAAGGATTTGCGCAAAGGCGTCAGGCTGTACAGCGCCTCGATCCCTTTGGCGCGCAGGTCCCGCAGGCTGGGCGCACCTAACATTGATGTGCGGTTCAACGCATCAACGCCCCGCACCCGCAACGCGACCTCAGGGTGGCGGCGGCGTTCATAGGTTTGCATCATTTTTGCGTCGCCCAATTGATCCGGATTGGCCTGCGCCAGCTCTAGCAGGCAAATCATATCGGCCAATGACATATTGAGCCCCTGCGCCCCGATCGGGGGGACCACATGGGCGGCCTCGGCCACCAATGCGGTGCGTTCGGCGGTCATCTGATGGGCAATTTGGCTGATAATTGGCCAAACCTGTCGTTTCGAAGCAAGTTTCAGCTGCCCATACATGCCGGCGGATCGCGCGGTGGCTTCGGCTTCGAAATCAGCATCGCTGAGCGCAGCCAGACGCAGGCATTCAGGGCCTTTTTCCATCCAGACAACCGACGAACAGGGGCGGCCATCCTGATCGGGCAGCGGCACCAATGTGAACGGGCCGCCAGACCGGTGTACCTCGGTTGAGATGTTTTGATGCGCAAGCCCATGAGTAACCGCGAAAACCACGGCTTTCTGTCCATAGCGCGTTGTTTTTACGCCAATATCTGCCGCGTTGCGCACTGCTGAATTACGTCCATCCGCGCCGATGACCAATTTGCAATTGAGCGAGGTTCCATCGCTCAAACGTACCCGCGCATGGGCCTGACGGGTCACCATGGATGCAAACCCAATTCCGGGTCGGAAATCGACATTGCCCAGCTCTGCCAACCGCGCCACCATTTCACGGCGCAGCAGCCAATTGGGCAGGTTCCAGCCAAACGGCAATTCTGACAAATCCGCCGCGTCGAAATCTTTGATCACGCGCGGCTCTGGCTCAACGCCGCCGGCATCCACAATGCGCATGATTTGCAGCGGCGCGGCAAACGGCGCCAACCGCGACCACAGCCCCGCCTGTTCCAATAACCGTTGGGAGGGTTGCAAAAACGCAGTGGTTCGCAAATCAGCGCCAGTGGAATTTTCATCCGTAACGGGCGGGGTCGGATCAACAATCACCACGCGAAATCCAGCGCTGCCAAACGCCGCCGCCGCCGTGAGCCCGGCCACGCCGCCGCCCGAAATCAGGATATCTGTGTCACATGTCATGAACCGGAAACTAGGCGTGTTTCAACAGGATAAAAAGGGGCATCAGACCAGTTGCGACAAGAAACCCGTCAGATCAGATGTGTGGTGATGGATGTGGTCGCCGGGATGTGGCTCTGGGGCGACCAGCACGGTTTGCATCCCCATCGCATGCGGAGCGGCAAGATTGCGGGGGTCGTCTTCGAACATCGCGCCTTGATCCGCGCGCAGATCGTCCAAGGCAAATACCGCCTCAAATGCGGCCTGTTCAGGTTTGGGGCAATAATTGGCGTGTTCGACACCGTATACTGCATCAAAAACACCGTCTAAGCCGCGGGCTTTTAATACATTTAGCGCATATGGCCGTGCGCCATTGGTATAGACAATGCGCCGTCCGGGCAGGGCGCGGATCATTGCCGCCAGATCTGGATCGGGGTCTAGCACACTGAAATCGATGTCATGCACGGCGTGCAAATACGGCTCTGGATCGATGTCATGTTCGGCCATAAGCCCGGCCAATGTTGTCCCGTATTGCGCCCAATAGCTGGACCTCAGCCGGTCTGCTTGGGCTGGTGAAACGCCCAATTCTGCCGAAACATACTGGGTCATCAGCGTTTCGATTTGATCAAACAACCGGGCCCGTGGCGGATATAGCGTGTTGTCCAGATCAAAGACCCAGGCACGCACATGAGAAAAAGATGCAGCAACCATGGATGTTTCATAGGCGGCGTGGGGATGGGACGCAATTGGTTTGGCTTGAAACTCAGCCACATGCAGGCATAAGCTAGCTGAACGGATGTAATGAGGGCCAGTTATGAGCCAAAAAGACGCCTATACGCTGATCCTAGAGGCGATTGATACCGGGCTTTATGGGCCGGGGGACCGACTGGTCGAAAGTGAGCTGGCCGAACGATTTGGAGTGTCTCGCACGCCGATCCGCGAGGCGCTGCAACGTCTCGAAACTCAGAGCTTGCTGACGCGGGATGGGCGGTCGTTGATCGTGGCTTCGTTGGATCACAACCAACTGGCTGAACTTTATGTGGTCCGGGGCGAACTAGAAGGTCTGGCCGCCAAACTGGCCGCCACACATGCCACCCCAGAAGAGGTGCGCGTTTTGCGTGAAATGCTGGAAGCGGACCGTTCATTGCTGAACGACCCAGAGGCATTGAGCCGGGCAAACCGCAGATTTCACAAGCAAATTCACCTAGCCAGTCATAACAGGTTTCTGGTGCGGCAACTGGATTTGGTGCATCGGTCCATGGCCTTGTTGGCCACCACATCCCTCGCGGCTGAAGGACGGTCAAAGGGCACGTTAGAAGAACACACTACCATCGTGGAAGCGATTGAAACGCGTGACGGTGATGCGGCCTATGCCGCGCTGCGCGACCATATTTCAAAGGCGTTTGTCACCCGTTTGCGTCTGGACGCGGAGGCCGTCGAAGCCAACGAATAGGTTTCTTGGCCATTTCGACCCCGTGGGCGGTTTTGTCCCAATAAAACGGTCGGGTGGCCAATTCCCACAATCCTTTGTAGCTGGCCAATGTCGCCAGCGGGAAATAGACGTGCAATGTGGGCGCCCAGAACATCACCTTTGGTTTTCCGGCATGGGACGCGGCCAACATGGCGGTGGTGATGTTCAAAACTTCGGAACAGAAAAACAAAATCCCTAAACTGACCAGCCATCCATTTGGGATCATGCCAGTCAGGGGGTGGGGCAAACCAAAGAAAACCAGCCAGAATGACCATAATGCGGGGGCAAGCACAAACTGAGACAACGTACCGCCAAAGAGCAATTGCACCCCGAAAAATTTCCATGTCCCCAGATCGCGCCACAATTGGATCGGGTTGCGCATGTGCACACCATAGGTGATCGCATAGCCTTTGAGCCAACGAGACCGCTGTTTGACCCATGGCCAGGCCCGGCAATTTGCTTCTTCTTGGGTGATGGTGGGGATCATTTCCGTCCGATAGCCGTAGCGCGCCAGACGAATCCCCAGATCGGCATCCTCTGTCACGTTATGGGCGTCCCAGCCGCCCAGTTCCTCTAAAACGTCCCGCCGGAAAAACAACGTTGTCCCCCCAAGCGGCAGCGCCAACCCCAGACGTTCCAATCCGGGCAGCATGATCCTGAACCACACTGCATATTCCAATGTGAAACACCGCGACAGCCAATTGGTGTTTGAGTTATAAAAATCGAGAACGCCTTGTAAACACGCGACTTTTCGATCCCTTTGCGCGAATCTGGAAATCACGGTTTTGATCTGTTGCGGGTCGGGGGCATCTTCGGCGTCATAGACCCCGATGATGGAACCACGGGCAAAATCCAGCGCGTAATTCAACGCACGTGGCTTGGTTTTTAACATCCCCGGTGGGACCACAACGGGCCGGATCCAGTGGGGCAAATCTGTCGCCGCCAGCGTGTTGCGTGTGGTCAGATCATCGTGTTCCAGCACGATATTCACGTCCAACAGGTCGCGCGGATAGTCGATTTTTTCAAGACGCTGTATCAAATGGGACGCGATGGCGCGTTCTTTGAACAATGGCACCAATATCGACACCGTGGGCAGGCGGGCCGGGGTTGCGGGGCGGTTTTGGGAAATCTGCTGTGGGCGTTTTAAGAAGAAAAACAGCGCGGCCAGTTTCAATAAGCTTGATAAGGTCAGGGTCACAACGGCCCAGCCAACCAGCGCCGCAAAGGCCGTCACCGGTGATAGAATAATCCAGACCATACAGCCGATCATCGTCGCAAGCCCGACGTTAAACGCCGCTCGCGAATTCCAGTTTCGGCAGCTTTCTTGAACTGGCACGCGGGTTTCGGCGCTGTGGATCAATTTTCGATCTGCGCTGCGTTTCATGGCCGTCGCAATGGCCTTTTCTGTGCCGATCGCCATTGAAATCGGGCCAAATAGGGCGCTGAGCACCTTTTGGTGGCGCACAAATTGTTCGGGGCGGCAGGTTAGAATGACAGTGGTGCCGCCCATACGACGCCATGGCAAAAGACCGTATTTAACGCAGGTTTCTGGATCGATCGCAGAAATCAAACGCCCATCGGGTGGGGTTTTGATCGGGTCAACAAACAGCGCGTCACAGGCCTCGGCTTCGGCTTCGGCCAAGGCTTCGGGGGGGATCGACAGGGATAGGCGCACCGAATCCGCCAGCCGCACTTCGCGGGACAGGCTCTGAGCTTCGAGTTGGGACAAACGCCGCGATGACACCAATCCGCGACGCAACAAGGCCAGTCCCAGCGCTGAATGGCGCTGTGATCCCGGCGTCAAATCTGGCCGGTCCATCCCGAGTTTGAGATGCCGTGAATAAGCCAACGTTCCGTCCCAATAATCCCGTTGGAAACCCTACGGTAGGGAAGGTTAATGTCGCGTTAACTGGCGGCGTAAGTGCCCGATCTTAGACGGTTTCGCCCAGACGTTCCTGCATGGCAGCGGCAAAGCGTTCAAACAGATAGTAGCTGTCTTGGGGGCCGGGGCTGGCTTCGGGGTGATATTGCACCGAAAACACCGGGCGATCCGTCATGCGCAACCCGCAATTGGACCCGTCAAACAGCGACACATGGGTTTCTTTGACACCGGCGGGCAGGGTTTGGCTGTCCACGGTAAAGCCGTGGTTCATCGATGTGATTTCCACTTTGCCTGTTTCCAGATCCTTGACCGGGTGATTGGCGCCGTGATGACCGTGGTTCATTTTCACCGTTTTTGCACCCAGAGCCAGCGCAAGCATCTGATGTCCAAGGCAAATCCCGAACACAGGCAGGTCGGTTTGATCCAACACGCCCTTGATCATCGGCACGGCATATGCGCCTGTGGCCGCCGGGTCGCCGGGGCCGTTGGACAGGAAAACGCCATCGGGGTTATGGGCCAGCACTTCGGCGGTGGTGGCGGTGGCGGGCAACACGGTGACGTCACAGCCAGCGGAGGCAAGGCAGCGCAGAATGTTGCGTTTGGCCCCAAAATCGACGGCGACCACTTTGAATTTGGCGTCTGTCTGGGCAACGTGGCCCTCAGGCCAGGCCCAGCGTTTTTCGTTCCATGTATAGGATTGCGCGCAGGTGACCTCTTTGGCCAGATCCAGACCTTCGAGGCCGGAAAAGGCGCGGGCCTGAGCGACTAAATCTTCTATGTCAAAAATGCCGTCGGGGTTATGGGCGATGGCAACATGGGGGGCGCCCTGTTGGCGGATCGCACGAGTCAGGCGGCGCGTATCAATGCCACCGATGCCAATGCGGCCCGTGCTGGCAAGCCACGCGGTCAAATCCTGCTGAGACCGCCAGCTGGACGGGTCGGTTGGGTCCCATTTCACCACCATGCCCGCGGCAACGGGTTGGGCGGTTTCGTCATCCTCGGATGTGATGCCGGTATTGCCAATATGGGGAAAGGTAAAGGTCACAACCTGACCGGCATAAGACGGGTCGGTCATGATTTCCTGATAGCCGGTCATGGCGGTGTTGAAACACAGCTCGGCGGTGGTTTGGCCAGTGGCCCCGAACCCTTTGCCGTAGAAAAGCGTTCCATCCGCCAGCACAAGGCAAGCAGTGGGTTTGTTTTTGTCGGTGTGAACTGTCATGGCGCGATTCCCCTAACCCAAAACCGGCTTTGGAGTACGGGTCCTGCGCCGTGGGGTCAAGCATAGGATACAGCAAAAGTTGGATGGTTGTCAGTTCTCAAACACATCGCTATGGTCGCGGCCCGTGTTACCGCTCACAAGGATGGAAGAGATGGACATGCGTACTCGTGTTGCTGACGCTTTGAAATCAGCCATGAAAAACAAAGAAGCCGGTCGGCTTTCGACCCTGCGGCTGATCAATGCCGCCATCAAGGACCGCGAAATTGCGGCCCGTGGCACAGGAGAAGAAGCGGCCGTCGGAAGTGATGAGATTTTGGCCATTCTCGGAAAGATGGTCAAGCAGCGTCAAGAAAGCGCGCGCGCCTACGAAGAGGGCGGACGTCTGGAACTGGCCGAAAAGGAACGGTCAGAGATTGAGATCATTGAAGAGTTCCTGCCCCGGCAATTGGATGATGGTGAAGTGGCCAAAGCCGTTGCCGAGGCGATTGAAAAAGTCGGGGCGCAAAGCATCCGCGATATGGGCAAAGTGATGGGCGCGTTGAAGGCGCAATTCACTGGCCAAATGGATTTTGGGGCCGTGGGCCCGATGGTCAAATCCCAACTGGGATAATCGATCAGACAATTTGCTAAAATGTGACGGGCCCTGCGGGGCCCGTCGCTGTATCAGGCCCGCCTGATGGGCGGTCCGGCGGGCGCATGGTAATGGTGTTACGCGCCGCGTTGGCCGGGGAATGTGACGTCGAATGTGGTTGTATCTGTCAGGGCAAATCGTTCGACGTAGCGCGATTTAAAACTGACACGTCCACGGCGCACCCCGAAATTATCGCCATGATTTAGCACATAAAGTGCTGCAGGCTGTGACAGCGGCATCAAGGCGCGCCCGGAAAGCTGTGCCAGATAGGGAAACATGCGATGTTCATGGGCGGTGATGGATTGAATCCAATCGGCATCTGCGGCGGTTTCATAACGAAAGGCCGCGCAGGATCCGCAGAGTTTCCAGAAGGCCTTTTGCCCCGGTTGCAGTAGGTTTTGGGCAGCGGTAAGCGCAACCTGACCCGTGCCCGCATCCAGAACATAGCCCGCCTGCACAACGTAACCGCTGGCCTGACGGGTCAGCATTTCGTCGACAATGGTTGGCGCCAGTAGGTCGTCTGCGTCAAATGGCATAACAAAAGAGGGACCGGTCTGAGTGGCCTTTAGGTTCTGGGCCAACGCGTTCAGTTTGTCCCATTTGTCGTTGCCATCCACAGGTTTTGTAAAGGGCAGAAATTGAACCTGTTCGTCAAAGTGGATGGCTTCGGGTTGATCCTGACCACAGATTACCGCGCGCCAATTGGGATTGGTCTGAGATTTCAGGCTGTTGATCGTGGCCGCCAACCGGGCCGACACTGCGGGCCAATCCTGAATGTCGCCGCGCCGGACCAATGGGATCAGGAACACGACCTGTTTGGCGGGTGCGGTGATGTGGCGGCGTCGCGCCTCTAAGGCTTGTCGTTCTGATGGCTGTAAATCCGAACGTTCCGCCAGCGATGGCGCCAATGATGCCAACAGCAAATTGCGGGCTCGTTTGAATTTTGGTGTGGCTTGGGCCTGCGCCATATCAGGCACCTCTTTGGTTAAATTCTCTGCGCAGCTCATCCAGCAGCACTTGGCGTTCCTCAGAACTCAGAAACGCGCCGATTTCAACCTCTCTGTCATTGCCTTTGAGGGTTAAGTAGTTTTCGACCGGGCCGCTATCAGGGTGGATTTTGACCTGAACCCAATAGGGATTGGCCTGCCATGATTGGGGGGGCTTGCGTGGATCATGGCGGGTGAGCCGGGCGATGTCATCCGTCAGGGTCAGGATTTCATGTAGGGCACCATCCCGGTATGATCGCTGCAACGCCCACCACATTCCGGCAATGGCCACCCCCAGAAACGGGAACATCACCCATAATAACGGTGAACCAAGCAATGACAAAAGTGGGATCGCAATCAGGATTACCGTCAATGCGATAAACACGACAAAGCCGCGCCGGGGCAGGGACCGGTGCGGCCACAGACGCAGCTCTGATGTGTCCGGATCGGGATTGGACCAGCGATAGGGCATCAGTCGGCGTTGCGGGCCTGACGTGCGGCGCGGGATTGTTTGATCCAGGTATTGATCCCATGGGCCGCGGCAAAGAAGACCACGCTGATCCAGACCAGATTGACAATTCCGGCCAAAATAAAGGGCAGGGGCAACCCCACCGACGCAGTGTCGGCGACATAGGCCTGCACTTTGGGGATGATCTGATTGAGGCAATACCACACGCCCATATGTGACGCGATGACCGCCCATGCATAGGTGGTGCCAACTTTGCTGCGCACCGACCAATTGGCCAATGCCAACCCGATACAGGCCAGCAATGGGTTGGTGAACCAGCTAAAAGAGGCGCTAGATCCACCGATCGCGGGGGCTGTGTCGAGATGCACGATCAGCGAAGATGGCAAAACCCAATTCCGCAGCGCATCCTGCGACCATGATGTGAAGACCAGCCATTGCCACAGCACCAAAACCGCCAGCCCCGCCCCATGCGCCAGATAAAGCATCCGCGCATGATATCCACGCCATGCCATAAAGGCAGGGGGCGCAAGGACGATGAGGAGCAAGAGATATAACATGGCGCAACTCCGGGACTATGATCAATGTGCTGGTCTTAACCGGTCAAATGTGGGGTCACGACGCGGGTGCACTATATCAGAGTTCAAACCATATTCATCTAGATTGATGTCGCGGTGCAGATATTGGACGTGTTTGTTGTTTAGCGTTTGCGAGCATAAGCGCGGTCTGATCTGTTTTGGGGGGAAGGCAAAGAAACTGCTTTTCCATTAGTCCAAATCGGTAGTTATGTGAGCAAAGCCGTCATGCGTTGCGGTGAATGTCTACCAATCGACCCTATTGCAAGTGGGACTATCAGGTCCTTGGGCTTACACGAGGCAAGGTAAACGCCAACATCGCACCGATAAGGTATATTGGCAAAACCTTTACCGGAAACAACACCGGAAGCATTAGGGCCACGTAAGCCCCCATCAGAATTCCGAGAGGGTGACCTAAAGCAGCCAAAAGCCCCGCAACACCGCCAACGAATGGAAATGCAGCCGTGATCCAGAGGAGATCCGTTATCCACCCTCTTCCCATCTTCGGAAAGACAATCCAAGCCCAAGCTCCCGCCGCGAGGCTTGCAATTCCTGCTATATTCCAAGGGCTCATTGCCCCATGGCCAGGGTTCACATTCGCCTCGTAGATAAATGCAGAACTGCCTGCACAAAGCGCGGCAAGAACAATGCTGACCATTGTTTTCATTGATCGAAATACCTGTTTGATCATAGCAATTACCGACTGACCTTACTAAGCCCGTTGCAAACAGGACGCTCTTTTCTACCGAAAGGCAAAACATATTCCTGCAACCAGTGTAGTTTCAACAAAGCCGACATTCACACGCAGTGCAGAACCGGTCAGATTGAGTTCAACGCTGACATTCGGTGCATTCTGCGCCAAAATTCGTTCTTTCGGCACCGGTCCATATGAATTCTTTTTCAGCAGTTTCAGCGAGTGGCCAACACGATGCGCTCAACAAAAAAGCCCCGACATTTCTGCCGGGGCTTTTGTTTAGGTTCTGGCGGCTCCCTTAGTGGGAATGGCCTTTGTCCCAGTCTTCCTGCTTTGGCAGGATTTCGAATGTGTGCTCTGGTGGCGGGGATGGCAGGGTCCATTCCAGCGTATCGGCATATTCGTTCCATGGGTTTGCTTCTGTGCAGTTCTTTGGTGACAGCAGCACCTTGATGATGATCACCAAGAAGAACACGAAGGATGCAAAAGCCAGGAACGCGCCGATGGAGCTGTAGAAGTTCCACTGTGCGAACGCTTCTGGGTAGTCGATATAGCGACGTGGCATGCCGTTACGACCCAAGAAGTGCTGCGGGAAGAACGTCAGGTTGGCGCCGATGAACATCGCCCAGAAATGCAATTTCCCGGCCCATTCTGGCATCATCCGGCCTGTGAATTTAGGCATGTAGAAATAGATCCCGGCAAAGATCGCAAACACCGCACCCAAGCTCATCACATAGTGGAAATGCGCAACAACGTAATAGGTGTCGTGATAGGCGCGATCCACTGGGGCCTGGGACAGAACCACACCGGTTACACCGCCAACGGTGAACAGGAACAGGAAGCCAAAGGCCCACAGCATCGGCGTTTTAAACTCCACCGAGCCGCCCCACATTGTGGCAATCCAGCTAAAGATTTTCACACCGGTCGGCACGGCGATCACCATGGTGGCCAGCATGAAATAGCTCTGCTGAGACAGGCTTAGGCCGACGGTGTACATGTGGTGCGCCCAGACGACAAAGCCCAGAACACCAATTGCAACCATCGCGTAAACCATTGGCAGGTAGCCAAACACTGGTTTTTTCGAAAATGTCGCGATGACGTGGCTGATGATGCCAAAGCCGGGGATAATGATGATGTACACTTCGGGGTGACCAAAGAACCACAGGATGTGCTGGTACAAGATCGGGTCGCCGCCCTGTGCAGGGTCAAAGAAGCCGAAGCCAAAGTTACGATCCATCAGCAACATGGTGATCGCACCGGCCAGAACCGGCAAAGAGAGCAGGATCAACCAAGCGGTGACAAAGATCGACCACGCAAACAGCGGCACTTTGTGTAAGGTCATGCCCGGCGCGCGCATGTTCAGGAATGTGGTGATCATGTTGATCGCACCAAGGATCGAAGAGGCACCCGAAACGTGAACCGCAAAGATCGCCAGATCCATGGAATAGCCGCCTTCGGTGGTGGATAGCGGCGGGTACAGAACCCAACCCACACCAGAGCCAAGCTGACCATTGCCACCTGGTGCCAACAGCGATGCAACGCCCAGGCTAACACCGGCAACATACATCCAGAAGGACAGGTTGTTCATCCGTGGAAACGCCATATCCGGCGCACCAATCTGCAACGGCATCAGATAGTTACCAAACCCACCAAACAAGGCAGGAATAACCACAAAGAACATCATCAGAACGCCGTGATAGGTGATCATCACGTTCCAAAGGTGGCCGTTTGGCGTACATTCATCCAGCGGTGCGGCTGAGAAGAAACGCGCCCCTTCTTCGCACATGTACTGAACACCGGGGTGCATCAGTTCAAGGCGCATATAAACGGTAAAGGCAACTGCGATCAGGCCGACAAGCGCGGACACGACCAGGTACAAAAGCCCGATATCTTTGTGGTTGGTGGACATGAACCAGCGGACGAAAAAGCTGCGGTCGTCCTCGTGATCATGGCCGTGAATGGCTGCATCTGCCATGTGGCTCTCCCTCTTGGCGTCAAAATGGGACGGCCGAGTCACTTGTCGGACGCCCTCTTGCATGCGGTTTTAGGGATAGTTGTTCCAAGTCGCAATGTTCCAAGGGCCAATTATGTTGTGAAAAATTGGCGCACCCAGATGACCCGCCCCCACAGATGCGGACAGATTGTGTGTTTGCGCTGGATGTAAGACAGGATTGGGGGCGGGTCTTTGATACAGATCAATCGTTATTCGGTGGGTGATGACGTGGGTTTGGAACCCTGAATATCGCTGCTAAGGTGCGGTTATATGGGCTGCAATCGCAGTTTAAACAGGGGATCAGCATGGGTTTAAATCGTGTTTTGCCGCACCAGACAACCGACCGGTTTTTGACCTATACGGGGTATGAAACCGATCTGATTTTCACCCAAGGCATTGATTTGCCCGGATTTGCCAGCTTTCCGTTGCTGGAAACGGATCAGGGGCGCGCAGCATTGGCGCGTTATTATGTGGAATTGATGGCATTGGGGCAGGCGGCGGGGATGCGGGTGCTGCTAGAGGCGCCGACTTGGCTGGCGCACGCGGATCGCGGGGCGGCGCTGGGCTATGACGCGGCCCGTTTGGCACAGCGCAACGCACAGGCGATTGCGTTTTTGTCGCAGTTGCGACTGCATCATGATCCATCAGCCATCATCAGCGCCAATATCGGCCCGCGCCGGGACGCCTATGCGGCAGATGCGCAGATGTCGGTCCCCCAAGCTCAGGAATATCACGCCGCGCAGTTAAACACCTTGGCGCAAACGCCGGTGGATTTGATCAGCGCCTATACATTTTCGGACCCGATCGAAGTCATCGGATTGATCCGCGCCGCAAATGCAGTGTATCTGCCGGTGATGGCGGCCTTTACGGTGGAAACCAATGGGCGATTGGCAAATGGCATGGACTTGGCCGGTGCAATTGCGCAGGTCGATGACGCAACCGACGGATATGCTGCCTATTATATGGTCAACTGCGCCCACCCAGATCACATGGCCTTGATCGATTTCGCCACACAACCACGGGTGCGGGGCATCGTTGCCAATGCGTCGCGCTGTTCACATGCAGAGCTTGACCAAGCCACAGTCCTAGATGCCGGTGACCCGGTTGAATTTGGACAATTGATGGCAGGTCTGTTGCAAAAGGCCCCGCAGCTCACGGTTTTGGGCGGCTGCTGTGGCACCGATTTTCGGCACTTGCGTCAGATCGCGACGTGTTTAACGTAACCTCAAAGAGAGGGCATTATGCGGTCGTATCTATTTTTTATTGGTTTGGCGGTCGTTTTTGCCGCAATCCTGCGAACAATGTTTGCTGATCCGGACGTCACTATTGTTGTCCGGATTTACGAAGCGGAAACTGTCGCGAACATCACGCACAAAGTGCAAGCTTTTGCGGGTTATATGCCTGAAACGGTCCGTGCTCGCGAAGCCAGTCTGGGGGCGCTGATCGGGTTACGTGCAATTGATGAAACGCCCAAAACCTATCGGATGAAACGCAGTAATACGTTCCATATTTATGTCATTGGTCAGTCGGATGAACCAATACATTACAGCTTGGTGCCCGGCCGAATGGGGTTGTCTCATACATTGGACATCACGTTGGACAGCTATACAGAATAGCAGTGGCATTTGCGGCTATGGGGCGTTCTATCCCGCCCCAAGCACATATTGTCCCAGCGCCAAACTTAGGGGCAAGGTCAGGAAACTGGCCAAGGTTTGCACGGTTATGATCGCGGCCATTAACGGTGCATCGCCCCCCATTTGGCGCGCCAAGGTGTAGCTGGCCACACCTGTGGGGAGGGCGGCAAAAATGATGGCGACTTGGGCCGTTAGCGGATCTGCGCCCAACACCAAAGCCGCTAAAATGACCGCAACCGGATTGATGATAAATTTACCCAGCATCGACAGGCCAATGGCCCGACGTGAGCCACCGATGCCGCGCAGCTTTAGGTTGGCGCCCACACATAGCAGCATGATCGGCAGGGCCGCCTGGCCCAGAATGCGGGCGATTTCGTGCAACACGGGCACCTCGTTCAACCCCAAAAGGTTAAACACCACCCCTGCGCCAATCGACAGGATCAACGGGTTTTTCACCAGCCCCATCAGAACCGCGCCATTGCCGCCGCCCAATTGCCGGGTCATCAACGTGACCACGGTGACATTGACCACAGGCACCAACAGGGCCGATCCCAAAACCGCAATTTGCAGGCCCGGCGTGCCAAATAATGCCTCGGCGATGGCCAGCGCCACAAAGGTGTTGAACCGCGCCGAACCCTGCAACAAGGACGACGCGACGGGTGCGTCAAATCTGCGGCCAAACCACCAGCCACAGGCGATAGCCGCAAAGAAACCCGCATATAGAACCAATCCGTATTGCCCCAGATCCCCCGACAGATCGGCGGCTGAAATTTTGGCAAAAAACAGCGCGGGCATCAGCACCCAATAGACCAGCCGGTCATTGAGGTTCCAAAACTCGGTCGAAGGAATACCTCCGCGTCGCAATCCATACCCCATCAGGATCAGGGCAAAAACCGGAGCGATAGCAAGAAAGATCGTGATCATGACGGATGCCTGTTTGGTGCTGCAACAGGCTTAGGTCACGGGGCGGTCTGGTGCAATGGGGCTGGGACCTGACGTAATTTTGCGATTGATAGCCAGCTGAGGCCCACCATCAACGCGGCGGTGCCCAAACACAGTGGCAGGCCGCCAAATTGATAGGTCAGCCCCGACAGCAATGTGCCCAGTAACCGCCCCGATGCATTGGCCATGTAATAAAATCCCACATCCATCGTCACCCGGTCGTCGCTGGTGAACGCAAGGATCAGATAGGAATGCACGGATGAATTGATCGCAAATACCGCGCCAAAAACCAGCAATCCAATGATCAGCAAAATGGTCAACCAAAGGGCAGGGGCCCCAGCGATCCAAACCGCCCCGGCCAAAACCAGAGGGATGAAAAACAACGCACCAACCCAGCGCTGGGCGTCGTGCAGGATTGCGTCGGTGGTTTTGTCCTTGGCGGCCAAAATCCGTGGCGCGCTGGCCTGCACCGCCCCATATAGGATCACCCACAAGGCCATGAATGTGCCGATGATGAAAAACGCGGTGCGATCTGCATCCGGGGTGCCGTGGGACAAAACAGCGTGGAAATAAATCGGGATGCCCACCACAAACCACACATCGCGTGCGCCAAACAGAAACACCCGCGCAGCAGATAACCAATTGACGCGGCTATTCTTTGAAATCACCTCTTTGAACTTGGCGCTCTTTTTGCCTTTGGGCAATCCACCCGGCATTTTGAATAGCAAAATCAACAGGATCAGGCCAATTGCTGTGGCCATGCCCAGAATCGCTGGCACAAATCCAAACAGGCCCAGTGCGGCGGCACCGATCAAAAAACCCAGCCCTTTGACAGCGTTTTTGGATCCGGTCAACACGGCAACCCAGCGAAACAATCCGCCGTTTTCAGACGGGGCCAGCAATTTGACCGCGCTTTTGGAACTCATCTTGGTCAGGTCTTTGGCCACGCCGGACAGGCCCTGGATGGCCATGACAAAAATGACCGATGCCAGAACGGACCAGTCCGGGTTCAACTGGGACAGGGCCAAGAGCGCGAGGACTTGGATGCCCAGCCCGGCATATAACGTGCTGGTCAGGCCAAACCGCGCCGCGATCCAGCCCGCGGACAGGTTGGTGGCAATGCCTGCGACCTCATAGAGGATGAACAGATAGGCCAGCTGGACCGGGGAAAACCCCAGCCCGTTGAAATGCAACAGCACCAACATACGCAAGGCGCCATCCGTCAACATGAACGCCCAATAGGCAGCAGTGACAGCGATATAAGCCGAAAAGCCCGCAGGTTTGGTCACGTAAATGGTCCTTTTGTCAGTCCCTTACAGGGATTTGCCAACCATCAGGGCCACGTCAACCAACCGGTTGGCATAGCCCCATTCATTGTCATACCAGGCATAGATTTTGACCTGTGTGCCATTGACCACCATGGTGGATGGTGCATCAACAATCGAAGACCGCGTATCATTGGTATAATCCGTGGACACAAGAGGGCGGGTTTCATAGCCCAGAATGCCGTTTAATTCACCATTGGCAGCGGTTTCAAACAGGGCGTTCACCTCTTCTACGCTGGTGGCTCGGTTCACTTCGAACACACAATCGGTCAGCGATGCGTTCAGCAACGGCACCCGCACGGCGTGGCCGTTTAATTTGCCAACCAGATCGGGATAGATCAGCGTGATCGCCGTGGCCGATCCGGTGGTGGTTGGGATCAGGGAATTGAGCGCAGACCGCGCACGGCGGTAATCCTTGGCCGGGCGGTCAACAATGGTCTGGGTGTTGGTCACATCGTGGATGGTGGTCATGGATCCGTGTTTGATGCCCAGGCCTTCGTGGATGACTTTGACGACCGGGGCCAAGCAATTGGTGGTGCAGCTCGCCGCGGTGACAACCCGGTGTTTGGCCGGATCATAGATATCGTCGTTTACACCGATTACGATATTGGCGGCGTCGTCTTCTTTGACTGGGGCGGATACCACGACCTTTTTCACGCCAGCCTCAAAATAGGGAGCCAGTTTGGCGTTGGTTTTGAACACGCCGGTACAGTCGATCACCACATCCACGCCATCCAATGGCAGATCGGTTAGGGACCGGGTCGACAGGGCCGGAATGGTGGTGCCATTGATGGTGATGCTGTCGTCTGTTGCGGAAAAATCAGCGTCCCAACGACCGTGCACCGTGTCAAATTCCAGCAAATGCGCGTGCATATGTGGATCCCCCACCGCGTCATTCACAAAGGCGATCTTTGCGCCGGAGTCCAACAAAGGCTTGAGTGCCAGTTTACCCATCCGGCCAAGACCGTTGATTGCATAAGTGGTCATGATATCGTCGATGTCCTTGCTATATCGTCCATATGGTTTTGAAGCGTCACGCGATCAAACGTGTCGAGTTTAAGGGATGTAAAGGCCTGTAGGCGCGTCCACATTGCCGTAAATGCCGATTGAAATGACGTCGGCCCATTGCGCGACGGATCAGGCAGGCCCCAATGGGCGCAAATCGGATGGTTGGGCCAGAGGTGATGATCGGCATTGGCGGCGCGATCACAAATGGTGAACACAAAATCCATCTGAGGCGCATCCGGGGTGCGAAACTGAGAGAGGTCTTTGCTATACAAATTCGAGACGTCGATATTTTGACGTTCCAGTTCCGCAATCGCCCGGGGATTGGGCGCAGATTTGGCACAGGTTCCGGCCGAATAGACATTGAACCGGTAAGGTGCCAGATGGCGCAGGATCGCTTCGGCAATGATCGACCGGGCTGCGTTTCCGGTGCAGATGAACAGCACGTTATAGGTGGCTTTGGCTGGGGTGGTGACCATGGGGGGGCACATATCCGGCCGACCGCGACAGCAATCATCGAACAGATCGGTCACAACGGATCGGGCCGCCGATAAATCCAGATCGTATAGCAGTGATGTGCCCGCCCGACTTTGGCGGATCAGCCCGACCTGCGAAAGGGTCGCCAAATAAACCGAGGCAGTGCTGGGTTTTAGGTCCAGCGCTGTCGCAATTTCACCTGCGGGCAGGGCATCAGGACACCGCCGCATCAACAGACGAAACACATCCATGCGTTTGGGGTGGCTCAGGGCAGACAGACGATCTAGTAGCAGTGATTCCATATTTCACGAATATATGAAATACGTAACAACTCCATGACAGATGTGAGGAAAATAATCTAAGCGCCAAACACCTGATCAAAGCATTTGCGCAAAGCCACATCGACATCATCCATCCCCACAGGCAGCCCCAGATCAACCAGCGATGTCACCCCATGTTCGGTGATCCCACAGGGGACAATCCCGTCGAAATGGTCCAGCTGGGGTTCTACATTGATGGAAATGCCGTGAAAACTGACCCATTTGCGCAGCCGGATTCCGATGGCGGCAATTTTGTCTTCGGGTTTGGCCCCGGTGAGGGTCAGTGGTTTGTCGTCACGTACCACCCAAACGCCGACACGCCCGTCGCGTTTTTCACCGGTGACGTTGAATTCGGCCAATGTGGCAATCACCCAATCCTCTAGCTGCTGCACAAAGGCGCGCACATCATGACCGCGTTTGCCAACATCCAGCATCACATACGCCACCCGCTGACCCGGCCCGTGATAGGTATATTGCCCGCCCCGTTTACTGTCATAAACCGGAAACCGGTCCGGATCGGTCAGATCACGCGGATTGGCCGATGTCCCGGCCGTATAAAGCGGGGGATGTTCCACCAGCCAGATCGCTTCTGAGGCGTCGCCGCGCGCGATGGCATTGGCGCGGTCCTCCATAAAGTCGACGGCCGTGTCGTAATCGGTCAGCCCTTGGGATGTGATCCATTCAACCATGTTCTACCCCGGACAACAGCCCGGCCTCCTTTACGGCTGGCAGATAGGTGCGCGATACCGGAATGTCACGCCCATCACTGAGCCGCAAAACCGTTTTCCCATTTGTCTGCTGGGCATCGGTCACTTGGTTCAGGGCGACCCAATGGGACCGATGCACCCGCAACCCTTTGGTTGGCGGCACTTCTTGGATGGCGTCGGTCAATCGGATCAACAGCAATTCGCCGCCTTTGTTTGTCACCACATCGACATAGTGATCCGTGGCCGACAACGATATCAGATCGCCGCGTTTGTCAGCGGGCAACCGGTCCAGCAGACGGGACGTGGCAGAAACGGGATCTGTCGTCAGTTTGGCGATGCGCAATTTGATCATGGCAAAGGTAAACGTGACACAAATCGCAACCGCCAGCACCTCTAGCCACAACATCACCATGGTTTTCATATCGGCCAGATCCAATCCAAAAACCAACCAATTGACCAAGGCGACCTCGGGCAAGACCAGCAACGCCGCTGCAACTGACCCGGCGGCTACGGAAACCCAATAGGGAAACTTCTTTTTGGCGCGAATGGGTTCGGCGGCAAAAATGCTGCCGATTGCGCCGGTAAAAAACGTCAATGTGACCATGACCGGCCAATAGATCAGGCGTCCGAGCAGTGATAATTTGTCATGGGTTTCAAATGGCCCCGCGATCCCAAAGATGACCCCCGCAGACATCAGCGCGATCCAAATCGTCGGATTTTTGACCCAAGTGAGCACCTGTTGACGGGCAGTTTCCATCGGGGAAGGGGACAAGTGGCGCTCCTGTTGTTGGGCAGGAGCACCCCAAATTTGCGCTCACTTGCCGTTAGGGTCAATTTACCACCATCGTTAACGAATGCCAACGGGCGGCAGGCGCGCGCAGCATCAAAAAACCACCGCAAAGGTGCAAAATTTGCGTGACCTACATCAGATGGCCCCCTGCAATTGTCATGCCGGTGTTGCAAATGCAGGAATGCAATCATCAATCGGCATTGGCGGCATTTTTGCCCTTCACATCCGCCCTTGTCCCCGCTATTGACCCGCACACCAAGCTTTGACGGCGGTCGTGGCGGAATTGGTAGACGCGCAGCGTTGAGGTCGCTGTGAGGTAACACTCGTGGGGGTTCGAGTCCCCCCGACCGCACCAAAACAGACACCTTGGTCTGCAATCTTCTCTAAAGCTTTGAACGGTAAGGCTATTTGTGGGGTTCTAGGTCCCTTAAAACGGTCGTATTGGATGCGGTCTGCGAAGGCCAGTTTTAGCACTGTGCGACGCAGGGCTGTGTGACCTGATTCCCAGAGTTTCCGAGGATTTGAGAGGAATGTGAGGACCGGTTCTAGTTTTTCCTCGTAAGTTCCTCTCGGTTCGGCTTGATGTGTCAGCTGTTCGCCGAGGATGATCTTTTGTTTTTCCAACGCCCCGATCTTGGTCTCATAAGTGCCAATCACGGTGCCATTGGTTGATTCCATGATGCGCGACAGCAGCGTTTCGATTTGCTTGTCCAAAACACGAAGTTGGTCTTTTCCAGACTTGATGGCGTCTTGCGCTTGAGCACGGCGTTGGTTCCACGCGTGATGGAACATCGCCTTCGCTACAGCGCGAAGCTTGCCGCTTCTTCTCCTTTCAACTAGTTTCAACCCATGACCGCCAAACGCCCGCTGGCTGTTAACACGCTGGCCCGGATTGCACGCGGCATGAAACGGTATGTTCTGGATGCGGAACGCCCTTTTCTGGTGAACATGACACAAGGTGGACAGGTTGCCCCATCGATCACCCGGTTCAATTCTGGCGCGACAGGCCACGCGATCACCGACCCAATGGCAACGGTTACAGCGAACAGCTTTATCAAACGCCCAGGTGGGGCCGCACCGATTGGATTGCTGGCACCGGCATTGGCAACCTATTATGGCCACACTGGAAATCGGGGAAAGCGCAGCGCAAACGTATTAGAGCCGCTGCGCACCGTTACAACCGAAAATAGACACGCTGTAATCGCACCCAGCCTCATGAGCCTCAAAGGCACATCGCGCCGATCCAGTTCAGCCGTTGAACCACATCCAACGATTTTAGCCGGCGGATTTCATTCTGCGCTGATCGCACCGCACGTCGCCACAATGCGCAACGCTCAGAAGCCGTTTAGTCACGCAGATGAACCTACCCACACAATTACAGCTGGGGGCGCAGGGTTGTATGTTGCAGCACCGGTCCTGACCTATGCCCAACAAGGCGGATCAAACCGATCGGTCACAGACCCGCACCACACAATCTGCGCAAACAGCAAGGATCAGAATGCGGTGATCATTCCAACCATCGTCGGTTGCGGTGGTCGCGCGGCACAAAGCAGACCGAGGGGTGGCCCCGAACCTTTGGCGACTATTACAGCCAAGGCGGACAGTTGCGCAGCAACGGCCTTCCTTGCCCAGCACAACACAGCGCGAAAAGGCGTCAATCCGGGCCGGTCCTTGGAACAACCCGCATCCACCGTGACAGGTACAGGTAGCCAGCAAGGCGTGATTGCGTCGTGGTTTGCCAAATACTACGGAACCGGCGACGGGGCCCTGACCGACGACCCCATGCACACGGTCACCGTGAAGGATCGCTTTGGCCACATGCAGGCCGACATACAAGCCCCGCCATTCACCCCTGAAATGGAAAGCCGTGCCCGTGAAGTTGCAGACTTTCTGCGGGCCCATGACGCTTGGGACGGGGGCGAGTTCGTCACACTGGAAATCGACGGTGAAACCTATGTGATCGCGGATATCGGAATGCGGATGCTGACCCCGCGCGAATTGTTCAACGCCCAAGGCTTCCCATCTGACTATGTAATCGAAGGCGTCTGGAACCACGAAGCCGAAACCGACAAATGGACATGGAACCCCTTCACCAAAGCAACGCAAGTCAGCTGCTGCGGCAACAGCGTCTGCCCCGACATGGGTGCAGCACTGGTCGGCGCAAACTGCGCGCACCTCAAAGTCAACGCCGATCAGGAGGCCGCGCATGGATGATCGAAGTCAGATTGTAGTTGGGATCAAGTCAGCTCAAAATATGTGGAAGAGGATTGGTTTATGGTGATCAAATTAAGCAAATCTCTTGAGAGACAGGCCGACAGGGCAAATGCTTTGATTGAATACTTCGAGCAAAAGGGCCGACATATTTGTGGTGTCAGGATCGACAACAACGTTGTTCATCTTGATTTCCGCGACAACGATGCTCCTAACTCGAAGCATCACGACGTTGCGGATTTAGTGAGGATGGATGATTGAAACGAGACCTTCCTGCATATGTTGTCCGCCTCAAGGGTGTTTTGTATTTCAAACGTAGAGGATGGAAAACTTATCGATTTCAGAACCAGATTTTGAATGACGGGTTTTGGGCCGAATATGCGCGGACACTGAACGGCGTAGAAATTAAGCCCACGGTGTTTCTGGTTCGCGATCTCATCGCCCGCTATTATGATTCCCCAAAGTTCAAGAATTTGGCTGACCGAAGCCGAAAGGACTACATCAAGTATCTGGATGTTTTTGGGAAAAACGCCGGAGCGGTTGGCGTTAGTTCAATTAAGCGGAAGAACATCATCGCTTGGCGTGATCAACTTGCGGTTAAACACACCCCACATTTTGCCAATTATTGGCTCCGTGTTGTGCGGCCATTATTTGAATTTGCAATTGATCTAGATGCTCTATCAAGCAACCCCGCCAAAGGGATACCTTCGCTTAAATACCAAAAGCGAGAGGCTAAACCTTGGCCTCTAGAATTGATCCAAAAAGCGCGGGAAGCCCGACCCTCCGGTGATCGGACCCGACTGCTGTTTGAGTTGCTGTATTGTACCGGTCAGAGGATTGGCGATGTCCTTGATGCGGAGTGGACTGACATTCAAGGTTCAAGAATATCAGTGCGGCAGAATAAGACCGGAACACCGTTGGTTCTGCCAATTACCGAAGAACTGGCCAAATGCTTAAGGGAGGCGAAGCGTTACAACGAAGTCCCAACGATCCTGGCTAACTATCAAGGCAAGGGAAAGTGGTCGTATCGTGGCGCTCATGACGCGGTAATGAAGCTGCGGAAGGAAATTGGAGCGCAAGATCATGCTATCCATGACATCCGGCACACCGTTGCGTCTGAGATCGTAGCTGCAGGTGGCGGGGATGAAGAGGGCATGGCGATCACTGGCCACAAAACGCCTAAGATGTTTGCTCACTACAGCAAGGCAACGAGGCAAATAACACGGGCTGAGAACGCTCAAAAACGGCGGGGACAGAACAAAAACAAAACGTGAATGAGTAGGGAAATGGGTAGAGATCGAAAGCTCAAAACCTTCGAATGTAGCTAACCCATTGAAATTAAATGGAGGCGAGTACCGGAATCGAACCGGTGTACACGGATTTGCAATCCAGAAAGAGATAAAGCAAAAACAACGGCTTAGGGGTGCAAAATGCCCCCTGACAAAAAGTGAACAAAAAGCGAAAGTTTCAAAGCCAAATTCGCCGGTTCAAAACGAAAAAGGCCCCGTCACAGCGGCAACTGTGAACCGGGGCCAAATAGAAAAAGCCTGTCAGCTTTCGAAGCACATTAGCATGGGCCAGTGCTGCACCGCAAATGCTCAGTCGGCTTTTTCGTGGTCTCTGAGCGGCGAGGTGGTCCAATGAGCTGGCGCATCGCAAACGAATGCGCCGAGCGCCGCTTTGGCAGCGCCGCGCGCAAACAGATCATCATGTTCCTGGCCGACAAGGCGAGCGATGACGGCTCAGGCATCTGGTGCTCCAAAGGGACGATCCAGCGCCACACAGAGCTTAGTGAGAGCACGGTCAAGCGCACCATCATCGACTTCTTGCGCGAAGGCATTTTGATTGAGACAGGGCGGCGGCACTGCAAGAACGGCTACACCGTCATTTACCGCATCGTACTGGAGCGCGTTGCCGCGCTCGAACCCACGGCTGAGCCCGACATCGACACGGGGGTCACTGTGAACCCCGTCCAGCCTGAACCCGGCACGGGGTCCACGGTGAACGGGGTACGGGGTTCACGGTGGACCCCAAACCATCCTAAAACCATCCATAAACCACCTACGCGCAGGCGCGAGGCGGCGGCGGAGGTTGAAGATCTTGAAGCTGAGACGATCTTGGCGGTCTATCCCGAGGACAGGATCCGAGACCGGCGAACCAGTCTGCGCCTGATCGCAGCGGCCGTGAAAGCAGGGGTTAAGGCCGATGACCTGCAGCAGGCGGTCAAAGCCTATGCCAAGGAAAGCGAGGGCTATACACGCAGCAAGGTCTGTTTTTCGGACAATTGGTTCAAGATGCGCCGTTGGGAAAAGGGGCTCGCCCAGTTGCAAGCCGACCGCGAGAAGGCGCGAGAGGCCGAAGCCAAAGGTCGCGCCAGCCTCGCCGAGTGGATCCACGAGCGCCATCCCCTGTGCCGCCACATCACCAACGGGCAGATCAAGGACTTAATCGCGTCAAAGGTGGTGACGCCTGAGCAGGTGCGCGCTGCGGGGCTGCAGGCATGAGCGCGACTCTATTGCTACGCTATAGCGTAAAAAGTATATATTTACGTTGCGGCGTAATTTGTTTTCATTTACGCTGCGCCGTAAAAGGAGCCGCATCATGGACTTCACAGCACGAACGGCCGAGCAGATTGGCGAGGCACTCCGCCGGACGCGCAAAGCGCGCGGCTGGACCCAAAGCGATATCAGCGCGCGCACGAATTTGCGCGTCGCGACGATTTCATCGCTGGAGAATGGCGACGCGGGCACCAAACTCGCCACTGTGCTCGCTGTCATGGCGGCTCTTGGGCTTGAGTTCAGATTGGTGGAGCGCGGTGGCTCGCTTGAAATCGAGGATATCTTCTGATGGCGAAACGCGGGCGTAGCGGCACGATGCAGGTTCTTCTGAATGGAAGGCTGGTGGGGGCTTTGCGTCTCGCTGGCTCAGGCGCAATCAGCTTCAACTATGATCCGGACTGGCTGTCGTGGGAGCACGCCATGCCCATCTCGCTGTCCCTGCCTTTGCGCGAAGAGGCGCACCAAGGCGGCCCTGTCATTGCCTACCTGGAAAACCTGCTGCCGGACAATCAGGCGATACGTGAGCGCGTTGCCGCGCGGGTGCGTGCGGGCGGCACGGACGCGTGGCACATGCTGGAGAAGATCGGGCGCGATTGCGTAGGGGCGTTGCAGTTCGTCTCGGGTGAGGTCCCCGAGGTTGGCCCACTCGAGGGAGAGCCCGTAACTGAGGCGCAGATTGCTGATATGCTGCGCAACCTCGCGAGCGCTCCGCTGGGCTTGGATGAGGCAGACGACTTCCGCATTTCGATCGCTGGGGCGCAGGAGAAAACAGCGCTGCTGCGCCACGAGGGAACGTGGATCCGTCCATCGGGGCTTGCCCCCACAACCCATATCCTCAAGACCCAACTCGGCGTTCTGCCCGCTGGGATCGATTTGTCCGACAGCGTTGAGAACGAGTATTTCTGCATGAGCTTTTGCCGTGCCATGGGCATGGATGTCGCGGTGGTCGAGATTGCTGATTTTGAAGACGTGCGCAGCCTTGTTGTGACGCGGTTCGATCGGCGTTGGACCAAGGATGGCCGCTTGATCCGCCTTCCGCAGGAAGACTTTTGCCAAGCGCTCACAGTTCCGCCAAGCCAGAAATACCAAATGGATGGCGGGCCGGGGATCACCGAAGGAATCGGGTTGCTGACTGGCAGTGATGACCCCGAGGCGGATCAGCGCGTGTTTTTCCGCACGCAGGTGCTGTTTTGGCTTTTGGGAGCGACGGACGGGCACGCCAAGAACTTCAGCATTGCATTGCGCCCCGGCGGGTTCCGCATGACCCCGCTTTATGATGTGCTGAGCGCCCAGAAAGCCGTGGATGACGGTCAAATCCGCCAGAACCGGATGCGTCTCGCGATGGCAGTCGACGGGCACTACCGGATCAATGAGGTGGTGCCCCGCCATTTCCTGCAGGCTGCGAAGGCGGCAGGTTTTGGTGTGGCGCTGGCGGAAGAGGTCTTGTCGGGCGTCGCGTCTGAGCTTGAACCCGCCTTGGGCAAGACACTAGCAGATCTGCCGGATGGGTTTCCACAGCCATTGGCAGATGCCATTGCTGCTGGCATACGACGTCGGGCGATTGCCTTTCATGCCGTATGATCCGCAGATCATATTTCCGTTTTATGGTCGGTAGATCATATTTACCGTGAGCAATCTGCAGGCCCAGTACAGTAGTTGCAGCGTTCCAAGCAAGCTTTGACGGGCCAGCCCAGAGATTGAGGGCCAAACTCAGATCCTCAACGCCGTGTTTCTGATTGCTGAACATAAGCTGGCAGCCGTGCCAGACGCGGTGCAAGCCCCGCTTCAACTAGAAAATTCCCCTGCGCCAGCGCATTCCTCGCGAGCCAATTTTCCCGCTGACTTCCCCTTAGTGCCTGCTTTGGCCCTGTTCATCGAAACACTCAAAGTGAGGATCAAAACATGGCTACTCAAACTCTGAAACTGAACGTCAAATCCGGCGAAAAAGACGGCAAGAACTTCTGGGACCGCTGCGGCGTCCTCTTCGTCAACACCGACGACAGCGGCAACATCACGTCGATCAACGTCAAACACAGCATGTTCCCCGACGTCGAAATGGTCGCCTTCCCGCGTCGAGATGAAGAACAGGTCACTGAGTGACCTCAATGCCAGGGCGGATTTTCTCGCCCTGGCGCGCCGCCACGGGTAGGCATCAAATGAACGCAATCGATCACTGGAAAGCTAAGCTTGTCGCTTCGTCTCCTTTCAACTAGTTTCAATCCATATCCCTCAGAGAGGACATTTTTGAAATGCCCAATGAAGACATTTTGACCGTGAAAGAGCTCGCTGAGTATCTCAAAATCGCTGAGAAAACGGCCTATCGGTTCGCATCTGAGGGGAAGGTTCCCGGGTTCAAGGTGGGAAGCGCATGGCGGTTTCGCAAAAGCGAGATCGATCGCTGGATTGCTGAGCAGGAACAAAAACAAGAAGGGGAGCAGAAATGACGGGTCAGCAACAAGCTGAGGCTTTGCGCCGGGAAATCTGGCAAATCGCAAATAGAGTGCGCGGCGCGGTCGATGGCTGGGACTTCAAGCAGTTCGTCCTAGGGGCATTGTTCTATCGCTTCATCAGTGAGAACTTCACCAACTACATCGAAGGTGGCGACGACAGTATCGATTATGCTGGAATGTCTGACGCTGACATCCCCGATGACGTCAAAGTCGATGCGATCAAGACCAAGGGATACTTTATCTATCCAAGTCAGCTCTTTCAAAATGTGGCCAAGACCGCGAGCAAGAACGACAGCCTGAACACCGACTTGGCAGAAGTCTTTTCGGCGATCGAGGCTTCAGCGAGTGGCTACCCGTCGGAAGACGACATCATTGGCCTCTTTGCTGACTTCGACACCACCAGCAACCGCCTTGGCAACACGGTTAAGCAGAAGAACGAACGCCTGGCGGAAGTCCTCAAGGGCGTCGAAAGCGTAACCTTGAACTTCGACGAAAACGAAGGCGACCTCTTTGGCGACGCCTATGAGTTCCTGATCTCAAACTATGCGGCCAATGCGGGCAAGTCAGGCGGCGAGTTCTTCACGCCAACCCATGTCTCCAAGCTGATCGCCAAGCTGGCCTTGCACAAGCAAACCAGCGTCAACAAAATCTATGATCCGGCGGCCGGGTCTGGATCGTTGCTGTTGCAGGCCAAGGATGAGTTCGACAAACACATCATCGAAGACGGCTTCTTCGGGCAGGAGATCAACTACACCACCTACAACCTCGCCCGCATGAACATGTTTCTGCACAACATCAACTACGACAAGTTCAACATTCAGCATGGCAACACGCTGGAAGACCCGCATTTCGGCGATGACAAGCCCTTTGATGCCATCGTGTCGAACCCACCTTATTCGGTGAAATGGAAGGGCGCGGATGATCCGACCCTGATCAACGATGAACGCTTTGCACCAGCTGGTGTGCTTGCTCCGAAATCCAAGGCGGACTTTGCTTTTGTCCTTCATGCGCTGCACTACCTGTCGGCAAAAGGGCGCGCTGCAATCGTTTGCTTCCCGGGTATCTTCTATCGTGGTGGGGCAGAGCAGAAGATCCGCAAGTATCTGGTCGACAACAACTTTGTCGAAACGGTTATCGCACTCGCGCCAAACCTGTTTTTCGGCACGACTATCGCGGTGAACATTCTCGTGCTTGCCAAGAACAAGACCGACACGGCCGTTCAGTTCATCGATGCGACGGGTGAGGAGTTCTTCCGCAAGGGCACGAACAACAACTTCATGGAAGACCAGCACATTGCCGAAATCATCAAGATGTTCGAAAGCAAAGTGAACGTGGCTCACGTGGCCGAAACCGTCCCTTACGACAAGATTGTCGAGAAAGACTACAGCCTTTCGGTCAGCGCCTATGTCGAGCCAAAGGACACCCGCGAAGTTATCGACATTACCAAGCTGAATGCTGCGCTGGAAACCACTGTCGCAAAGATCGACCAACTGCGCGCAGACATCGACGCCATCGTCGCGGAGATCGAGGCATGAGCGAACTAGGCTTCCTGGAAATGCTGCTGGATGGGGCTTCGGTGGAATGGATGCCGTTGGGCGATATCGCGCAGTATTCAAAGACGCGCATCAGTTCAGAGCACCTCGACAAGACAAATTATGTGGGCGTGGACAACCTTCTGCAGAACCGAGCGGGAAGGGTTGATTCAAGCTATGTGCCCACTTCTGGCAATCTGACGGAGTATCGGGCGAGCGACATTCTAATCGGGAATATTCGTCCCTACCTTAGGAAGATCTGGCTTGCCGACCGAACAGGCGGAACCAACGGTGACGTTCTGGTCATCCATCCAACAGACGACGTTGTGAATCCGCGTTACCTGTATCAGGTCCTCACAGATGAAAAATTCTTTGAGTTCAATATTCAGCACTCCAAAGGGGCAAAGATGCCTCGCGGCAGCAAACCAGAAATCATTCGATACCCGGTGCCGGTTCCATGCCCAGACGATCCAAAGAAGTCGCGTGACATCCAATCTGAGATCGTTCGGATTTTGGAGAGCTTCACCGAGCTGACAGCCGAGCTGACAGCCGAGCTGACAGCCGAGCTTAAGGCCCGCAGCAAACAATACAACTACTACCGCGATCAATTGCTAAGCTTTGAGGGTTGTGACGTCGACTGGAAACCACTTGATGAAATTGGTGAATTTATTCGTGGGAAGCGTTTTACAAAGGCCGACTATGTCGATGACGGCGTCGATGTCATTCACTATGGAGAGATCTATACTCGTTATGGGGTTTACGCCTCACAAGTGTTTTCTCAAGTCAGCAAGGATCTGGCCGAATCGCTTAAATATGCAGAGCCGGGCGACGTTATTTTGACGGACGTCGGTGAGACAGTAGACGAGGTGGGTAAAGCTGTTGCATGGCTTGGAGACTCAAAGGTCGCGATCCATGATCACTGCTATGCTTTTCGGCACAAATTGAATCCCAAGTATGTAGCTTATTGCATGCAAGCTTCGTCATTTATCACCAAAAAGTCGAAATATGTGGCCCGAACTAAGGTAAACACATTGCTTATAAAGGCGTTTGGAAAGGCGGAGATTCCGGTACCTTGTCCTGACGACTCTGAAAAGTCCCTTGAAGAGCAGGCCCGCATCGTTGCCATCCTCGACAAGTTTGACACGCTGACCACATCGCTCAGCGAGGGCCTGCCGCGTGAAATCAAGTTGCGTCAGCAGCAGTATGAATACTACCGCGACCTGCTCTTGAGCTTCCCCAAATCCGAGGAGGCTGCGTAAATGAGCCAGACCCTCGAAGAGATCGCAAGGCAGCTGCGGGATGCCAACAAAAAGGTACAGTTAATCTACGCATTCAATGGCACCGGCAAAACCCGCCTGTCCCGGGCAATGAAGGAGCTCATTGCCCCGAAACCCGAAGAAGGGGAGGAAGGCGCGCTCTCCCGCGAAAAAATACTGTACTACAATGCTTTCACTGAGGACCTGTTCTATTGGGACAATGACCTTGAGTCTGACACGATACCAAGGCTAAGGGTCCAGCCGAACAGCTTTACGGACTGGATTTTGGTGGACCAGGGGAAAGGTGTGGACATCGTCAACAACTTTCAGAAGTACGCAACAGACAAGGTCACTCCAGCATTCAACGCAGTATATCAGGTAACTGACAAAGACGGCAAAAAGATTGATGTGCCTGCAAACTCAGAAGTGACTTTCCGAGTGAATCCGACCAATCTTGTCACAGAAGAAGGAGAGCTGATCGTCGCCGAGGATGGCAATCCGATTGTCACCGAACAATATGACGTTGTGAAAATCTCTAAGGGCGAAGAGAGCAATTTCGTCTGGAGCATCTTCTTCACGTTGCTCGAGGAAGTGGTTTCAGTTCTGAACATTGCCGAGGTCGGCGATCGACCAACAGATCAGTTCAATGGGCTGCAGTACGTTTTTGTTGATGACCCAGTCAGCTCTCTTGATGAAAACCACTTGATCGAATTGGCGGTGAACCTGGCGAACCTGATCCAAGCTGCGCCGCAGCAACTGAAATTCGTCATCACAACCCATAGCCCTCTGTTCTACAACGTTTTGCACAACGAGCTTGATCTAAAGAAGCAGGGCAAGAAGGAAGGGTGCTATCTGCTTGAACGGTTGGAAGATGGGACCTTCAATCTGAACGTCAAATACGGCGATGCGAACAAGAGTTTTTCCTATCATTTGCATTTGAAGAAAGTGTTGGAGGAGGCGATCGCCGGCAACACTGTCGAGCGATACCATTTTACGCTGCTTCGGAACCTTTATGAGAAAACGGCTGGGTTCCTGGGCTATGCAAGGTGGAGTGATCTGCTCGACACGGTGGAAGGCAGCAAAGATGCCTACGTGCGGGCAATCAACACTTTCACCCATTCGGCGCTTTCGAATGAACAGGTCAGGGATCCTTCGCCCGCCGAGAAAAACACTGTGAAGCTCTTATTGGATAACTTGGTGAAGAATTACGCCTATTGGCGACAGGATGAGCAAAATGGGTGAGCAGACGAAAACCATCGCGGAAACGAAGAATTTCATCGTCCTCGACAAGTACAACAAGGAATGGGACGCCGCAGATCGGTATCAGAGCGAAGATGATCTGGAACGTGAGTTGGTTCAGGACCTGGTCAATCAGGGCTATGAATTTATGCCTGCACTCACGACCCAAGAAGCCATGCTCGCCAACGTTCGGGTGCAGCTAGAAGAACTGAACAACGTCAAGTTTTCGAATGAAGAATGGAAGCGTTTTGCCGAGACTTACCTAGACAAACCCAGCGACAACCTCGTCGACAAAACCCGCAAGATCCACGACGATTATATCCATGATTTCGTCTTTGACGACGGGCGCATTCAGAACATCTACCTCGTCGACAAAAAGAACAAGGCGCGCAACAAACTGCAGGTGATCAAGCAGTTCGAGCAAGTGGGCAGTCATTCCAATCGCTATGACGTGACGATCTTGGTCAATGGTTTGCCCTTGGTTCAAATTGAGCTGAAACGGCGCGGGGTGGCGATCCGAGAGGCGTTCAATCAGATCCACCGGTACAGCAAAGAGAGCTTCAACAGCGAAAATTCCCTGTTCAAGTTCCTGCAGCTTTTCGTGATTTCGAATGGCACCGACACCCGGTATTTCGCCAACACCACCAAGCGCAACAAAAACAGCTTTGACTTCACCATGAACTGGGCGAAGTCGGACAACAGCTTGATCAAAGATCTGAAGGACTTCACCGCGACGTTCCTTCAGAAGCGCACACTGCTGAACGTTTTGCTGCAGTATTCGGTCTTCGATGTCAGCGACACATTGCTGGTCATGCGCCCCTACCAGATTGCTGCGACAGAACGCATTCTATGGAAGATCAAGAGTTCATTTGAGGCCAAAAACTGGAGAAAGCCAGAGGGTGGTGGCTTCATCTGGCACACCACTGGCTCTGGCAAGACCCTAACGAGTTTCAAGGCTGCGCGGTTAGCGACTGAGCTGGGATTTATCGACAAGGTTTTCTTCGTCGTGGACCGTAAGGATCTCGATTACCAGACCATGAAGGAATACCAGCGATTTTCCCCTGACAGTGTCAACGGCTCTGACAGTACCGCCGGGTTGAAGCGCAACTTGAGTAAAGACGATAACAAAATCATCGTCACGACGATCCAGAAGCTGAATAATCTAATGAAATCAGAAGGCGATCTGCCGGTGTACGATCAGCAGGTGGTCTTCATTTTCGACGAGTGCCACCGCAGTCAGTTTGGCGAGGCGCAGAAGAACCTGAAAAAGAAGTTCAAGCGATTTTATCAGTTTGGCTTCACCGGAACACCGATCTTTCCTGAGAATGCACTGGGGGCTGAAACGACCGCCAGCGTGTTTGGACGTGAGTTGCATTCCTATGTGATCACTGACGCCATTCGCGACGAAAAGGTTCTGAAATTCAAGGTCGACTACAACGATGTACGTCCCCGGTTTAAAGCCATTGAAACAGAGCAAGACGAAAAAAAGCTCAGCGCAGCTGAGAACAAGCAAGCGCTGCTTCATCAAGAACGTATTCGAGAAGTTTCGCAGTACATACTAAACAATTTCCGTCAGAAAACCCACCGAATGCATGCGGGAAGCAGTGGCTTCAACGCTATGTTCGCCGTCAGCAGTGTGGATGCGGCCAAGCTCTACTACGAAACCTTAAACGCTCTGCAGGCAGACAGTGAAAAGCCGCTGAAGATCGCGACGATTTTCTCGTTTGCGGCCAACGAAGAGCAAGACGCGATCGGGGACATTCAGGACGAGAGCTTTGATGTGTCAGCGATGAATAGCAGTGCGAAGGAATTTTTGAGCGCCGCAGTCGAAGACTATAATGCTTTTTTCAAGACGAATTTCAGTGTCGATAGCAGTGGTTTTCAGAACTACTACCGCGACCTTGCCAGCCGGGTTCGCTCGAAGGATATCGACCTGCTAATTGTCGTCGGCATGTTCCTTACCGGCTTTGATGCTCCGACGCTCAATACCTTGTTTGTTGACAAAAACCTCCGCTACCATGGCTTGATGCAGGCGTTCTCCAGGACAAACCGGATCTACGATGCAACGAAGACATTCGGCAATATCGTAGCGTTCAGGGACCTTGAACAAGCGACAGTTGATGCGATCACGTTGTTCGGTGACAAGAACACAAAGAACGTTGTGCTGGAAAAGAGCTACGACGAGTACATGAATGGTTTCGTTGATCAGGAAACCGGTGCGGCGCGACGCGGGTTCAGTGATGTTGTGAAGGAGCTAACCGAACGCTTTCCCAATCCGGACGAGATCGTCAAAGAAGAAGACAAGAAGGAGTTTGCAAGGCTCTTTGGTGAGTATCTGAGAGTCGAAAATGTGCTTCGGAACTACGATGAATTCTCAGCATTGAAGGCCTATCAGGGCCTAGACCCAAAAGACGCTGATGCCGTCGAAGAGTTCAAGCAAATGCACTACTTGAACGATGAAGACCTTCGTGACTTGGAGGCAATAGACCTACCCTCAGAGAGGGCGATTCAAGATTATAGATCGTCGTACAATGATATTCGCGATTGGCTACGTCGAGAAAAGTCGTCTGCTGAGCAAGAACAGAACACTATCGAGTGGGATGACGTCGTTTTCGAGGTCGACCTTCTGAAATCGCAAGAGATCAACCTCGACTACATCCTCGAGTTGATCTTCGACAAGAACAAGAAGGTGAAGAGCAAAGGAGATCTGATTGAAGATGCCCGGCGTGTCATTCGCGGCAGTCTTGGCAATCGGGCAAAAGAGAGTCTGATAGTGGACTTCATCAACCGGACTGATCTCGATCAGATTGATGACAAGGCTGGTGTGATCGACGCATTTTTTTCATTTGCCCAAGCGGAGCAACGCAAGGAAGTCGAGGAGCTTATCAAGTCAGAAGATCTAAATTCTGACGCCGCAAAGCGTTATATTTCGGCTTCCATAAAA
Source organism: Aestuariibius sp. HNIBRBA575 (assembly GCF_040932005.1). Lineage (NCBI taxonomy): Bacteria > Pseudomonadati > Pseudomonadota > Alphaproteobacteria > Rhodobacterales > Paracoccaceae > Aestuariibius > Aestuariibius sp. HNIBRBA575. Next base: position 1,084,770 of record NZ_CP162414.1, read on the forward strand.
CGCGAATTTGCAAGTGAAAACGGTGCCGACCTAAATGCCATACTTCCCAAAATGAGCCCACTAAATCCGCAGTTTCGGACTAAGAAGACGATTGTCTTCGAGAAGATTTCGGCCTTTGTCGAAAAGTTCAAAGGGGTCGGCGGGCAAGTCTAGCGAAAGCGTTGACGCTGCCTAGGAGGGGCGGTTCGCTTCAGCTTGTTGCCAGTCATGGTAGGTCTGCTTCGATCCTTTGACCTTCCACTCCAGGCGGCCGTTGCTGTTTCGGTCTAAGATGACAGCTGCGGCGGCTGAAGGACTATTGAAGGACCAAGGTTTCGTGAACCTGAGTTTTTGGCCCGCGTCCGCGACCAAGACACCGTCTGTGACGAGCTTTTCCTTCAAGCCGCCGTAGCTTTGTTGGACATAGCCGGTCTCGGTGAGCGCCTCGGACCCTTCCAGCACAACAAATTCGCCATCTTCTTCGACAGCGGTCGCTTTGACGCCGCTCTTGTGGCGGATCTCGAACTGCACATCACCTTCTGTTCGCTCGTCGACCGGCTTCGCTGTCTGTGTCACCGCGCGCGGTTGTGGTTTGAGCAAATCCAGGCCAATCACGGGCAGGATGATGCGCAGGTTTGATAGAAACTGCTCCATATTGGCGATGTCGGCCTCTGGCAGTCGTCGTCTGCTTGTGTCCGGCTGAGTGCCATTGTCCAACGTGACGCGGCCTGCTTGAGCTGCTTGTTCTATGAGCCGCGCCTCAAGGTATTCCGCGTGCCCTTTGGATAGGTCGTCGTCACTTGTGGTGATGGTGATGGCTGTTTCCCAGAAATCTCTTTTGATCGCGCTTTGCTTGATCCTCTCAGCCACAGAGTTCCCAGAGCCAATATAGGCGCGGGATGCACCGGCCTTTTCTGGATCAGGACCTGACAGTATGTAGATGCCGGTCCGATCGACCTCTTCACGAGCGGTCAGATCGCCGAAAGCTGAAGCCCCGCTTACAAAAAGCAAACCTGTCCAACCATGGATCGTCGCTTTTCGCAGCCCGGTTGGCTTTCCGTCTACGAGGAAAAGCTGGATTGTTCGACCGAATGAGCCCTCTGGTTGCACGATTTTTCCTTGAAAACATGATTCTAACAATTGGTCTTGCAGCACACTTAAAACACGAAATTGCGTGATTGTCGTCCCGTTAGGACGGCTTGATTGCAATAGACTGCACCGGGGTTCAACGGGCCGCAGGCCCGCTCCCCCCTGTTCAGACATCCTTTTTTTGTTTTGTCCGCCCAACATCCCTGACCGTGGCGGTCAACCTTAGTCCATCCCCAAAATCAGCCACCAATTTCCCCTGTCTCGAGGGCGAGTCATTCCTCGCGCGGCAAATTGGCGTCTGATTTCGGCGCAGACATTTTCTTCGCAAATGTGGCCGATTGACAGCCCCGTTCAGGGTCGTGGGTCGGGCTTTGCCCTCTCCCACTCTGTTCCGCCGAATACATGCGTATTCGGTCAGATCAGGTGGCCGAGGCGCAGCCCATCGGCGGAAGGGGGCGCGAAGCCTCACCCGCGTCACTTTGATCGAGGAGGCCACAAATGGCACCGAAGTTTGATGTTTATGCCCATGTCACCGACACCATTATTGCAGAGATCGAGGCAGGCACGCCGCCATGGCGTAAGCCCTGGACCGGAAGCGCGTCCGGCATTGCCTTGCCGACACGGCACAATGGCGAGGAGTATCGCGGGATTAATATCCTGATGCTCTGGGTCATGGCGGCCAAGCATGGTTATGTGTCCAGCCGCTGGATGACCTACAAACAGGCTCAGGAGCTGGGTGGACAGGTCCGCAAAGGTGAAACGTCGTCGACCGTGGTCAAATACGGGACATTCACCCGAGAGAATGAATTGGGCATTGAGGAAGAACTGCCTTATGCGCGCGCCTATCGCGTCTTCAACGCGGATCAGATCGAAGGTTTGCCGCAGGAGTACTACATCCATCCCGAGGCCCCGCGCGATCTTGGCACGGCGGAAGATCCAGAGCTCGAGGCGTTTTTTAGCCGGACAGGGGCGGAGATCCTCACCAGCGACGACCCGCGCGCCTATTACAGCCCCGCCAAAGATCACATCCACATGCCGCCGATTGCCACGTTTCACAATGCGGCAGGCTACTATGGGACGTTAGCTCATGAGGTGATCCATTGGACCGGCAGCGAAAAGCGGCTGGGGCGGATCAAGAAGTTTGAGAACCGTGAGGCCTATGCCTTTGAAGAGCTGGTGGCGGAAATCGGCGCTTGTTTCCTTGGAACTCAGATTGGCGTCGCGACGGAATTTGACCAAAGCGCCGCCTATGTTGAAGGGTGTTTGAAAGCGCTCAAAGAGGACAAACGGGCGATTTTTCGCGCGGCGTCCGAGGCGCAAAAGGCCGCTGACTTTGTTTTGCAAGCAGCAGGTCAGAGCGACGAGGTGGCAGCATGATCCCTGACCATCACGACAAAGATTTTCTACCGGGGAGACAAGCGCAACCGGAAATCGGCCGAGATCAGAGCAGCGATACAGCCACGAACCAAAGGGCACGTACGAGTTAGGTCGAGGTGGATTCCGAAGGAGTAAGTTTGCGGCGTTGACCATAGGCAATTTGCGTGCATCAATCGCATGAGAATTTGGATGAACTCAAAATTTAAAGGAAAATTGTCTTGAAGGGTACCGTTCGCACGTCTCTGATTTTTGTTTTCGCAATGTCTCTTGCTCTAGCCGCTTATTACCTTTGGGGCAGGGATGCCTCTTTATACTCTGCGATGTGCCAAGCTGATGAAAAGCCTGTTATATGCTTGAGAGGCTGGATAAATCCGCTTGCTGCCGTATTCACTTTTATTGCAATTTGGTATGCTGCTAGACAAGTCACAGAAGCCCGACAGCAATCTCTAGCCTCTACGAGAGAAAGTTTGGTGTTGATGAGAAACGATTTGAACGATGCTATAACGTCAATGGTTTCTCTTTGGGATGACCTTGAACTAAATATCCCTTTTTACGAGCCTCAAGAGCATCACTTCTCAAGCTATCCAGAGTATTACCCTGATCCCAAAATACATGTTGATCAGCTTATCAGGAATAACGTCAGTGGGAAAAATTTAAAAAAATCAATTAGAAAGATTATATATGACGCTAATGTTGATCCGGGCATGGAGAAGATGTTCTTTGACATTGAGGATGCCGCAACTTTTGATCCCTATCTCTTTTTTCCGGGTGTGCTTTCAGCAAATGTACCGAAAGAAGAGTGGGACTTGGTGGTCTTTGATGAAGGTGGAGAAAAAGGCGAGAGAGTGCAAGTGTGTGAAGTTGACGGGGTTGAGTATGAGTTTCTGCTCAACATGTCAGATGAAGACTGGGATTATACAAAAGGATTATTCTTCGAGCTGGACAAAATGATAAAGAGTGCGATCAAACAGCTATTGGTTGAGAAGAGAATAATTAATATCGCGCTGTCAAAAGTTGACATTGAGCTTTCTGGGAAAGGTCGCGAGATAGTCGAAAAGGCTAGAGGGCAAGCGAAAGAGAAAGATCGGGAAATTAGACTGTAATTCTATGTCCGCTGCATGGGGTCTACAATCTGCCCGATGACGGGCAAAAGTATTGTGATGATCCAGCACGGATCGGTGGCTGGGCGATTTATGATCGGGTGGAGACCCCAGACGATCCGCAACAGCCCTTTGAGCTACACGAGCTGCCCGACCATCAAACCTATTCCAGCGCCGAAGGCGCGGCCCGCACAATAGCGCTGCAATTGCTTGGCGATGCTGAGGCATGGAACCACGATTAGTGGTGCCATGCCTTGCGCATGTGGCCGGGCTTTGCCCGGCGATCGCAGCCTATGGCTGCTCCAAACGGAATACAGGCAGTTGATGCAATATTATAATATTGAATCAATCATGGCGAAGTGCCATAACTGGGCTGCCTGTATGATGTTGGCAAGAAATAGGGGTGATTACTTCACATGGGCCGACCGCGCGCACCACGGCACAAGCGACTGACGCAAAACCAGCGTTTTGCGATCGTGCGCAAGCGTGCCGAAGGGGTGCCGATCGAGGATCTGGCCCATGAATTCGGCGTCACGCCCCGCAGCATATTCTACACGTTGAAGGCCGATCAAAGCCGCAAGCTTGATGCGCGCGTGCGCTCCGAACTGGTGAATGTCCGGCTGACGCCAAAGGAGCTGGCAGGCTTTGATGCGGTGCTGACGCGGCATGATATCGCCAGCCGGGCGGAAGGGCTGCGTCGGCTGATCCATGCCTCGAACGCTCTCTTTGTCCCTGATGATGAACTGGCCAATCAGATGCAGGGATTGTCGGCCTCTCTCAATCGCACCGGCAACAACATCAACCAAATTGCGCAGCGCCTGAACGAGGCAAAGCGCCAGGGCAAGACGCCGCCTTATGGCAACTCTGCCCATCGCCAGGTGCGCGCCTTGGCTGGGCTGATCTTCGACATCGCTGACCAGGTTCAGGACATGGCGCAGCGCCGCCGAAGCGCGCTGTCTGGCGAGGTTGCCCGCGTACTGGGAGGCTTTGCCGATGGCCCGGAATAGCGCCGTTGCCGCCGCGCAGGAGGCCTTCTTCGATCGTGACTGGAGCCGCATTCGCGGAAGCGTACCGCGCGCTCGGGCAAAGCAGATGGCCCGCGCGGCCACGGGCCATTCCCCTGCGATCTTCAAAGCCATTCGCGACGGCGGCACACACAACAAAATGCAGCTTCGCAACCAGTTGGAATACCTGACTACCAAGTCGAGCTTTATCATCGACAGCCGTGGCACCTATGACGGCCAACGCGTTCTGTCAGTCAAAGAGATCGAGCAGGTTACACGCCGATTTGCAGCGCAGTGGAATGAGGGGTTCCATCCCAAGCTGGGACATACCTCGCATCTCTTGATGGCTTTCCCAATTGGCACGCGCGGCGAAGATGTCGCCGAGATCACGCGCGAGATTTGCGAGCGCTTCTTTCAGGGCGAAGGCAGTCACTTTGACTACATCGCCGCCGTGCATGAGGACCGGGACCACCCACATGCCCATATCGTCCTGAACCGGCGCAGCAAGGACGGCGAGTTCTTCTTCCTAAAGGAAGGGCACCACTTCAACTACGACGGTTTTCGCGAGGCCATGGTGGAGGTGTCCGACCGCTATGGGTTGAGGCTTGAGGCGACGCGAAAGCTGGAGCGTGGGATCACGACGAAGAGGCCAAGCGATGTGGACCAACGTCGTGCAGAAGCCACGGGGCAGAAGCTGACCGAGCGTGAGCGCGTGGGGCCGGAGCTTGACCGTGCCTTGGCTGACGTGGCGCAGAACGCCCGGTTTTATCGCGGCCTTGCGGCCGAGGCCTCGCGCGAGAACCAGCATGACATTGCAGCTGCCTTGGACAAAGCCGCGCGGCTCTTGGCGCAGGGCAAACCGGTTGAAGCAGATGGAAAGGTATATGGCATGGCCGAAGAACAGCATTCGTTTGATGAGGTCGTTGATGCCTTTCACGACAAGATCAACCAAGCCGAACGCATTGTCGCTGAAGCTCCGGTCGAGCGGCGTGCAGCGCTCGAGCATGAGCTGAACGACATCTATCGCTCTTTGTCGCATCTCAGCCCAATGGGAACGCAGTCCCATACCTTGCTTGAGGATGCGTCCAAGAGTGGGATCTATTCGGCCGGGAATATTCAGGCCGACGCCCAAAGCGCATTGCGGGATACAGCTCTTACCGAACATCTTCAGCAGGCTTTGAAAGGCACCGGCATTGATGCGCAGGATGTGACTCGTCGCGTCGAAATCGGCGCGGGCAATGCCGCGCTGGAGCGTCAATGGCTTGGACAGGATTTGAAGGCGATTGCCGACAAGGAAGGCCTTGACCTGGCGCGCGCCGATGAGCTCGAGAAAGCAATCGACCTTCTTGACCAGGTTCACAGCGATCTGGGCCGTGTCTTGGCCAATGCTGAGGTTCTCAAAGACAGTGGGGCGGCGGAAGCCGACCGGCAGGAAGCCTTGGTCGACAGGTTGCCGCCGACCGCTTCTGACATCCTAAGCCGTATGAGGGACGACCCAACAGCAGATCCTTTCCACAGCGATCTAGAACGCGAGACTTTGCGTGCGGAGCTGGAGGAACTGGTCGGTGAAGAGCAGGCCCCCGACTTGGCAATCGGTGATGATACCACGCTCGAGGAACACATGAGCGATCGGCTGGACCGGCTCTATGCGGCTAAGGCCTATCTGCAGAGCGACGCAGCTCTGGCGAACAGCGTGGCCATGGAGCACGTCCTCGACGAGATCGCCGATGAAGAAATTGATGTTCAACGCGAGCGGCAAGTCGATGCCGACGGCGAAAAGGGGCTGACGCATGGGTAAGACGCGGATCGCACTCGGCGTCATGAGCTTTGCTCTTCTGGGAGCGGTGTTGGGCTATGTTCTGGCGTCGGCCTTTTTGACGTTCCGCTGGTTCGGTGTCGGGGCGGACATCGATTTTCTGATGTTGGCACGCAGCTATGGGGTTCTACGAACAACCCATCCGGCCGATATGCAGATTGTTCACCTGATCGTGGGGATCAGCACCGGTGCCGGTGTTTTACTCAGTGCGGTCTTGATGAACGATGCGCTGACCAAATTTGGGGAAACACACTGGCAGCAAATGTCCGAGATGAAACGAAACGGTTTCTTCGGCAAGCCCGGCCACGGCTTTGTCGTCGGCAAAATGGGCAAGCCCAAGAGTCGCAAACCCTTCGTGATGTCCAAGGTGTTCCCCCATGCCCTGATCGTCGCCCCGACCGGGCGCGGTAAGACGACGGGTTTCGTCATCCCGAACCTTCTGACCTATCAGGGCAGTGCCGTGGTGCTGGACGTCAAGGGCGAAAACTTCGAGGCGACGGCGCGCCACAGGGCAGCGCAGGGCGACAAGGTGTTTAGGTTCGCGCCCACAGATTGGAAGGACGGCCGCTCGCACCGCTACAATCCCTTGCTGCGCATATCGGCGCTCGAAAATGTCGACCGCCAGCAGATGGAGCTGCAACTCCTGGCCTCGCTGTTCCTTCAGGCTGATAACGACCGGGTTCAAGGGCTCCTCGATGGCGGTATCGATCTGTTCGTGGCGGCAGGGCTTTTGGCGTTCGAGCGTAAGCGGCCGACCTTGGGCGAAATCTACCGCATCACCGCGTCTGGCGGGGACAAGCAGAAGGAATATCGCCGCCGTGCAGATGAGGTGGTCAATCCAGCTGCCAAGCTGATCTTCATGCGCATGGCCTCGACCAACAACGACACGCTGACGTCTTACCTGTCGCTCTTGATGACATCAGGTCTCAAGCAGTGGTCGAACCCTGCGATCGACCGTGCGACCGCAACGTCAGACTTCGATTTTCGCGACATCCGAAAAACGCCGTTTTCGGTCTATCTCGTGGTTGAACCGCTGATGGTAAAACCGCTCGCGCCGTTGATCCGCTTGTTCTTCTCGGATTTGCTGGCATCGCTTCAGGATCATGAACCCGGCAAGGACGAACCCTGGCCGGTGATGATCATGCTCGATGAGTTCAACCGCCTGGGCAAAATGCCAATCGTTCTCGATAGTATCGAAACGCTGCGATCATATCGCGCCAATCTCGCGATCGTCACGCAGACGATCCCGGCGCTAGATGAAATCTACGGCGAAAATGCCCGCCGCGCGCTCCAGGGCAACGCAGGTATCAAGCTTTATCTGACCCCCTCAGATGAAAAGACCATCGAAGAGCTCAGCAAAGCCGTCGGCAAAACAACCAAGCGCGTTGTGACCCGCTCGCGTTCCGTCGGCCGCAACCCATTTACCGGGCGCAGTATGTCTGAACGGACCGAAGAAACCGCGCTCCTACCCGAGGATGAGGCTCGACGCATGGATCTTGGTGATATTGTTCTGGTCGTCGACGCGCAAATGCCCGTCCGCGCCAAGCGGATCAAATACTATGACGACCGGTTCTTTAAGCATATCTTCGACAAGCAGACCGGCGATCTGCCATACCCCTCAGCAGGGGACCAGATGCGCGGGCTGCAAGGACAGATCAAGGCGCTGGAGGCGAAATTCGAGCTTCTCGAGATGCCGCGAGGGGATGCCTGTGACAGTTCTGCCGGTGGCGGAAAACGGCGCGATGAGATTGAGGAGTTGGCGTCCGGTAGTCAAAGTGCACAGTCAGATGCTCAGGCCAGTTCGGGTGACTATCAAGTCGGAACTGAGAGGGTGAAAAAGTTTATGGAAGATGCGGTTCTGGGATGAAAGAGGGGTTTCTGATGGGGTGGATGGCTCCTGCTTCAACCGGCGTCGCAATGCGCCATAGTGCAGGTGTCAAAAATCTGCTTATAAGAGAGCCGCCCCATGCAAGTTACCAAATCGGTCACGGTGAATTTTTTCTGCACACGTAGGCAGCAGGAAAATCTCTACGTCAGAGAAAGCAGACCTCTGGCACTGCTTCTTTCCAATTCGGAGCGATTATTACTATGAATTACTTTTGGTCGCATCTCTTAGATTTACAAACCCCTCAGTCATTACGTCTCGCCAATAATCTGGTAATTTTGCGGACAACACCAAACCTTCCCTAATCAGCTTGTGCGCAGCTATTTCTCTTCGTGTTTTTTGGTAAACTTCCGCTAGACGCGTTTGTGCATTGCATAAATCATACAGGCTGTACTCGGTGCTCTCTACTTCTTCTATAGACCAGTGGATTTCTAGGCGTTCTTCAAAAGCGCGCACGGCGGCATCCATATCATTCTGTTCAAACGCAAGGTCGCCAATTCTTTTTAGCAAGGATGAAAATTTGCGAAGGTTTTGTTGCGTGTTAAAATCTTGCGGTAAGTTTCGAAGGATGTTCGCACCTTCTAAATATGCCATGTTCTTTAAGTCGAAATCCTTCTCCCAATTACCGATCCAAATCAGCCAGTCGGCAAAAACTAATCGGCTCTTCTCTGTGCCCAGTTTCTCGGCTAACTCTCGTCGGATTCTTAGTCCTTTGTCATATGGGCGAGCAGTGGCGTTTAGATCTCCTTTTATCTTGGCGACTCTTGAGGCTCTGCTTAGAGAACGAGCTAGATCTTGATGGCTTTCAGCGGTGTGCAACTGATCGGCAAGGTCCCACAAAATGTCAGTACTTTCTTCATAGGCTCTGGAGGCTTCGTCAAAGCTCGAATTCCTCTCGGCTAGGTTACCGATACGCATTAGTAGTATCGCAATATCTCGAAAATTCTGAGGATTGCTTCGTACATTGACTATGCTGCGAGCGATGTTCAGCCCTTCATCATATGCTCTAGCTGCCGCGCCCAGATCACCGCGCTCCTCCGCAACATCCCCGCATTTTATCAAGAAAACAACTGTGCTCCGAAGGCTGTCAGGTTCATCAAGTTGGGCAGCCAGTTTTCGTGAGATGTTTAAACCTTCACCGAATGCTAGGTCTGCGGCATCCAGATCCCTTTGAGAAAGGGCCATATCCCCTATCGCGTCTAGGATTGCAACTAGATCCAATTCACTTTCCGGAGTACCTAAATGTTCAGCCAGATTACGCATGATGAGCAAAGCTTCGTCAAACGCTATAGCCGCGTGGTCGGGATCCAAGTTTACTAAATCAATGCGACCTATGCTTAGTAGCAAGCTCGCAATACACCGTTTATCCTTTGGATCTTCTTCAATTTCATATAATTCCCGGCGCAAAGCTAAGCTTTCTATGAAGGCTTGGCTAGAACCATAATGATCCATTGAATCGTTGGCGGCGATTCCTATCGCTGCCAGAAGTGACGCAATATGTCGTTGGTTTTCTGGGGTTTGATTCTCTTGAAATTTCCGGCGCGCTTCTGCCAGCCTAAAAATTCCTATCAGCTTGGCATCGCTTAATTGGCCATAGGATATTAGCGTGTAGATACAGTCTAATACTGCATGGTGATCAAGGTCGAAGGCTATTTCCTCTAGGCGCATTCCATACATATCCTCAAAGCTCGTCCCAACTATACCCTCAGGGTCTTCAGCTTGGACAAATAGTGTGATTTCGCCCTCAAAACTGGGGACATAATTTTCTTTGAGTTGCAGCTTATACAGATCCACAAAACGCTCGGCAGCACTTAGAGCTGCCAACGATGAATTACAATGGTTTTCAACCGCACAGAGTTTTACCAACGCGTTCATACCGATCTCAGGTGCTTCAGATGAGAAAAGACTGGCAACTGAATCGCATATCAAAGTGGCGGACGCGTGGTCAGATAGATTGTCCACATCTAGGCAATGCATACGCTTCAACAAGATATCCTTGAGCGTTTCGCGCAACGTTACTTCATCACGCAAGGTCTTCAAGGATTTACGCCGTTTCTCTGCCACCAAATAAAACAAGCGCTCCGAAAACTCTGCAATCAGTTTGGATTGCTCACGTGATACCATGCTGTAAGGGGATATCGCCTGGTCGAGCTTGCCTTCTCGGCTTTCGTCTAAGAAGGATTTTGCCAAGTCTTCGACGACATCAGACACAAAACGAATGCCCTGCAAACTTGCCAGACAGATTGCCTCTTGTACTTCGATCGGTGCATCACGCAGGCGTCGCATCACGACCTTGAAGATATCATGCGTTTCGCGCAAAGCCTCTTCTAGGCCTTCTTCGGTCAGGGCATTGGTCGGGTCAAAATCTTCGAAGAAATCTTCGTTTTCGTCCAGAAAAGCGATGATCTGTTCCAGGTGCCGAGGGTTGCCGCCTGCATGTTCCAGCAGTGCGTTTGCTTGATCAGGAAGCAGTCCGGGCAAGGCCGCCGTCAGCGCTTGTGACAGATCCAGCACAGGTGGGAGATCAATTTCCACCGTATTCTCATCGTTTAGAAAACCACCGGGCAAACCCGCCGCAGGCCCATTGGCAGCAGAAGACCCCGAAAGCGCATGGTGATAAATACCGGCAAAGGAACGTTCGGTATCAACGAATTCAGGGGAAAGTTCGCGCTTCCAATGCGTCGCCAGAATCAGAACCGGCCAGGATTGTTTCATTGCCGTGTAAAGCAAGCGTTCAACGAAAACCGACAATCCGGGGTCGTTTGTCGCAAATTGAGCATCATCGATAAATATGACGCCCGGAGTTTTCGCAAATGTCAGCGAGCGTGGATTGAAAGATGCCTCAAGATCTTCCAAAATCGCATCAACCCGGCTGATCGGCCGCTCTCCAATTTCCTTGGCTGCCAGACGCTGAGTCTTCGCAGCTGAACCCTTTAGAATGCTGACTGTCTTGAGCAGGCTTTCTCCGGCGGTTATTACAGTATCGTAGCCGGACCAGCTGGCTGCTTCTCCCTTGGCGAACTGGGCCCAGACACCCAGAAGCGCCGTCCCAGTTTTTAACGAGCGCGCTCGCATGCTGAGAGCAACAAGGTGAGGGGCAAGGAACCGATCATAGGTCGCGACGGCGTCACCGGAGATCGCATTCTCAAGGCCGCTATCCGCTGCACGCAATCCCCACCAGAGGAATGGGATCGGTTGATCGTATTTGCAGTCATACGGATCAGGGTTCACGTCAAGGCTGCGTTTTAGTACGGCTGCAGAGTCGGGCCAGTACCCGTTTGGTCCGCGCTTATCCACATTTTCACTTAGCCATCTATAGAATTCAAGCGCGAGGCGGGTCTTGCCGACACCGCGCTCAGCCTTCAAGATCACAAGCTGAGGCTCGGGATTTTGTACATCGCTGACGCGTTGCCAACACTCCGCCAATATTTTTAGTTCTTTTTCTCGCCCGCAGAGTAGCAATTTCATGCTCCAAAATAAACTACGCAATATGTTCGCATGAACGCTTAGTTGCTCATGGAAAGTCAAGGGAGGGTATTTAGAGAGTTGGCTTTGATGCAGCGCTTGTCACCATGCCGATGTATCGCAGAAGGCATGGATGAACACTTTTTAGAAAATGTGGTTCTGAGACATTGGTTTCAACCAGTATGACCAAGGTACGTACATTTTATTCCAACCGCTTCGCCCGTTCTGCTACCCGCTGAACCATCGAAAAGGTCGCGCCACCTGCCTGACGTATTCCAGCCCCAGCGATCTCAGCATTTGACCTGGTCCCAAACCGTGCCCGCGCCCGTGACCCTTTGGTGCCAATTAAGCCCTTTGCGAACCCGCCGGGACCGGGAATGCTCGGCGGTCCGGCCATCATGAAGTTGCCTGAGATTGAGCGGACGATCAGCGGGGTGGCGATGATCATACCGCCTGCGAGGAACATCATCATGAAGAAGGGCACCAGCGCGCCGATGTTTCTCGCGCCGGAGGGGTCTCCGAGTTCGGTCATGAGTGAGCGCGACATCCCGACGACGGTGGAAAACACGCCCGCGATTACGAGTGGGTAAAGCGCGTAGGATACCGTGCTGGAAAGCCAGCGATGGAAATAGTCCTTGCTGACATCAAACAGCGACAGTGCGATCATGATTGGGGCTATGCCGACCATAAAGGCCAGCATGATCTTTGCGAAAATCAGAACAAGGCCGCAGAGCGCGCCGATCATACCAAGGAGGAAAGCGCCGATTGCGCCGATCAGGGCTCCGGCCATCCAATGCATGTTGTCACCGGCCGCGTTCAGGTAGTCGCCGAACTCTTCGATGAGATCGTCGAAGGCCTCGGCAAAGTAGGACGCACCTGCACCGCCGCCGCCCAGCCCCGCCACCATGCCGCCCGCGAGCTGGTCGAGCCCATTGATCAGCGCGCTAGCCACGGCGTTGAATTGGACCCAGTTCATCGCAAACAAAGAGATGAGCATGAGCTTGAGGGCAAACCAGAAGGCGGTCCGCCCATCCATCGATTTGTACTGAAACATCGTGTTGAGGAAGACGCCGATCACCGCGAGCGTCGAAGCCACGGCAATGACACCACCCAGCTGACCAGCGACGTTGCCAAAGGTGGTTTGTGCCGCGTCGTCCAGAAAGTTGTCGGTTGTCTCTACCATCCAGGTGACGACGCCCATCGGATCCCCCTTGGTTGGATTTAGGCGCTCTCACCAGTGCGACGCTTCAAGAAGGCCTTCAAGATGTGTTCGCCGTCAAAATCCGGCACGACCGAGACCAGTTCCCAGCCATCCTGGCCAAGAGCCGTCAGCTGCGCTTCGATCTTCGGTGGCTTGGTTTTGGCGGTGTTGATCTGTTCAATCTTGTATTCAAACATGGGCTGTTTCCTTTGACTGGGCCGGATCAACCGGCAGGTAGAATTCGGTGATGCCGCGCGCGCCTTCGTGGCGACCGGCCTGAATGATCACATCTATTGAGCGAGTGATGTAATCGTTCATGTCCTGGTATGTCATGCGCACATCGGTTTTCAGGGCGGCGATGGCGAGGCGCTGGACAGCCAGTTGCGGTGTTTCAGCGTGCAGCGTGGTGAGCGAGCCACCATGGCCGGTGTTTATGGCCTCGAGGAAGGTCATGGCCTCCCTGCCGCGTACTTCGCCGAGGACAATGCGATCTGGACGCATGCGCAGGGTGGAGGTCAGCAGGACATCAGCGCTGCGGGTGACTTCGTCGCGATCAGACATCAGCGTGACGACATTGGGCTGCGTCGGGCGCAGTTCAGCGGCCTCTTCGATCGTGACGATACGCTCTTCGGTGGGCACAAAAGAGAGGATCTTGCGCGCCGTGACGGTCTTGCCGGTCGAGGTGCCACCGGACACGATCATGTTGAGCTTGTGCGTGACGCAGAAATTGATCGCGGCGTCGATGTCGCCGTTGGCCACGACATCGCGCAGCTCGGCATTGCGCTTACGTCGTGCTTCTTCGTTGCTGCGCTCTTTTCCGAAGAGATAGGACAGCCTGATTTGCTCCAATGGCAGGTCGGCGAAGAACCGCAGAGAAATCGCGTAACCGCCATCAACGGCGGGAGGCTGAATGACTTGCACGCGGATCGGGCGGCCGCGATAGGTGATGCTGACCGACACGATCGGCTTGGTCCGGCTGAGCGTGGTGTTCGCGGCGGAGGCAATCTGGTTGCCAAGGTCTTTGATCTCATTTTGGAAGAGCGGCCGATTGATTGGCCGCATGAAATGATCCCCCTGAAACTCGGCCCAAAGTGTGCCGTCAGGGTTGATGCAGAGCTCAATCAACTTTGGGTCACGCGCCACGGGGATCTTGTCCATCGAGCTTTGCAGATAGCTGGCCGCCATAATCAGAAGATCTCCAGATCGCGGTCGACCATCACTGTGACGCGGGCTCCTTGATCGACATAGATCACGGGCGAGACGGAGAGATATTCGCCAATCACGCTTTGCGCGCTGTCTTGCAGGTCTTCGCCAATGCCCTCGAGAACATCAGAGGTGATCTCATCTTCGGTGTTCTGGGCTGCCACAGCGGGCAAAGCCCCGATCAGAGATATCAGGGCGGCGGACCCAAACCGCGTGCCAAAACGGCTGTCGACGAAACCGGTCGTGCCAGAGCGCCCCAGCTCATCTCCACCAAAAGCGCTGATTTCAACGGTTTGGTTGCTCGGAAGAATGATCCGGTCCCAGGCGATCGTCACGCGTTGCTGCGCGATGTCGAGGCCAGATTGATACCGTCCTATCAGACGCGCGCCGCGCGGGATAAGGATCCGCGAGCCGTCATAGGCGTGGACATCTTCGGACACCATCGCGCGGACCTGACCGGCGAGCGAGCTGTCGATTGTGGTCTCCAGCACGGCCTGGATCATCGTGCCCTGAACAACAGTGTTTGACGGGTTCACGATCAACTGGGCTTGCGTCACCTCAGCAGGTTCAGCGCCGTTGCGGACAAAGTCTGTGTCGCCATCAAGCCGCCGCTGCTGCGCGGCGGGTTCATTGTTGCCGCCTCCGGTGCCGCCAAAGGCGATGATTGGGCTGGCGATACGGGCTTGCAGCTCCTCAAGTTCGGCTTGCCGCCGCCGCTCGAGCTCCTGAAGGCGCATTTCTTCGGCCGAAGGGCCAGTTGGCGCAGGCGTGCGAGGGGTTTCCAGGCGTGCAAGCTCAAGATCGTTCTGCAGGCGCTGGATTTGCCGCGCACGTTCTTCCAACTCTTCGCGCAAGGCGGTTTGCGTTGCAGCTGCCTCGCTGCGCAGGGCGTCGATCTCTGCGCCCAAGGTTTCCAATGCCTCGAGGTCGACAGTTGGGGCTTCAGGTGCAGGTGCGTTGCGCATGGCTTCGAGCTCGCGCCGCATGGCGTCCATTTGCGCACGCAGCTCTTCTGTTTCGCTGGCCGGTTCCGGCTCAGGCGGTGGCGATGTTTCAATCGGTGCAGGCGTGGGTTCGAGCGTACCAAACCCCGGACCGGCCGCTTGGAATTCGTCCGGTGAGGCGGTTTCCAAGCTTGCGGGTTCAGAACCGCCAGAGAATAACAGCAATAGGCCGCCAAGGGCCGCGATTGCCCCAATGCTGAGCGCAACGGTGATTAAAGACGGACGTGCCTTTGGGTTTTGTGGTTTTCCTTCAAGCGCTTCGAGGCGTTTCTTAAGCTCAGTCGTTTCACTCATCGTGGTTTGCCTCGCTCATCTCTTGCACGCAAATCTCGTCCTCGCCGAGCCTGAGAACCCATCGATCGCTGACACCTGACACGCGGATCACGCCGTCTGGCCGCGCGAGCGCATTCACGCTCCGCTCATTGCCCCCAGACCATCGAAAGATCGCGGGAAGCGGTGCGTTCGCGGCAAAACGGAAATAGGTGAATGTGCCGTCATCCCAAATCTCGCGCGGGGTGATCTCGGATCGTGCGCTGACGCCATAGGCGTGATTTGCTGGCGCGCCTGCAGCCACACGCGATTGCCGAGGGGCCGCCTCGGGATAGGTGAAGCGAATGACGTAGAAGGTCGGCGAGCTCGCCTCGGTGACGTTAAAGTAATAGCTGCACCGATTGGTGTAGACGGTGATGTTTGTATGCGCGCCGCGCGAGACTGGCTTGATCGCAAAGGCCTGGCCGCCGGGTACGCCGTCCAGGAGGAACCCTTCAGTGTCGCCCGCAATGATCGAGCGGATGGTCTCACCCTGACCGAATTCAATGCTGGTCACATGGGTCAGGCTGGTGCGGATGCGGTAGACCTGCCCATCCTGATAGGTGGCCAGCCGGACGCGGGCATCATAGGGGCCTTGGCGCGGCTGCGTTTCGGCATTGGCGGTGCCAGCAAGAGGTACGAGGAAAGCGAGGATCAGGAACAGGCGGCGCATTTGTTACTCCAAACGATCTGAACGGATCGCGTATTCGGTGACGGTGAAGCCGAAAGGGTTCTGCCAGACATCGTCGATCGACCGACTATTCTCGGGCCGAAACTCAAACATCAGGGTTGCGGTGAAGAACCCGTTTTGACTGCCGCGCGGCGAATTGAGCCGTTTGCGAAGGCGCACCTGGGCACGGTTGGCGCTGATATGGGTGATAGACAGAACCTCGACTTCAAGGCGCGCATCTGTGCCATAGCTGTCCGGCGGATAGGCCTCATGGCCGCTGGTCCAAAGCGCGCGCAGTCCTGCGGCGGCCGCCCCGTCCGACTGGTCCAGGACCCGCCGCACCCGCACGTCATTGTCGAGCTGATTGTAGGTCTCTCGATCAATCACATAGCGGTAGACCTGTGCTTCGATGATAGCGGGGCGTTCCGTGAGTGAGACCGCTTCAACCATGGCATTGGGGAGGGCCATGCCGGTTTCGCTATCAAAGGGCACGATCATGGGCGGCGGGTCCACGTCGAGCAGGGCAACGAGGGTGGCGGCGAGGCAACCTGCCATGCCAAACGCCATGCCTGTCAGCCCCAGCTTCTGCCACATGAACTCGCGTCGTCGTGCTCCGTAGACGAGCTCTTCTTCGATGATTTCTGCCTCGCTGCTCATGGGGTCAGTCCGCACGCAGGTCTGGCAGGGTAAAGTCCATGTAGCGGCGCTCTTCAGCCAGTGTCGCGGCATCCACCACGCCAGATTGGCCAGCGCCGACCGTCTGGATGGCTTCGAGTTCCCACATGCGCGTCATGGCAATGGCCAGCTCGGCTGTGACGCGGGTGTTGTGATCGACGGCTTCCTTGAGCGTTTCCATGTCCGGGATCAGGGAGACCAGCTGCTCGACCCGTTCAAGGGATTGCGCGGCCTCGTCATAACTGTTCTCAGCGGCTGCTGACATTACGGCCCCAGTGCCCGCCTGACTGGCAATGCGCTCAGCCCCCGGATTGCCGCTGCTGGCCATGTCGGAGAGGGTATCTTGGCCGAACCCTGCATCCTCCAAGGCTTGCGTCATGCGGCCTTCCATCTGAGGGGCCGCGTTGCCGATCAGGCCGCTGAAATCGCCGCTTTGGATTTGTCGGATGGTGCCAAGGAGGTCGCCGAATTCCTGATCGAGAAGCCCGTCGAGATCGCCGCCCATGGCCATCTCGATGATGTCCGTCGCACCAGTCAGGGCGGCGTAGGTCTCATTGAGGGTGTCGAGTTGCTGCTGGACAAGATCGAGTTGTTCGAGAAGCGTGTCTAGTTGGTCGGTCTGGATCCCGTAATCCTCCAGCATCTGCTGCAGCTGGCGAATTTCCTGCGCGATATTGCGCGTGTCGACGGTGGGAACGCCTTGGGCGGAAAGGGGTGAAGCAACCAGCAACGCGCAAGTGGCAACGGTAGAAAGAAAGCGGATCATCGGTGTGCCTCCAGATCGAATTGCATGAAGTCTTGTTCGCGTGCCTGCGCGGCCGCCATAGCCAGCTCGGTCGCGCTGAGCGGGCGGGTATGGGCGGCCTTGAGGCGCGTGCGGATCGCGATCAGACGGGCGAGTTCGGCTCGCGCGTAGGTGTTGAGCGACATGGCCGCGTGAATGTCATCTGTCTCGCCAATGCGGGTGATGATGTCCTGCACCCGAAGCGCGGCCGCTTGAACTGAGACCAATGAGTAGTCGCCATATACCCCCGCGCCGAAGGAGGTCAGGCTCATGGTGGAGTTGGCAAGCAGAACGGGATCGATGGTGCCGAGCGCATCGACGCCGCCAACGCGGGCAAGGTAGAGATTGTAGCGCTCGGGGATCACCTGCACGTAGTGCTGGGTCTCAGCAAAGGGCGGCACACCAGCATAACGTTGCACATTGTCGGGACCGGCATTGTAGGCGGCTAGACCGTGAATGATGTTGCCGTCAAACATGGCCAGCATCTGTGCTAGGTAGCGCGCGCCGCCCGCGACTTGGATGTAGGGGTTTTCGTAATAGGCTGGATAGATCCCGAGATCCTGCGCTGTGCCGGGCATAATCTGGGTCAGGCCAAAAGCGCCGACAGGGGAGCGCGCGCCGACGGTGAAGCGGCTTTCCTGCCAGATCAGCGCCTGCAACAGGCAGCGCCATTGCTTAGGCGACAGACCCGCAGCGTGCACGCCGGACATATGGTGCGTTTCTTGAGCGGCGCGAATGATCAGCTGTTCGATCGAGCCAGACGCATCGCCGAACATCTGGGCAGTGCCGGGGTTTGGATCGACCGGACCGTAGAGCGTGTTTGCGGCGCTTTCAGGTGATGAACCAGCTTCCAAACTCGCGATCAGTTCGCCGGAATTCCCGCTGACCAACGTCGTGGCATCAAGGATGTCTTCCAGCGCCTGAAGTTGTTCTTGCTCGAGCTCTTCAAGCTCTTCCTCTTTGGTCAACCGATCCCGCTGAAGCGCCAAATCTTGTTCGCCCTGCTGCAGCACACGCTCGCGCTGCAAGAACATGCCCGCATCAAACGTGGGCACGCCTTGGGCCGAGGCAATTGGCGCGGCCAGCGACAACAAGCCTGCTAGGATATGCGGGCGAAAACTATTCACTCAGTCCACCAATCGGCCCGAGCGGCTCGAAATTGCAATTGCTGCGGCTCACCTCGGCAAAGGAGTTGAAGCATTCAGCTTCAGACGGTCGGTATTCCGCGCAGGCTGTCAGGGTCAAAAGGGTGAGGGTCAAGGCGAACAATCTACGCATCAATCTGTCTCCAAAATTCGGGGTTCTGGCGATAATCCGCGCCGACCAGCGCTTCGCCTTTCTCCATGCCGCCAAGGATCGTGAGGTAAGTGCCAAGGGCGCTCAGATCAGCGTCGATTACCACCGAGCCTTGATCATCACGCACCAGTGCCAGACGGGAGCTGCTGCCTGTGCCGAGCAATACGCTCAGCTCTTTGTCAGTGAGCCCCAGCATGGTGTAGTCGCTGGCCGAGGCGCGGATGTTGGGAAGCAAAAGCTGCGTCGGTACGGCCTCGACAATCGTCTTGCCGATGCGGGTTTTCTCAAGTTGGCTTGCGTATTGGGTCATCATAACGACGACCGCGTTCTGTTTGCGCGCGGTCACGAGCCAGTTGCTCAGCCGATCTGCAAAATACGGGTTATCCAGAGCCTTCCAGGCCTCATCGATGATGATCAGCGTCGGCTTGCGATCCTCGATCACGCGCTCCACCCGCCGAAACAGATAGGACAGGACCGCCATGCGTTCCTTCTCACTTTCGCTGTCGAGAATACCGGTCAGGTCGAACCCGACGACATCACCATCGAGCGAGAATGTATCCTCGGCGCTCTGTCCGAAGATCCAGCCATAACGGCCGTCTGCGGTCCATTCCTGGATCCGCTCAAACAGATCACCTTCATCAGCCCCCGCCACAAAGAGCGAGGCCAGATCCCGCCAATTGCGAAGAGCGGCATCGCTTGCCCCTGCGTTCTGTCGCACGACTTCTTGGATGCGGTTGATTTGAACCGGGCTCAGGGGGTTGTCGGCGCGATGAAGCAGCGTGGCCAGCCAATCAGACAGCCAGGCTTGGCCGCGCCCATCGATTTCAGTGCGCAGCGGGTTGAGGCCGGTTGCTTCACCGGCCTTGATGGCGCTGTAACGCCCGCCATTGGCGCGCACGGCCATTTCCATGCCCGCGCGATAGTCGAAGACAAACACGCGCGCGTCGCAGCGACGGGCTTGGGTCATAAGGAAGGCTGACAACACCGATTTGCCGGAGCCAGGGCGGCCCAGGATCAATGTATGTCCACCTGTTGGTTCTTTGTCCGGCTGACCCGTCTCATGGTAGTTGAACAGAAAGCCCGAACGTTCAGGCGTCGGGAAGAGAGTAATCGGCTTGCCCCAAGGCACTTTGTGTCCAGGTTTGCCCAGTTGACCCCGATGCAGCGCCGCAAGGTCAGCGAAGTTTGTATTCGTGATGGCAGCCTTTCGGCTGCGCATCTGCCCGTTGCCAGGATGCTGCGCAAAATAGTGGGTTCGGGCGGCAAAGCTCTCGTTCACCAGATTGACCCCTTCACCGGCCGCGATATTGCGTACTTCGGCGGCTATCGCTTCCAACTTTTCCTCTGTCTCGGCGAAAACCGTGACGGTCATGTGATGATCGCCGAAGCTGAGCCGTTTGGATTCCAGATCGTCGAGTGCGTCGACCAGTTCTTCGGCGAGTGAAATCGCGCCATCATCGCTGGCCTTCATCAGGCGCTGTTGACGCTTAATCCGGCTGGCCATGATATTGCTGTTGATCGGCGTGAAGGAATGCGTGACCACCATGTCGACGGGCAGGTTCAGCTCATCGAACATGGTGCAGTTGGTTTTGGCCGGGTAGGTCTTGATCGCAAAGCTCGTACCAAACCGCTTGCCTGGCGTCCCATTGTCCAGCGTGAAGTCTCGCCCGTGAAACGTGACGCGGGTGTTGGACACATCTTCGGCAATGATGCCAAAGCGGGATTTTGCGAAGAGCGGCCGTTCCTGGCCGATGTTGAGCGCACCCAGGAAGCCCAGTAACTCGCCACTTTCAGCGCCGAGCAGACGCGGGCTCATCTCAGAAAAGGATGATCGCAGAAACCCGACGACCTCCTCGAGCTTGCGCAGCTGCTTGGCCGTCTGATCTTTCAGTTGAGCGATTGAGTCTGAGCGCTTCAGGCGCAGTCGCGTGCCGAGGGGTGGACGTTTCAGCACTGTCAGCGTGAGCGTTTTGTCCCGCAGGCCCGCCCGCGCCATGGCCGCTTGCCAACGGGTATCGAGCGTTTGCGCAAAGCCCTCACTTGGCACCGGTGGCAAGACGGTCTCGATCGCTTTTGAGACCTTGTGCACGTAGAAACTGTATTCTGGCCCGATTTGCGCGATGATCGCCGCGAAGAGCGCGCGGATCTTCTCCAAATGCGCGTCATCACTGGTCATGCTGTTGACGCCGTCAAGACGGATGCACTGGAACAGTGCATTGCCGCGCGTGCGGATCGTCACTTTATTCACGAGGCTGACATAGGGCAGCATGCTAGCCATCGGCCGCTCTTTGCGCGCCCAGTCTGGCAGCATGGCAAAGTCATCCGAAGGGTCAAGGAGCATAGCTGTCCCCCGAATGGATCTTGCGGTTTGGGGTGGGTGGCGTCTCCTGCAGCGCTGTGACCATCACCTCAAGAAAGGCCGGGTCCCAGTCAGCGGCTTTCCAAAGCGCGGGATAGGCCAGAGCGGCGATGATGATCACCGGCCAGCTCTGGACCCACAGAAACAGCAATACAAACCCGAAGAGCCAAACCATGGCATACATGATCGGCAAGCCGATGAGCTTTGGCGGCCGGATCAGGCCGAGAAAGAGGCGGGTTTGCGTTGCCATGTTGATTTTACGCGCCCCAGATGGCGGTCACGATCGTCGGTGCAGCTGCGATGCCTGCAATGGCAACCAGCACCCAGAGGGCTTGGCGGAAGTCCAGAATGCCAAAGAGCCAGGAGAGGAACACACCGATCAAAGCCAAGGTGCCGATGACAATGCCCAAGGGGCCGGTGATCGTGTCGACGATGCCTTGCAGAAGGTTCTGCACGGGCGAGAGGTCGATGCTCTGGGCAAAGGCCGGGTTGGCAATCATCAAGCTGGCCAGCGCCAGCGACAGGATCGTGCGGAATTGTGTGTGCATCAGGAGGCTCCAGTCAGTCGGTCACGCACAGCCATGACCCGGCGCACGTGACTTTGGGTTTCTTGGTAGGGAGGGATGCCGCTATAGCGCGCGACCGCGTCAGGCCCCGCGTTGTAGGCGGCAAGCGCGAGTTCGGGCGTGCCGAACTGTGCCAGCATCATGAGAAGGTAACGAGCAGAGCCATCCAGGTTGGCCTGCCAGTCATGCGGATCCACGCCAAGCTGAGCGGCCGTCGCAGGCATCAACTGTCCAAGCCCAATCGCGCCTGCGGAGCTGCGCGCATTCGGGCGATAGGCGCTTTCGATCTCGATATTGGCTTGGAAAAGTGCCTGCCATTCTGAAACAGACAGACCCGCGCGGCGCAATGCGGGGTGCCCGCCATAGCGATGCGCGGTGCTTTCAAGGGCTGCAAGGATTTCGGGGCGGGGGATCGCGCGGGTTGGTGCAGGAGGGGGAGCTTCAGGTTCAGGCGCTGCGAATACGATCAGCTCTGGTGGGTTTGCGCCAATCCCGTCGACATAACTTTGCGCAAAACCCGATTGGGGGGCTTTGATTTCCAGCTGACCATCGGCCCGCATGGAAAGCACGAAGCCTTCAGAATAGGCGGGGGTAGCAAAGAATGCTGCAAGTACGGCAAGTCGTTTAGCCTTCGTCGTACAGGTTGTGCGAGGCGATCTTGCCTTCGACCATTGGGATTGAGACGATCGAAACACCAAGTCCGGCAAGGAAGCTGGATAGGCCGTTGATTGTCTTGAACTCTCGCGCGGCCATGTTGTTGCGTGCCGTGACAAGCAGGCGACGTGTCTCACCATCTGGCGACACGCAATGCACGGTCCAAACTCCGGACCACTGAGCACCTGTACGTTTGGGCGTAACCCGGCACACAACATCCGCCGAATGACCCTCGGCAAGCAGCGTGCGCAGCCCATCTTCACTGACAACATTGGGGGCGTCTTGCATCAAATTCATAGGATCGAGCCTTGCAGAATTGTGCATTGGCCCGGCAGTCCCTCATGGACTACCCAACCGATACAATATTATAATTTTGCAATCAATAGGCGCAATTTGAGTTATTGCGCCATTCATGCGTTGAAACGAATTTACTGCAACGGAGTGGCTGAGCCAAGATAATATGGCGCTTTTGAAACAAACATGGGCAGCACTGGCTTTTTTGAATTATGGGTCAGCCTCGTTCGCGGGCAGTTGCCTGCCACCTGTGCCGCCATTGATGCTCACCGATCCCGATGATGTCAGGGCTTATGCTGACCTGTTAACGCGTGACGCAGAGGCATACTTTGTCGATGCCGAACAGTACTTCCGGTGCCAGGACCAAGCGCGACGCGAGGTTTTTGAGCAAGTGCGGGCAGTCAGCGAGGACTATGCGCGCGTTTTGGAAGTTTTGAGGAGTGGTAGATAACAGTGGCTGCGTCGTCGCGAAAGCAGCCACTCACAATCATGGTGGCGAAGGTCGCCGGTGCGGACAATCCAGCCATTCGCGATCTTCAAAATTATCAGCCCCTACGTTAGGGAGCGCACTTTAATCACCTTCATTAAGTGATTTGGCCAAACCCACCACTTTAGCTCTCAGCTTGTTTATTCCGCCAATCTTTGTCAAAAAACCATCCTCGTCTTCCTCAAAACCTAATTCTTCGAGACGTTCCCTAATACTACCGTCCGCCTTATTAATATCTTCTAAGTAAAGCTGGTACTTTTTGGGTGCCTCATACAAAGTCAGGTAGAATGTGATTTCGGAGCCGCTAAGGTCTCTGGTGAAACAAATACCAGGCTCATCATCGGTCGATGTTGCCTCATAATATTCTACCGAAAAGCCGTACGGCTTCAATTCGGACGCCAGGGTTTCGAATAGGCAGTAGGTAAACAGTTCAGCATGTCGTCCGTTCATCTGCGTCTTTCTGAGAAGGTAGATACCTCCATCGTCTGAGAAGCGCATCATTCTGTAAGTGCCGTAGTCGTAGACCGACGGCGTTGCGAGGATTGCCTCACGCCACGGATCGATTTCCGATGCAGACTCGATGACGCCGCCAAGATCAGCAGCATATGAGCCCGGGTCTTCAAGTTGGTCCCAGAGAGCCTTTAGAATCTGGCTTGCCCGACCACCCGCAGCTGCATTGCGAAGAAGTCTCTTCCAACCCCAGGCCTCGTCGTATGACGTGGTCAGCAACGATCGATTTCTGCCGACATTTGGCAAGAAATCTCCGACCGCGAGAAGTGCGCGCTCCCAGAGCAGGCCAGAACCCTTCGGGTGTTTCACAAGGTCGCCGAACATCTGTGAGGCGCATGCGAGATAATGTTCGAACGGTTCCACTAGTTCGCTTGCGGTAGCTGTGTCGAGACGCTCAAGTTCGGCATCTACCTCATCAAGCTTCAAGCCGCAGCAGCGTAGCAAGAACCCAATCTGCCCTCGAAAATAGGTATGCCGCTCTGCCCGGTCGAGCCGTTCCGGCCAGCCGTCGCCGAAACCGATGAGATGAGCTTTGATCCGCTCCTCTGCGACCTGCTCGCGGGAGAAACCTCTCACGTCGCCGTCCGAACTCGCGAGGTGGTTGAGGATATCGTTCATCCACGGCGTGAGGTCCCGGAGACCAGCAAAGCTCCGACGCAGGTCTTCGGGGCGATTGTAATCGGTGTTGGTTGCGAGGTTGGAGACGACCCGCATCCATGCATCGAAAGCATTGGAATCAATCTCTCCGGGCGAATGGACGAGGAACTGGGCATAACCGGCAAGCTGAGCAAGCTGTTGGAAGGTAAGGGTGGTCGGTTTGGTGAGTATGTCGTGAAAAAGAGCCTGTTCATCGAGATGCCGCGTGTCGGGAAGATAGCAGCAGAACGTTTCGGGCCCCGCGCTCCACAGCTCCAGGAGCGTGATCAGCGCCAGGACCATTTTCTGATCCAGCCAACCCCTGTCGTGAAACCACGTATAGCTGCTAGCTCGCGCCATGGAGCGAAGGTCGGCCAGATCAAGCGAGGTTGCAGCAGCTTCGGGATCCCTTGTCACCATGATCACTGCCCGCAGCAGGTTCATCATTGCGTCGTCGAAGGTGGCAGTTTTCTTATCACGGAACGGCCAGAAAAAATCGGACCAGCGCGTATCAATCCGATGAGAGAAGAAGTCTGCAAGTGGCGTCCCATTGCAGAGATCCGGCGGAGCGTCCTTGAGCTGGTTTTCCAGATGCCTCTCGAAACGTGCCTTGAATGTCTCGAATGGAGTTAGCGGTTTCCCGCGCGCATTCATCTTGATGTACAAATCATCCGAAAGGTCAAACTGCTCAAGATCAAGAAGTTGGAATGTGATCGCGGGAGCCGTTTCGTCGATCAACCGGGCATAAAGGCCTGACGTTTTCCGGAAGACCTCGTGCATCCTGTCCAACATTGATATCGCTGCACGAATCGTTGAATCGAACCGCCAGCTGCGAAAATACCAAGGCTGGTCAGTTATCATCCCTGCAATATCTTCGCATTCCCCGGCCGATATGTCCGGTATATAGTTAGCAAAGGCGTTGATGAAATCCCGACTACTGGGACGCACTTCGTAGCTGAAGCGGGACCGTCCCGATGTGACGATCCGAGTGCGGAGATCTTCGCTGCAGCCGTCGACCCAAGCGAGATACCAGTGCAGCAGAAACAACGTGGTGAGCCGCTGTTGGCCATCGAGCGGCTGAAAGGACCCGTTTACGATGCTCCCGTAGACGAAGTCGAGATCGAGGGGCAGTGTTGGGTCTTCTTTTGGCAGGCGCAGCGCGTCGTGAAGGGATTTGAGGAAGTCGTCTCGGACGATGTGCTGGTCCGCCCGCCCTTGCGCATAGTCTCGCTGGATAACAGGGATCTCAACACGGCCGTGACGTTCGATCAGCTTGCCGAAGGTGGTTCGCGAAGTCATCGGCTTGCCCCTGCTTGCCCCAGGAAGAATCGCGTCAGCGTTCGACTGATCGCATCTAGGTAGTCTTGTCCGTCCTGATCGGTCCAAAACATGACGTTGCCAACCGTGCGACTGTAGCATTTTAGGAAGACGTTACGAGTGCAGAGAGGGACAAAAATCCCGGACCTGTCGTTTTCCAACAAAACGCTGCGCTTTACCGCAAAGACCGCATTTCGATAGCCGCGGTTGGTCCGCGAATCCAACAGTGTCAGGTTTGCGAGGTCGTGGTCAGGGCCGTCCATCGCCTCGTTGAAGAATGACAGAATCTTGCCGTCGATTTCCTCGAAGCTCGCCCGGCTGCCTGGCTCAGAATCTGGGTCGAGGTAGGCTTCAATGCTTTCAGCAAGCACTTGCTCGTCTTCTTCCTTGGCAGTGCGCAGGAACATCAAGCAATGGCGCAGCCATTCGTCCTGCTCTCGGGGGCGTGAAGGTCGTTCGTCGCTCACTGAGCGGATGTGCTCGATATCCCAAGACTCTCGCTTGAAACTATCGAATTGGAACCGGATGTTTGATCGCGGATCCTCAAGCAGCGTTGCCAGATTGAACAAAAGGAGCAGGCTCCGCACCTTGGGTGCATTTGTGTAGTCGACTGTACGGCAGAGATTGGTGATCTCTTCCTCAAGTTCATCTGCAGAAGCAGCCGATAGATCACTTCCGAGCAACATCCGATAGACCCGATCGCGAAGACCTTGCGAAAAGTCGTGTTTGCTAAATGCTTGGCTGTCAGCAAGCAGTTCGGTAATCGTGGAAAGCCCACCATCGGTCTGATTGAGAACAAACCCAAGGACGTGGAAGAGGTATCGGTCTTCGTACCATTCCTCCAGCGCCATGAAGATATCCTTAACCTTGCGCCATTCGATCTCGGCACTTAGTTCTGCGCTCAACAAGTCAGAAAAATGGGAAAATACCGCGTAGTCTTCCCCGTTCAACGCATGGCCTTCCATCCTTGCAGCGAGCCGAAAGACAAGGCCGATCCGGTTTGCGTCATCGAGGTCGGTGTTCTGCAGGAAGTACCAGACTGAGTTATCCTGCAGCCGTTTTTCGATCTGGTCCCATTCGTAAGCAATTCGTAACGAAAGATTGCCGGTGGCATCGTCCTGGGCCGCACGGCGCAGGAACAAGGCACGTACCAGTTCGGCCTCTGTGAGTGGTATCTTGCCTATGTTCAGTCTGGTGAAAGCTGCGACCGGGTCGTCATTTGGCGCCAGCTCGTACCAGATGACCTTCACGTTCCGACCGGCCTCATCATCGTTGAGCAGATGTTGCAGCAGCTTTAGCGCATGCATTCGGTCTCGGCCGGCAAGCCATTCCTCGACCGCTCGCCAAGCCTGACAGATGTGGTGGAAATCTACGTTCTCGTTGGATCGGTCGAGATCAATCTCATCAAGAAATGTACAGTCGCGGGTCTCGTAGTCGATGGAAAAGCGTTGTTTACCGAGCAGAGTGAGGATTTCCTTGCGGTGAGACAGAAGGATAAAGATGGTTGTCAACCGCTGCTGCCCATCCACGACCTCGTACCGCCCGTCTTCCAGCTTCCGAACAACTAATGGCTGCAGGCAGTAAAAGGAGGTTCGGCGGTTTTCCTCGCTGGCTTGGATAAAGTCCCAAATGTCGTCAAGAAGTTGGGTAACCTGTAGCCGGTCCCAACGATATCCGCGCTGGTACGCGGGAATCCAGTACCGAGCAGGCGCGCCGTCGTCATCAACGATCAGCCTATTTATTGATCTCAGCTCGATCGCCGCACTCTCAGACTGCATGATCCCCAACTCTTATTGTAACTTTGATCATTTGAAAAACACTGTTCCTGTCACGTCTATTCGTATCTTTTCACAATCTCAAACCATCTGAACATGGAACGGGAACTATTGATACGAAAGAGCAGCCGTCCAATACGATTTTTCGACACTAACTTTGTTTCTGGGCAGTGGGACGAGAAATACAAAGGCTCTGAGTTGCGTGATGCGCGTCCGCACTTTGCGCATCGAAGACATTAGTTTTGGCCGCAGCCTCCCGTACTTTGGGCTCATTCCGGCTCCTAGCCGCGATTCGCACCAAGGTCCGGTCTAGTGGCTTGATCTTCGAAAGTTGGCGAAGCAGCCAAGCCGTCGTTATACATCGCGGCCTGCGTCTCGCCATTGTCCCACCGATACAGCAGGCCGATTTCTTCGCCTGTTTTAATGCATGTAATGCGGCCGATGGCTTCAGCCGTTGAGCGGACACTTTCATGTTCGGGCATAACTAGCCCCTCTCGTTAAGCAATTCCTTGGGGGCAACATCAAGGGCAAGCGCAATCTGCTCCAGAATATCGATTGATACTGAATTCTTGGCGAGTTCGATCTCACTGATATAGCTGCGGTCCACGTCCGCAGCCAAAGCTAGTTGTTCCTGGCTCATACCTTTGGAATTTCTTAGATTCCGGATATTTAACCCTACTTCTTCCCTCAATCTCATGGCCTGTATTCGGCCAGATCGCTGAGATTGCTCTACGGAATATATTCCACAAAGCGCGCGCGAGCCTCACAAAGGGGATACTCGCATATGGTGTAAAGGAGGAGTGTAGCCGTAAGGTATCAAAAATGTAGTAATGAAATCAAAAGGCATATATTGATATGTGGTGCAGACTTATCAGAAATTGGACTGCCGGAACGGCTTTGGCTCTGCTTTCAACCGTGGTCCCGCAGGCGGCGAAAGCCTATCAGGTTGACTGCGCCATTCTGCTTTGCCTGGCTGGTGGGTGGCCCGCGTCAGCAGAATGTGCCCATGCCCGTGCCGTGTTTATCCGTCGGATCACGCCCTGGCCGATTGAGCCGCCGTTGCAAATCTGGCGCTGCCCGATGGGGATTTCTGAGCGCGCGCCTTTGCAAAGCACGCCCCCGAATATCTGGGAGGCCAGCAACCACAATGGTCAGACACTCGCCCAAGTTATTCAGGCTCAGGTAGCTGAAGGCGGTGCCGATATCGACATCAGCGGTTTGGAATTCGATTTTGTCCGCTCGATACGCGTCTGGGATGTGCGGTACTACAGCCATCGCGAGCGCGGTCGCGACGATGATTGCTCTGAGAGCTACAACATGCGTCTCGGGACCTACGGCACGCAGGGCGAATTCGGCTGGCAACGCACGACACCAGCCGCCGCCCCGCAATGGGTTCTGCCGTCACGGCGCTGTTCGTCGTCAAATTGGCGACGAGGCGTCGGTGTGGAATGGGAAGATCACGAAGGCAACCACGGATACGAGTGGGCGGCCTACTAAGGCTATTCGCCGATGCCCTTCATACGTTCCGCAATATCGCCCGCAATGCGCTCATACAGGGCGGCTTGTTTGTCCCTTGGTGTTCCAGGTTTCGGGTTCCTTCGGCGGATGCGTTTGGCAAGCCAGAAGAGCAGCCTCGCGGCGGGGTCATCCAGTTTTTCCGGCACAGGAGCTGGATAGTTTTCTTCGAGGAGGGCAACGACTTCAGCATTCATGCTGCGATGGTTGGCCTCAGCTGCGAGGCGTATTCGATCGCGCAGGCCATCTGGCAGCCGCACGATGAACTTATCCTGATTTTGAGAGCTTTGTTCTGGCATAGTGGCACTAAGCCATAAAAAGCAATTGACGCAATAGTGGCTAAGTGCCACTAACGGGTTGTGGTTTCAACCTGGAGGCGTTTCATGAAAAGTCGTAAACCAATGCAGCTTCGGCTTCCGCAAGAGCTCAAAGAGTGGATCAAGGCGGAGTCAGATCGCAATGGAAACTCCCAAAATTCAGAAGTGATCCGCGCCATTCGCGCGGCGAAAGACAGACGTTCTACGCGCGGAGCAATTGGAAATATCAATATGGATCAAGGTGATAATGCGCGTTGTTAACGAGGTGAGAGAGGTGTCGATAAGATGACCAAAGCTAGTGCACAAACAAAAGCGAAACAGGCAGCCTCGGCCTTCATCCGCGAGGCGCGGGAGGCAGGTTGGCAGCGCGCGAAATTCGAGATCAAGCCCGATGGCAGCGTCATCGTCGATGCCAACATGATCGCTCCAGAGGCCGCAGACGACTTTCTCAACGGCGACTTGAGAATGGGCGAATGACCCGCAAGAGCCTGCCAAAATACGTCTATAATGACAGGGGTTACCTACGGTTCATCCGGCGTCCACGCGGTATCTCGGTCATGATGCACGAGGAAGCGGGCACGCCGGAATTTTGGGATCATTACAATCGCCTGCTGAAGGGAAAACCAGCGCCAGCGCCGGTGAAACGCAATTTTGAGGCGTTGATTCTTAGCTACTACGAGAGCGACGCCTACAAGAAGCTGAAGCCCCGGACGAGATCCGACTATCGGCGGTACATCAGCCACATTCGTGAGATCTGGGCCGACAAAGACCCGGCCAGGATCGAAACCCACCACATTTATGAACTGCACCGGGCAAATGCGGATCACTGGCGGCAAGCCAACTATCTCGTCCAGGTCATGGTCGTCTTGATGAACCACGCCCGTCTGATTGGTTTTATCAAGAAAGAGCATGGCAATCCGGCGAAGGGCATTCCGCTCTTCAAGCAGCAAAGCGACGGGTGGGAGCCTTGGCCAGACGATGTTCGAGCAGAGTTTGAAGCCCTGGCTTCAAAACGCGCGCGGCTGGTCTACGAGCTTTGCGTTGGCACGGGCCAGCGCATTGGCGATGTCGTGAAGATGAAGTGGGCGCACTTTTCGGATGAGGGATTCGATTTCACTCAAGGCAAAACCGACAAGCCGCTGTGGATCCCGCTCACCGATCGCCTCAAGGCCCATCTCGACGGACTCGCGCGAACGGATGGTACTGTCGTGACCGACCCCAAAGGTCGACCGGTGAGCTACCGCATCGTTGCGGAGGAAATGCGCACCATCAAAAAGAAGATGAAGCATGAGAAGGCGAGCTACTACAAAACGCACGGACTCAGGAAAAACGCGACGATCGAGCTTTATTTGGCTGGATGTGATGACGAGATGGTCAAAGCCGTCACCGGTCACTCAGGCGTTGAGATGCTGAAAAAATACGGCGGGCCGATCCGGCAAAGGGAGCTCGCGAAGCGCGCTCAAGAGGCGAGAAATCAAATGGAACGAAGCAAGAGCGAAACGTGAAAGTTTCAACGGTTGTTTCAAAAATGGCAGTGAAGGAGAGGTGGGATGACGCAAGTCATTGATTTTTTTGGAGGCGAGTACCGGAATCGAACCGGTGTACACGGATTTGCAATCCGCTGCGTCACCACTCCGCCAACTCGCCTTTGTGGTGTGAATGTCGATGATTGTTCGGACATTCTGGCTGAACAATGTATGTTCGAGGCGCCTTATTGCCGTTTTCAGCAGGCTTGTCCAGCCCACATTCGCAGATGAATTGCTTAATAACTTTAGCCTGCAAAACCGCGTTTTATCCCAATTTTTATGGGGCAATTGAGAGTGAGGCGGGGCAGGGCCGTGCCTGGATCATAACAAATAATGCGCGATTGTAGCGACGATCATTCGTTTGAGGGATGCAAGCCAACCGATTGTTTTTTTACAAATTCATCGGATGACCAATGGCGGCACATGACAAAAAGGGTTAACGTTTTCGCGAATTGTGTTTGTGACCAGCTGTATAGGATACCTGTTTTATGGCAACGTTTGATCTAAGTAATGCCGACCGAGAAGTTGATTTTGGACAAATTGTTTTTAATGTTTTTAGTACGCATGCCGTTGAAAATGGGGGGGATTTTTCGTTTCTCAACCCAACATCGGTCGGTAGCGACGACATCGAAATATCTGGAACCGGATTGTCCTATGTGGGGGGCGGCGCGCCTTATACCGGGACCATAAATCGTATCGAAATTGAGCTGGATAATGTTTTTAACATAGATCTGCCTTTTCCAGATGTGGTGATCACAGGCCTGTCGGTCAATGCCAATTTGCTGCCCGGGGGCATAAACGCCGCAGGGAACCGCGCGTTTTACGCAGCAATCGCGGCGGGGTCTGATTCATTTGTGCTTGGAAACAACAATGATGTGACGTCCATCTTTGGTGATTTTGTCAGTGTCGAAATTGGCACCAGCGTAACCACGCTTGCGGATACGTTTACCGGCGGCGGTGGGGCGCAACAGCGCGTTTATGGCGATGCCTTTCAGGTTCTCGACAATGGCACGTTGACCGCGGGAAATGATGTATTTACCGGCACCTTTCAGAGCGTGTTTGGTGATGTCGGGGCACTCCGCAGCGGGGCTTCTTTGGATGGGGGCGATGATGTTTACACCGAAACACAAGCCCATAGCGGACCGACGACCGGTTCCTTTGTTGGGGATGTGTCCAGCCTAAGTGGTTCCGCCAGTTCAACGGGTGGGGCCGATACATTTACCGGCGTTGTCGGGTCCAGTCGCGGATACTCCATTATGGGGGATGTCGGAACGGCGTCTTCTTCGACCTTTGTGGGTGGGGTTGATCGCATAACGCTAACAGCCGGAGGCAGCACCACTATTTTTGGGGACGCCAATAATGTTCAGTCCGGGTCGGTGTTTTCCGCAGCGGCCGACATTATTACCCTGCGCGGGGATTCCACCGCAAGCGCAACAATATTTGGTGATATCAGTTATTTAGCGAGTTCTCAGGTGTTGAGCCTGGGAGGGGATACCATATCGGTTGCCGGGTCCGGAGGCGGGTCGATCTTTGCCGATATTCGCAATGTGAACAGTGCCGTTGGAATTGTTAATGCCGGTGATGATGTCATTACGATCGCCGCGGGAACCAGCACGTTTTGGGGGATTTATGCTGACGTTAGTTCGAGCGCCAGTTCGAACATCGTGGGGGGGGATGATGTCATCCGCGATTTGGGAAGCGTGTCGCGCGTTGTCGTTTTTGGCGACGCTAATTCGGTGTCGGGTACCAGCACGCTGACAGGGGGCGACGATTTGATGACCGCCCGCAGTGGAGCCACCGGAGCAAGCGTTTATTATGGTGACGCCAGTTCCATTGTCGGCGCGTCTAACTTTTATGGTGGGAATGACCGAATTTTTGGTGGTCGCGGCGACAATAACATCGTTGGGGACGCAAATTCAGTTGATACAACCGGGGCCACGACCATGGGCGCTGACAGATTGTTGGGGCGCGGCGGCAATGACATCATTGTGGGGGATGTAAGCGTTGCCCGCGGAACGATTGTGGGCGGCAACGATAGTCTGTTTGGCGGGGCCGGTGGCGATACTCTGAATGGCGACGTGAACCAGATTCTGTCTGGTGGAACGCTAACCGGTGGCGATGATTTCTTAGCCGGAGGCGGCGGGAATGACACCATAAACGGGGATGCGGCATCGTCGATTTCGGGCACTCTGATTGGGGGCGATGATACCATTCATGGTGGCGCTGGCGCCGATCTGATCTATGGGGATACCGGCAATGTTGGCATTGTCACTGGCGGTGACGATGTGCTGCTCGGCGGGGCAGGGAATGACCGTATTTACGGGGATTCGGTGAACGAAACCAACGTAACAGGTGGCAATGATTATCTGGGCGGTGGCGATGGTGGGGATTCGCTTTATGGCGGAGGCGGCAACGATACGCTTTATGGACAGCGCGGGGCTGATCTGTTGTCAGGTGGTACCGGCAACGATCTGTTATTCGGCGGCGGCGCCAATGATCTGGTGGATGGCGGTACAGGGAATGACACTGTATTTGGCGGCCTTGGCAATGACGAGGTAAATGGCGACGCAGGTGCGGATGTGTTGTTTGGTGGACGCGGGCTTGATGAATTGACGGGGGGCGTGGGTAACGACACGCTAACCGGGGGCGGGGCGACGGATACCTTTGTCTTTGAGAATGGGCATGGCGTTGATCGCGTGATGGACTGGGATCAGTCGCAGGATCTGTTGGATCTGAGCGGGCTGACCGGCACCAACACGTTTTCGGATTGGACAGCAAACACCGCACAGGTTGGCGCAAATGTGGTCCTGACCAACGGGGCTGATGTGGTGGTGTTTGAGGGGGTGACCCTCGCGGACTTTGACAATAGTCACATGATTTTTTGATCAGTTTGGCCTGAATATTTGAGGTAAAACAAAGCGCGGGTTTGGGGATTAGGCCGTCTGGGGCAGCCAATGACGGTGCAATTCATCAAATCCTGGGCATTTGCGGGGCAATGCGGCACGATCGACAGTTGCCCCGCATCCACCTTTGTGGCATCACAATAGATGATGAACTGAACGAAAGAGTTTAGCCGTGGCTGATTACCAAACCCGTCGCACAATGATGGTCGACACGCAGGTGCGTCCATCCGACGTCACCAAATTCCCGATCATTGACGCGATGCTGTCCGTTCCACGCGAATTATACGTGCCGTCCGACAAACGCGAAGCCGCGTATATCGGTGAAAACGTTGATCTGGGTGATGGGCGCGTCGTGCTGGAACCCCGGACATTGGCAAAAATGTTGGACGGGTTGGATGTGCAACCGGATGAGGTGGTTTTGGATCTGGGCTGTGGTCTGGGTTATTCGACCGCTCTGTTGGCCAGCCTTTCTGAATTTGTTGTTGGCGTCGAAAGCGATTCTGAACGCGCCGAAGAAGGTCAGCAAATCCTGTCTGAACAGGGCGTGGATAATGCAGCTATCGTCGAAGGCGTGTTGGCCGAAGGCGCCGCCAAAAGTGGCCCCTATGATGTGATCGTGCTGCAGGGCGCCGTCGAACATCTGCCGGATGCGATCCTGGAACAGCTCAAAGATGGCGGGCGGATTGCCTGTCTGTTTGCAGAGGGCGCGCTGGGCGTTGTGCGGATCGGCTATAAGCTGGATGGCGCGGTCACGTGGCGATATTCATTTAATGCGGGTGCGCCAGTGCTGCCCGGATTTGAAAAACATAGTGCATTTATTCTCTGACCTCTTGTGCCGGGCCATCTGAGGCTTAGCTTTGGAGTTAAGATCTGGTGAAAGGGATTTTTATGGGAATTCGTAGCTTGTGTGCCGTGGCGGCCATGACAATTGCAATGGGTGCCACCGGTTCGGCGCGGGCAGAAACGCTCGCGGATGCGTTGGCCTATACCTATGAACATTCCGGCCTGATCGAACAGAACAGGGCCCTGTTACGCGCCGCAGACGAAGACGTGGCACAGGCCGTGGCGGATTTGTTGCCGGTTGTGAACTGGACCGCCAGCGCAGGTTACGCAACCAACGTGACCGGGCGCAGCAATGACGCCTATGATTATGCGGCCTCTTTGTCGATCGTGGGGCAGTTGCTGCTTTATGATGGTGGCGTTTCTCAGGCCAGCATCGATGCCCAAAAAGAAACCGTTCTGGCCACGCGTCAGCAATTGATTGGCGTTGAACAGCAGGCGCTGTTCCGCACAGTTGCCGCTTATATGGAAGTGCGCCGCCAAATCGCCTTTGTGGATTTGCGTCAAAACAACGTGCGCGTCATCACCCAAGAAGTGCGCGCCGCGAGGGATCGGTTTGACGTCGGCGAAGTGACCCGAACAGATGTCGCCCTGGCCGAAGCACGCCTGGCAGCCGCCCGTTCCGCAGAGGCCGGCGCACAGGGTGCATTGACCCGCGCCAAAGAAGAATTCCGCGCCGCTGTTGGCCGCGCTCCGGGGCAATTGCAGCCCGCATCCGGCGCGACGATTTCACGATCCTTAGAGGATGCGCAAACCTTTGCGTTGCGGTCCCACCCCTCTTTGCGGGCCGCGCAGCACAGCGTCACCGCGACGGAATTGGCCATTCGCGCCGCAGAGGCATCGACCAATGCCACCGTTAACCTCGATGGTCGGCTGAGCGTTGATGAAAGTTTCAACGAAGCCCTGAGCGTCGGGATCAGCGCCGGTGGCCCGATCTATGCCGGTGGTGCCATCGCCAGCGCTGTGCGTCAGGCCTATGCACGCCGGGATTCGGCCCGCGCTGGTTTGCACATCGCCCAGCATGATATTCGCCAGAATGTCGCCAACGCCTATGCGATCCTTGGCGTATCCCGCGCCAGCCGCGAAGCCTTTGATCGCCAGGTCCGCGCCGCGCAAACCGCGTTTCGCGGTGTTCGCGAAGAGGCAACATTGGGATCACGCACCACATTGGATGTGCTTAACGCCGAACAGGAATTACTGGATGCGCGGGCCAATCTGATTTCCGCACAAGTGGATGAAATCATTGCCAGCTACACGGTTTTGTCGACTATGGGGCTTTTGACGGCGGATCATTTGAACCTGAATGTCGAATTGTATGACCCAACGGCCTATTACAATCTGGTCAAAGACAGCCCCGCCGCATTGTCCGATCAGGGGCGTGCGCTGGACCGGGTACTGCAAGCGATTGGCGATTAAGTTCAAATTCTGCGTATCGGTTGTTTGAACGCTTTGTGACAGCTACAATGCATCACGAGGCGAGAGCAGGTAATACTATGTCAAATCCGGTATCCAACGTCGAAATCGAAGACGTCCTTTCATCTATTCGCAGGCTTGTGGCGCAGAGTGAGCCACAAGAGCAAGCGGTGAAAGAACCAGCAAAAGAAGCCTTGCCAAAGGATGGGGGCATGGATCGGCTGGTGCTGACCCCGGCATTCCGGGTGTTGGACCGTGAGGATACGGATGCCGCATCGGATGCACAAACCCACGCCGAATCGCAGCCTGATTTCGCAGAGACAGATCATCAAGTCGATGCAGATACGGCGGAAATTGCGCAGGCTGCGCCAGAATCCTCTTCAGAACCCACATCAGAGACGAAAGATGTATTGTTAAATCTGGTGTCCGATACCGCCCCGGAACTAGCTGCAGCCACTGACACAATGGCGGAGGATGCGCCATTAGAATTGTCTCAGGACGATCAGATCGCCGATGAGGCTACGCAGAATGGGGCGGATGATCCAGAAACTGCCCCTGTCGCAGAGCAGATCGAGCTGGATGACGCATATTCCAAAGCCGCGCAATCCGATCAGGCCCGCGCCGAAGTCATTTGGGAAAATGGCGAAGCTCATGTGGAAACGCTGAACGGACAGCGCGCGGATTTGATGGCAACCATCGCCGAATTAGAAGCCGCCGTCAGTTCGCAACCAGAAGAGTGGGAACCAGATGGCAGTGAAGCGCAGCCGGTTATGGATTGGAGCGCCACCCCTGACACAGAACGCCGCGCACCACGCCTGCATCTGAGTGTTGAAGACGCTGTGATGGCCGACGACACGCCCGTTGAAACCGCAGAAACGGCGTCAGAGGTTCACAATACAGCAGAGCCGTCGCTGGACGCGGCCGTAGCGGATGACACTGTGGTTGAGCTGCCCAAAGCTGCGGCGCCAGAGGCACAGGAACCGGTGGCAGATCTGCCAAATGATCAGGATTCTGATCTGGCGGCCTATCTGGACGGTGAAAACCTGATCGACGAAGAAGCGTTGCGCGACATGGTTGCTGAAATCGTTCGGAACGAATTGCAAGGTGTGC
Source organism: Aestuariibius sp. HNIBRBA575 (assembly GCF_040932005.1). Taxonomy (NCBI): domain Bacteria; kingdom Pseudomonadati; phylum Pseudomonadota; class Alphaproteobacteria; order Rhodobacterales; family Paracoccaceae; genus Aestuariibius; species Aestuariibius sp. HNIBRBA575. Next base: position 1,121,849 of record NZ_CP162414.1, read on the forward strand.
TGGGCGAACGGATCACCCGCAATGTGCGCAAATTGGTCCGCCGCGAGATTTACCGCATTCTGTCCAGCCAAGACTTTGAATAATCTGGATTAATCGCCAAGAATATAGGTGATCCTAAGGTCCCTCTGTCGTGCTGGCCAGCGCCAACAGGCGATCCACATCCATGTGGGTTTCCAGATGCTGCGCCAACGCGTCCAGCGTGTCTTCTACCCCTTTCGAATAATCCAGTGGATCAACCTTTGCGCCCAATTCCGCCAAATAGGTCGCGCGAAATTCGTCTGATCCAAACAGCCCGTGCAGATAGCAGCCCCGCACATGCCCGTCAGCGCTGGCAGCGCCTTCGGTGCGCGCGCCAATATCCAACCAAGCGCGATCCCGGTCCGGCCCGTCGGTTTCGCCGATATGGATTTCGTAGCCTTCTACATCCGCACCCGTGGCGCGGTAGGTGGCCTTGGTCAGGGCCAGATGTTTCTGAGGCTTCATATTGGTGACCACGTCCAGATGGCCCAAACCGGCCACATCACAGGGCGCGCCTTCGATCCCGTCAGCATCAACAATGCGCTGCCCCAGCATCTGATAGCCGCCACAGATGCCCAGAACACGCCCACCACGGCGGATATGGGCATGTAGGTCCACATCCCAGCCTTGGGCACGGAAATGGGCCAGATCAGCAATGGTGGATTTGGATCCGGGGATCAGGATCAGATCCGCATCACCGGGCAGGGCGCGCCCTGCCTCGATAATGTCCAGACTGACGCATGGTTCGGCGGCCAGCGGATCAAGGTCATCGAAATTCGCGATCCGGTTCAGCCGAGGCACCACAATTTTCAGCGCCCCACCGGGACGGGATGCCACATCCATCACATCCTCGGCAGGCAACAGATGCGCACGATCAAACCACGGGATGATCCCAACGCCGTCCCAGCCGGTGTGATCGGCAATGACCTGCATTCCGGCGGTAAACAGGGTGGGGTCGCCGCGAAATTTATTCACGCCGAACGCTTTGATCCGATTGCGGTCGTTTTCTGACAGAACCGTATGGCTGCCCACCAGCTGCGCAATCACCCCACCACGGTCGATGTCACCGATCAAGGCCACGGGGATGTTGGCCGCCTCGGCAAAGCCCATATTGGCGATGTCTCCGGCGCGTAGGTTCACCTCAGCCGGGCTGCCTGCGCCTTCGACCAGCACCAGATCATAGGCGGCCCGTAACCGATCAAAGCTTTGCAACACAGGTGGCAGCAATTTGTGTTTGGTTTTGCCGTAATCCCGCGCCTTCATTGTGGCTTTGCGTTTGCCCTGCACGATCACCTGTGCGCCCAAATCGGATTCGGGTTTCAACAGGACCGGGTTCATGTCCACAACCGGATCAAGCCCACAGGCCCGCGCCTGCAACGCCTGAGCGCGGCCAATTTCGCCGCTATCCACCGTCACGGCGGCGTTGTTGGACATGTTCTGGGGCTTAAACGGGGCCACACGCAGCCCACGATGCAACGCGGCCCGGCACAGGCCTGCCACCAACATGGATTTCCCCACATTGGACCCCGCACCCTGGATCATCAACGCGTTTGCTTGCATATGTGATTTGGCCATTTCCAACCTCCGCCCTAGTGTTCTAGGAAGCCGCGAGGCGAAGGGAAACCATGAAAGCGACCAAATGAACACGCCAGCGCATTTGATTTTCGGCAAGGCGGCCTTTGCGCAGGAACAGGTGCGCGGCACCACGGCGGCGGCGTTGTCTGGCGCTTTGATCCCGGACCTGTCGCTATATCTGCTGGTGGGCTGGCATTTTCTGATCCTGAACACACCTGCGGATGTGGTGTTTAACGACCTCTACTTTTCATCCTCATGGCAGGCGGTTTTTCGGATCGACAATTCTTTCTTGCTTTGGGGGATTGGGATCAGCTTTGCGATCTGGGCCAAACGGCCCATTTGGATCGCGTTATGTGGCGCGGCATTGCTGCATTTGGCGTTGGATTTCCCGCTGCATCATAATGACGGACGCGCGCATTTCTGGCCCATGTCGGATTGGATTTTTCAAAGCCCGGTCAGCTATTGGAACCGCAATCACCATGCCGGCATTGTCGGCCCAATCGAAGTGTCACTGGTGCTGGTTTGCAGTGTTTTGCTCTACCGTCGGTTTAAAAGCTGGATCAAACGTGCGCTGGTGGGTTTGCTGTTGATGGCAGAGCTGGCCATCAGCAATCTGGGCCATATTTTGTTTGGCTAAAATTTAGGCACGGCACTGGGACAGCATGGGGTTTGTCACGGGCCATCGCGTTTTGGGGGCGGAAAAGGAAAACGCGGCCCGAGCAGAGGGCCGCGTTTTCATCATTGGCAGACTTTTAAATCTGGATCACGCAGCGCGTGCGGCCTCTGCTTCGGCGGCATTACGACGTTCGCTTTCTTCGCGCGACAGCGCAACAGAAGTCCGAACACCCTTACCAACAAAAGACATCAGCCCTTCGACAACCCGTTCGTTGGGATCAATCCCAGCGCAGGTCAGTACTTCGCGGCCATCACGTGACCGAGCCCAGCGTGCAATTTGCTCAGGACCGTTACCATACTTTTTATCGTCGGCAATGGCATCGTCCAAAGCGGCCAAAACAACGGCTGCAAATAATTTGCGCGCACGATTGCCTTGTTCGTTGTTATAGGCGCTACCATCGACAAAATCTCTCATGAGAGGTCCTTTTTTATTTTTAGCACTTGTAGTTCCGGCGTGAGGGCGAATATGCCTATTTCCAGTTGATTCGGGTGGCCTCTTTTGGAATGGCTGCCATGCGTTTGGTGCATGGCTGATTCAGGGGCGTTTCCGTATATAGGTAAGTTGCATTGGACCCATCCCCAAGATATAGGGTTGGTTAAGCAAACAACAACCATTTGACATAATTCTGACACAAAGCGACCCATGCCAAAAATTAACGGAAACGAAATTCGCCCCGGCAATGTGCTGGAACATAATGACGGTCTGTGGGCCGCTGTTAAAGTCGATCACGTAAAGCCCGGCAAAGGCGGGGCCTTTGCGCAGGTGGAAATGCGCAACCTGCGTAACGGGTCAAAACTGAACGAACGGTTCCGGTCCGCGGACAAGGTTGAACGCGTGCGTTTGGAACAGAAAGATCAGCAATTTCTCTATGAAAACGATGGGATGCTGGTTTTTATGGACACCGAAACCTACGAACAGGTTGAGCTGCCAGCCGAGATTTTGGGCGACCGTCGTCCGTTCCTGCAGGACGGAATGACCATCGTGGTTGAGTTCCACGAAGAAGAGGCGCTGAGCGCGCAATTGCCACAAAAAGTGACCTGCAAGATCGTTGAAACCGAGCCTGTCGTCAAAGGTCAGACCGCGGCCAACAGCTTTAAGCCTGCGGTTTTGGACAATGGCGTGCGTGTCATGGTGCCACCTTTTGTGGGCCAAGATGAGATGATTGTCGTCAGTACGGAAACAATGGAATATTCAGAACGCGCGTAATGCGCGTCGGATGTTTACGATTTAACGACGTTGAGCCCCGCCACTGGCGGGGCTTTTGATTTTTGGTTTAATAAAATTTTTACGATGCCGCGCTAATGGACAGGGTTGCTTGGCCGGCAACCATGCCTTCTTTGGCGCGATCAAGACGCAGATAGGCAATCGCAACATCCCCGGATCGGGTATGAAGCGTGCCCACATGTTTGCCATTCACGGTGATCTCTGCGCCGGTTTCAGCGACACCATCCACATGAACCGGCACCAATCCTTTGCGCAGTTCGGTTTTGTGTTTCATCCGCGCGACAATTTCCTGACCGACAAAACAGCCCTTTTTGAAATCGACCCCATTCAGACGTTCGAACCCGGCTTCTAGGATGTAGCTGTCTGGTCCAAGCTCAATCCCGGTTTGCGGGATCACATGTGCCACATGGATCGCATCCCAATCCACGTCCTGAGATTGATCAACCTCACCATAATGACGCCAGCCAAGTGCGCTGTGACGCGGGTCGGGCAGGGCATCAGCAGGGGGCGTATCGATCCCGCGCGACACGATCAGATCGGTTTCAGCGATCTGCACATCCGCGCGCAGACGATACATATTCAGACGTTGGAACAATCCCGGCGCGGCACTGGCATCCACATCGATCAGCAGCTGCGATCCGGTTTCCAGCAGAAAGAAATCCGCGATGAATTTACCCTGTGGCGTCAGCAAGGCCGCATAACGCAGCCCGTCCTGATTTGTGGGCACAACATTGGTGACCAACCCGTCCAGAAAATCGTGCCGATCCGCGCCCGTGAGCGCCAAAATCACCCGATTGTTCATGTGTCTTCCCCTCGGAATTGTAGCGAATATAACCCAGCATAGATGCCGCCCTGCGCCAGCAAATCATCATGGCGACCTTGTTCGACAACGCGCCCCTGATCCATGACCACGATTTTGTCGGCGTTGCGGATTGTGGACAGACGATGGGCAATCACCAGCGTCGTGCGGCCCTTGGACAGGCGTTCCAGCGCATCCTGCACAATCGCTTCGGATTTGGTGTCCAGCGCGGATGTCGCTTCGTCCAGCAACAGGATCGGCGTATCACGCAACAATGCGCGCGCAATGGCGATCCGTTGGCGTTGCCCCCCCGACAGATTGCTGCCACGCGGCCCTGCGGAACTGTTCAGCCCATCCGGCATTTTCGCCAGAAAGTCAGTCACATGCGCCGATTGCAACACGTCGTTCAGCTCCTCATCAGAAACATCATCGCGCCCCAATAGGATATTGTCGCGCAGGGTTTCGTCAAACAATGCCGCGTCTTGGGACACCACCGAAAACAGGCCCCGCAGATCGGCCAATTGCATTGCATTATTGGGTATCCCTGCGATGGTGACATCCCCGGATTGTGGTTCTGACAGCCGTGTCAACAGATTAAAGATGGTGCTTTTGCCCGCGCCGGATGCGCCGACCAACGCCGTGGTTTTGCCGGCCTCTGCCACAAAGGACGTGCCGCGAAGAACCGGGAAATCCCCATATGAAAGGGTGACGTTGTCCAACACAATTTCGGGGGCCTGCGTCATGGATGGTGCAGGCAACGCTGTGCCAACGGGGCCTTTTTGGACCGGTACACGGTGCAACAAATGATAGACCCGTTCCATACTGGCCGCCGCGGTTTGCAGCACTCCGGTGACGCCGCCCAACCGGCGCAAAGGTTCAAATGTCAGCGACATCGCGGTGAAAAATGACATGAATTCACCCACGGTTTTTTCACCCTCAGCGATCTGCGCGCCGCCCAAAAACAGAACCCCGACAAACCCCAGACCCGCCATGACATCAATCAGGGCCGGGATCATGCTTTGGCCAAAAACGTTGCGCACTTCGGCATTTACCCGGTCGTCGATCAGGGTTTCGTAACGCTGCGCTTGGTACTCTTCTAGGGCGTTTAGTTTGATTGGGGTGATGCCATGAAACACCTCGTCCAATCGGGTCGACATGCGGCTGGCCAATGCGCGCGCATCACGTGCACGGCGTCGCACATAGGTTTGGATCAAATAGGACGGCGCGACCAGCAGCGGAATGCCGATCAACGCAACCAAGGTCCAGCGCCAGTCAATGTACAAAGTCACCCCAAAGAGGGCGATAACAGACACGGCATCACGGCCCAGCCCGGTCACAATTGCCGACCAAACCCGGTTAACCGCTTCGACGTCGCCCTGAACCTTTTCGATCAAGGCACCGGGCGGATTTTCCTGATGGAATTGTGTATCAAGCCGCATCAGATGCCGCAGCAAATCCCCGCGAATTTGTCCCGCTGTGCGCTGTGAAATCCGTGTGACGACCACCTTTTGTGCAACCGAGCTAAGCCCGCGCAGCACAAAGGCAATCATGATCGTTAGGCCCACCCAGACCATCGCCCCCTGATTGCCGCCGATGAACACGTCATCAAACAGCGGCCCCATCGCCCAACTCAGGATCGCGGGGACCACGCCTTCCATCATCATCATCAGGCCCGCAACCCCCAGCCAAGGCCAATGAGGGCGCAAATAGGCCCGCCAGAGCCACGAAAACAGGTGTTTTCCGCTCATATCGGTGTGTGGATCAGCTTTGGGGTCGGGGGATGACACGGATGTGACCTTTCGCATTCTGGTCCATTGGATAAAGCCCAATTCCGCATATAGGGCAAGTCGCGGCTTGTCCAAACATATGGGCGTTGACGCAGCCATGAACAGGGATAAGGTCGCCAAAGTTATGCAAGAAAGGTTGTACATGTCCCTGCACCAAGGTCGCCCATATTTGGCCATTCCCGGCCCGTCTGTTGTTCCGGATCGCGTTTTGGCGGCGATGCATCGGCCATCGCCCAATATCTATACCGGACCTTTGATTGATATGACGCGGACCCTGTTTCCGGACCTAAAGGCATTGGTCGGCACCCAACATGAGATGGCGATTTATATCACCAACGGACACGGCACATGGGAGGCATCGCTAAGCAACGTTGTATCCCCCGGGGACACGGTTTTGGTATTGGGCACTGGGGCGTTTTGTCTGGGCTGGGGCGGAATGGCGCGGGATCTGGGGCTCAAAACTCAGATTCTGGATTTTGGCAATCAGAGCGACATTGACCTGACCCAAGTCGAAGCTGCATTGCGCGCAGATACTGATCACCAGATCAAAGCGGTTCTGGCGGTGCATGTGGACACATCCACAAGCGTGAAAAACGATGTGGCTGGGTTGCGCAAAACTTTGGATTTGGTGGGGCATCCGGCGCTGATGATGATTGATTGCATCGCGTCATTGGGATGCGATGAATACCGGATGGATGATTGGGGGGCGGATGTTACCATCGCGGCCTGCCAAAAGGGATTGATGACCCCGGCGGGCGTCGGGTTCGTGTTTTTCAATGATCGCGCGGCCGCTGCACGGGAAAATTGCCAGCCCTCACAATATTGGGATTGGAAACCGCGTGCCAATGCGGATGAATATTGGCAGCATTTTGATGGGACCGCGCCGACGCATCATCTTTATGGTCTGCGCGAGGCCCTGAACATGATCAAAGAAGAGGGGCTGGAGGCGTTATGGGCGCGGCATGCTGCCTTGGCTGGGGCGATTTGGGCCGCGGTGGATGTCTGGGGGCAAACAGGGGAAATGACCCTTAATATTGCCACCCCAGAAAAACGGTCAAACGCGGTCACATCTATCGCCATGACCGCGCCCAATGCCGACCGCCTGAGGGCCTATACCGAAACGGTTGCCGGGGTCACATTAGGGATCGGATTGGGGCGTGATCCGGCATCTGGATATTTTAGGATCGGCCATATGGGACATGTCAGCGCCCATATGATTATGGGAATGCTGGGTGCGATTGATATGGGGCTAAAGGCGTTGAATATCCCGCATGGCGCAGGGGCATTAGACGCGGCCAGCCAGCATTTATGTGACGCGGCCGCGCAAAGTGTTCGCCCTTAGGTATCTGTTTTATCAAGCAAACTGCGCGCCGTTGCCAATGCGGCGGGCAGGGCGTCGGATAACAAATCCATCTGCGCGTCAGTGCCACAGGAAACCCGGATACAGCGATTTTGCGGCGCCACAAAGGGCATCCTGACAAAAATGCCCCTGGCAATCAACGCGTCCAGCACCGCGCGGGCAAATTCCCCGTCCCGACCACAATCAATGGCCACGAAATTGGTCGCAGAAGGCACCGTTTTCAATCCATTTGCCGCAGCAATGGCATCGATCCGCCCCCGAGACGCGGCGATTTGATCTTGGATGTTTTTTAAACCGTCCTGATCCTGCACCGCCGCCAGCGCCCCGGCCAATCCCATACGGGACATGCCAAAATGATTGCGCACTTTGTTAAATGCGTTGATCAACGGGGCAGGGCCGATCGCATAGCCGACACGCGCGCCTGCCAATCCGTATCCTTTGGAAAATGTCCGCATGCGGATCACGTTGGCCTCAGTTGGGCGCAAAACCGGGGCTGATCCGTCTGGCGCGCATTCCAAATAGGCTTCGTCCAGGATCAATAACGCGCCCTCAGGGACTGCGCGGATCATCCTATTTACAGTCTCGCGGTCATGCATCGTGCCCATCGGATTGTCGGGATTGGCAAAATAAATCAGCTTGGCGTTAACCATTTTGGCCTTGGCCAACAGGCGTTCTGGGTCTTCAAAATCCCCGGCATAGGCCACTTTGTGCAATTCACCACCAAAACCGGCCACGTGATAGTTAAAGGTGGGATAGGCCCCATCAGATGTGACCACCGCGTCCCCTGGCTCAATCAACAGACGTACTAACAGCCCTAGCAACCCATCAATCCCTTCGCCGATCACGATATGGTCGGCCGGAATTTTGTGATGCAAGGCAAGGGCTTGCTTTAGATCATGCGCTTCTGGATCTGCATACATCCAAGCCTCGGATGCGGTGGCTTGCATGGCTGCGATCGCCTTGGGCGATGGGCCAAATACGTTTTCATTTGCCCCCAATCGCGCCTGAAATACGCCGCCTTGGGCGCGTTCTTGGGCTTCGGGGCCAACAAAGGGAACAGAAACCGGCAAAGCGGCAGCAAGCGGGGTCAGTCGTGGATCATTTTGCGTCATGGTCGAACGTTAACCATTTGCACTAGGAGGGGGCAACATCTTGAATTCGTAATGTTTCACTTTATATGAGAATGGTTCGCAATTAGAGGCAAAAAAAAGGAGAACCGATGCCTGATTTATCCCGACGTGGATTTTTGGCCGTCACCGCGGCCAGCCTATCGGTGCGTGCATTGCCACAGATTGCCACCAAGCCGTCTGGCCGCCGTATTTTGACGCTTGTTTACGACAAAAGCATCGGCGCGATGCGGGCCATAGATCGGCTGGTCCCATAGCCAATCGGTAAATGCCCCAACGTCCTGTTAGTGTTTTGCTAAGCTTTACGTTTAAGTCACCTTAGCAATCGCTTTGGAGGACAAAATGAGCCGCGTTTCCGTCGAAATCAAAGATCATATCGCCCAAGTCACCCTGACCCGAGGGGAGAAAATGAATGGGATGGATATGGAAATGAGCCATGCGTTGGTTGCGGCAGGGCAGGATCTGATGGATCGCGATGACGTGCGGGCCGTGGTTTTGTCCGGCCAAGGCCGCGCGTTCTGCGCCGGTCTGGATGTGATGTCATTTGCGATGATGGCGCAGCAAGACCCAGAAGAGCTGGTGATGAAACGCACCCATGGCAACGCAAATCTATTCCAAGAGATTTCGATGATTTGGTCGCGCCTGCCCATGCCGGTGATCGTTGCATTGCATGGCGTGGCTTATGGCGCTGGGTTTCAGCTGGCCTTGGGCGCAGATATTCGCATTGCGGCCCCGGATACCAAACTGGCGATTATGGAAATGAAATGGGGCCTGATCCCGGATATGGGCGGCATGGTGTTGTTGCCACGGCTGACACGCGCGGATGTGGTGAAACGTATGACCTATACGGCGGAACCGATTGAGGCGGCTCAGGCGTTGGATTGGGGGCTGATTACAGAAATATCCGACGATCCCAAAGCGGCGGCGCTGAAACTGGCGGTTGAAATCGCAGGCAAAAGCCCAACGGCCATACGGGCCGCTAAGCGGTTGATCGACGTGGCCTATACGGGCGAAGAAACCGATGTTTTATATGCCGAAAGTCGCGCACAAAGCGATCTGATCGGTAAGCCAGAAATGATGGAAGTGATCGCAGCCAATATGGCAAAACGCGCCCCGAAATTTGACTGACGAGGCCATCGGCATAACGCCACCGGCGAACGAATTAGGACTACAAAAGCAAAGGGCCCACCAAATTCTGGCGGGCCCTATTTTGATTAATCGATCTCGTTTAGCCGGGCCATGGCGGCGTTTAGTTGCGCCTCTTCCTCTTCTCTGAGAGCGAGGTTTTCTTTGGTTTCTGCGACCACTTCTGGTGGGGCAGAGGCGGCGAATTTCGGGTTTTTCAACCGACCGCGCAGGCCACCCAGTTCCTTTTGCAACTTGCCTAACGCTTTGTTCAGGCGGTCCTTTTCCGCGTCCACATCAATGATGTCGGCCAATGGCAACGCAAAGGACGCACCTTGGGTGGCAATGCTCAGCGACCCTTTGGGCGCCTCGGTCGCTTCGGTCATGCTGTCAATCCGGGCCAGCCGTTTGATCATCACTTCGTTATTGGCCCAGGCTTTGCGCGCGGCGTCATCGGCGGCCAGCTGGATCACCGGCACTTTCAACCCGGCAGGCACGTTCATTTGCGCCCGCGCGGACCGGATGCCTTCGATCATGGAAATCGCCCAAGACATTTCCGCCTCGGCCGCTGGATCCACCAGATCGGCGGCCGTGTAGGTTGGCCAATCCGCGTGGATCAGCATTTTGGCCGCATCGCCGGTTTTCTGGCCGCGATCCGGGGTTACGTCCCAGATTTCTTCGGTGATGAAGGGCATGATCGGGTGCAACATCAACAGGCATTGGTCCATGCCCCACGCATAGGTGCGGCGGGTTTCCAATTTGGCGGCTTCATCGTCGCCATGCATGATGGGTTTGGTGAACTCCAGATACCAGTCACAGAATTTGCCCCAGACAAAGGCATAAAGCGCGTTGGCGGCGTCGTTGAACCGGAACGCATCAAGGGCGGCATTCACGTCTTCTAGGACTTTGGCGGTTTCACCGATGATCCATTTGTTCAATGTCAGCGTGACCGCAGGGGGCTCAGCGCCGCGATCCAGACCGTAGGCATCCATCATCACGTCGCCATAGCTGGCCGCGTTCCAGAGCTTGGTACCGAAGTTGCGGTACCCGGCGATCCGCTGCATGTCGAGTTTCAGAACACCGCCAAGCGACGCCATGGATGCATTGGTAAACCGCAGCGCGTCTGCGCCGTATTCGTCAATGATTTCAAGTGGATCAACGACGTTTCCGGTGGATTTTGACATCTTTTTACCCTTAGCATCGCGCACAAGGCCATGCAGGTAAACGGTGTCAAACGGGATCTGATCGACTACGGCCAGCTGCATCATCATCATCCGCGCCACCCAGAAAAACAGGATGTCTGACCCAGTGATCAGCGTGCTGGTCGGGAAGTATTTGTTCAGCGCATCGGTGTCTTCGGGCCAGCCCAGCGTGCCGATGGGCCAAAGCCCGGATGAGAACCACGTGTCGAGCACGTCGGGGTCGCGGCGTAATTCGATGAAAAGGACGTCATCGCCCCCGTTAACCCATCCAGATTGGGTATTTGTAATCGCCTCATCTTGCCGCCCGGCAGAATCCGGTTTCAACCGCATTTGTCCAGCGTTAGCCTCGGCAACTTCGATAGAAAGTTCTGGATTCCGGATTGAGTGGTAATCCTTTGCCTGGAGAATAGCTTCGTCTTTTGTCGTTGCACAAAACTGATTGCCATCTTGGTCAAACCAAACCGGGATCTGATGCCCCCACCAAAGTTGGCGTGAAATGCACCATGGCTCGATGTTTTCCAGCCAGTGGTAATATGTTTTCTCACCGGATTCCGGCATGATTTTCACGTCACCATTGCGCACCGCATCCAAAGCGGGGCCAACGATTTTGGCGGCGTCAACAAACCATTGATCGGTCAACATCGGCTCGATCACAACCTTGGAACGATCCCCAAAGGGCTGCATGATCGGTTTGTTTTCAACAAACGGTTCCAGCACGGTGACGTCTTCGCCGGTTTCAGGATCGGTTTTGGTGATGGATTGCATCACGGCCAGACCTTCGGCGGTGATGTCGGCGATCACGGCCTTGCGAGCGGTGAACCGATCCATGCCGCGATATTGTTCGGGCACCAAATTCATCGCGGCAATCGACGCTTCGGTAAATTCGGCCTCACCATTGGCAATCGCTTGGGCGGCGGCGGCTTCTTCGGCATAAGGTTTACCATCGGCGCGCATATTGGCCTTGGTGTCCATCAGGTTGTACATCGGGATGCCGCCGCGCTTGGCGACTTGGTAATCGTTGAAATCATGCGCGCCGGTGATTTTCACCGCACCAGAGCCAAAATCCTTGTCCGGATATTCGTCAGTGATGATTGGGATCAGGCGGCGATGTTCCTTGGGGCCAACGGGAATTTCGCATAATTTTCCGACAATTGGCGCGTAACGTTCATCTGATGGATGAACCGCAACAGCCCCGTCGCCCAGCATGGTTTCTGGCCGTGTGGTGGCGATGGAAATATAGTCGCGCTCTTCGCTGAGCGTGACATTCCCGTCCTCATCTTTTTCGATATAGGTATAGGTGGCCCCCCCAGCGAGGGGGTATTTAAAGTGCCACATATGACCGGCGGTTTCGATATTTTCGACCTCAAGATCGGAAATCGCGGTTTCGAAATGCGGGTCCCAATTGACCAGACGTTTGCCGCGATAGATCAGACCTTTGTTGTACATCTCAACAAAAACCTTCAGCACGGCATCGTGGAAATTGGCCGAATTTTCGTGGCCTACACGGGTGTCGCCTTGGGCGCCGGACATGGTGAACGCGGTGCGGTCCCAGTCACAGGTCGCGCCCAGTCGTTTGAGCTGTTCCACGATGGTGCCGCCGGATTTTTCTTTCCAGTCCCAGACCTTTTCCAGAAACTTTTCACGGCCCAATTCAACGCGGCCCGGTTGCTGGGTTTCCGCCAGCGTGCGTTCGACAACCATCTGCGTGGCGATGCCCGCATGGTCGGTTCCGGCCTGCCAGAGCGTGTCATATCCCTGCATGCGTTTCCAGCGGATCAGGATATCCTGCAACGTGTTGTTGAACGCGTGGCCCATATGCAAAACGCCGGTCACATTCGGGGGCGGGATCATGATGCAATAGGGGCTTGCTTCGGGCTTGGCATTGGCGCCAGCTTTGAAACAACCCGCCTGTTCCCAAGCAGCGTAAAGCCGGCTTTCGGCGTCGGCGGCGTTAAATGTTTTTTCCATCGTCATGATCAGCGATCCCTTATCTCTGCGCCCCAGATAACAAGGGGGCAGGCCAAGGGAAAGCCGCTTTACGACAGGGCGTCAAAGATCGTGACAGCAACGGCACTCAGATCATCGCGGGGGATGTCGCCGACAACGGCATATCGCAGGTTTTCATCCTGCCAGTAAAATGAATTGACCGGGCCGTTTTGGTCATAGCTGAATTCGGCCACGCGGGTGGTGGGGCCCTGAACGGCGAACAGCGTGATGCGCTGCCCAGCGGCGTTTTCGTACATGAATTGCGCGGCGGGGCCTTCGGCCACAGACAAAAGCCGTCCGCCCACCAGATCAAACCCATGCGCCGACAGGTCAGGCGTGGCCAGAGTGTGCCCAACCCGGTTGGACAGCCAGCGGATCAGCAGGTCTTCTTCTGAGGCGGCCAGTTCGACCGGGCGATGCGGATCAGCGGCAAATACCACATGGGCCGACATCGCATCCCCCACCAGCCGCGCGGTCAGTTCCACATCCGATCCGGGGCCGCGCAGGACCCAGCCACCGGCCATACCAAGCCCCAAAACGGCCAGCATCGCGGCGACCCGGCCCATCCAATTGCCGGACGGGGCCGTGGGTTGGTTGGCTGCAATTGGCTTCACAGAGAGCGGGGATTCTTGGGCCGGAAACAGGGATTGAATGGCGTGGTTCTGGGCGTCCCAATCGGCGATTTCTTCCGCCTTTTCAGGGTGTTCGTTTAACCACGACTCAACCCGCGCCATGTCGGCGTCATCCAGTTGACCATCCACAAAAGCATGCAGCATATCGTCGGTGATGTCTGGGCGCTGGGTCACGGGGCCACCTCATTTGTCGATAATTTCCCGGTCAGGCTGCGTAATTTTGCACGGGCGCGGCCCAGGCGGCTCATGACGGTGCCAAGAGGCATGTCCAAAGCCAGAGCGACCTCTTTGTAGCTGAGCCCGCCGATCACCACGCTCAGCAGGACCTCGCGTTGGTCATCGGGCAGTAAATCCAGCGCCTTGGACACGTCCGACAGGGCCAGTTTCCCCGCCAGCGTATCCGGCGCGGCCACATGCACATCCTCGATCATGTCATGGGGGGGACGGTGCGACAGGGCGCGCAATTGGTTGCGATAGAGATTGATCAGCAACGTCATCAACCATGCTTTTAGGGATGTGCCGTCAGCGTATAAATGCTGTTTGCGCAGGGCGCGTTCAGCGCAATCCTGCACAAGATCATCTGCCGCATCCCCGTTTCGCGTCAAAGACAGCGCAAAGCGTCGCAAATCGGGAAGGCATGCCTGTAGCTGGTCCTGAAACACGCGGAGCATCCTAATGATATGGGCCAATCGCGCAGCCCATATCGCAGTTTAGGCGTTTGGATCAGGGCTTGGCAACATGCCAGACACCGCCGACGCCGTCACCCGTGACCTGACCCGCGGCGCGATCGTTTTTCCAGAAATACAGCGGCGCCCCGTCATAGGCCCATTGCTGGCTGCCATCTGCGCGGGTGATGATCGACATTTTACCGGATGCCTCGGCCCCATCCTCCACCATTAGTGGTGGCCAATTCACGGCACAGCCGCCGTTACAGGCCGACATGCCCGCACTATCGCTGTCAAACGTATATAGCGACATGCCGTTGGTGTCCGTCAGGATCGTGCCCATGGATGTGCTGGTTTCCAAAACAATCCCGGCCGTATGTCCGGCAGCATAGGATTCACAGGCGGTTAGGGTGGCGCCTGCGATCAGGGCAAAGCTCAGCTTGGTTTTCAAAGTGATCGTCATGATGGTGTCCTCTTGGGGCCGATGAACGGCGGTTACAAAGAAGAAACACCTCAGGCCGGGGTTTATTCCCCCGACGATGAAAAATTTTTGAAATTAAAGCGCGCGATCAATGCGTGTGGACAGATGGATCAGGCTTTCGGTCATTTGAACGCCGTCAATTTCACCGATTTTATCCAATGTTTGATCCAGTTCCAGCGTGGATCGGGTGCCAACCTGACAGGCCAAATCGAACCGGCCTGATGTGGCGTGCACTTTTTCAACCTGCGGCATGCGTTGCAATTGCAGCAAAACCGCCGCCTGTGCGGAGGGTGTGATCTGTACCAGCACGGTGGCCCGGATCAGCCCGCGCTGTGCTTCGTCACTTAGGCGTAGGGTGTAACCGGCAATCACGCCGGATCGTTCCAATCGATCCAACCGCGCCTGAACCGTGGTGCGCGCCAATCCCATTTTGGCGGCCAGTTTGGCGACGGGCATACGGGCATTGGCGGCCAATTGGATCAATAGCTGGCGGTCTGTTTCATCAAGATCAGTCATGTTGCCCGTCATATCGTCATTTTGCTAAGAATGGGAGTCAATTTGCGCAATGTGCCGCAACACATTGCCATCCATCGTTGCTAGCGTGGCATAAAGGAGAGCGCAATATGCTGCAACGACCAGAGCCTTATTTGGATCCTGTTTCATATCTTATGAAACACAATCCCGAATTGCCGGTGCATTTTTTCGCCGTGGATGCGTTGCGGGAACGGTTGGGGGCATTCCTATCGGGGTTTCCCGGTCTGGTGACATATGCAGTCAAAGCCAACCCATCGGATGAGGTGCTGACCCATCTAGTGGATGGGGGGCTGGCCGGGTTTGATGTGGCGTCACCCGAAGAAATCGCTTTGGTTCAAAGCATCGGGCCGCAATCTGATTTACACTATAACAACCCGGTGCGAACCGAACGTGAAATCCAAGCGGGGTTGCGCGCTGGCGTGCGCAGCTGGTCGGTGGATGATGCCAGTGAACTGGATAAATTGATCAGACAGGGCATCGGCGCGGATCACGAAGTGTCTGTGCGATTTAAGTTGCCTGTCGCGGGCGCGCATTACAATTTTGGCGAAAAATTCGGTGCCACCGAAACAGAGGCCGCAGCGCTGTTGCAGCGGGTCGCGCGGGCAGGGTTCAGGACGGCATTGACGTTTCATGTGGGCACGCAATGCGGTGACCCACAGGCCTATGCCACCTATATCGCGGCCGCGATCAACATCGCCAAAGCAGCGCGCGTTTCGATAAAACGCCTGAATGTCGGCGGTGGGTTTCCATCGGTTCGCACGGGCCAAGGGCTCAATCTGCAAAAGTATTTTGAGGTGATCCATGCTGCGGTTTCTGGGTTTGAAACCCGTCCGGACCTGATCTGTGAACCGGGGCGTGGATTGGTGGCGGATGCGTTTTCATACGGCGTTTGTGTGAAATCCGTCCGCGCAGGGCGCGTCTATTTGAATGACGGTATTTATGGTGGCCTATCGGAATTTCCATCGATGGTCATTCCAGATTTTCGGGTGCTGGGCCCTGACCACGAAAGAAACGGAAAAACCTCTGAAATGGTCGTGTTTGGACCGACCTGTGACAGTCTGGATCAATTGCCACACAGCCTGCATTTGCCCGATGATCTGTGCGAAGGGGACTGGATTTTGTTCCGGTCCATGGGCGCCTATCTGACTGGCGTGACAACGCGTTTTAACGGGTATGGCAACCGCGAAACGGTCCAGGTTCGCAGGCTCTGAGGACAAAGGCCCGGATCAAACCGAGCCTTTGTCATGTGATCCGCTAGCTGCCCAGTCGATCCAACACGGCCTGCGCGGTGATGTTGCCAATGGATTTCCCGTTTTCGACGACGTTGAGTGCGGCGTTGGATTTCAACAATTCCATCAGCTCTTTGACCGGCATTTCAACGTCAATATCGGGCCCATCTGTCGGCCCCGCCTGCATGACATCACGGGCAGTCAAAACCCCAAGCGGGTTCATATGAGCCACAAAATCAGTGACATATTCATCAACTGGATTGTTGATAATGTCGCGTGGTGTGCCCAATTGCACGATCCGCCCACCTTCTAGGATGGCGATGCGATTGCCCAGCTTGAACGCTTCGTCCAGATCGTGGGACACAAAGATAATCGTGCGTTTCAGGCGGTCCTGTAGTTCCAGCAATTCGTCTTGCAGGCGCGCGCGGATTAACGGGTCAAGCGCCGAAAACGGTTCATCCATCAACAAAATGGGCGCCTGCGTGGCAAAGGCCCGGGCCAGCCCAACCCGTTGCTGCATCCCGCCGGACAATTCGCCAACCTTGCGATCCGCCCAATCGGCCAGACCCACCAATTCCAGCTGTTCGTCGATTTTCTGACGGCGTTCCACTTTGTTCATGCCTGCCAGTTCCAGACCCAGCCCCACATTGTCGCGCACATTGCGCCAAGGCAGCAGGCCGAATTGCTGAAACACCATGGCCACACATTCGCGGCGCAACCGGCGCAATTCTTCGCTGGAACAGGTTTCAGGATTGGCTGACCAATTGCCGTCATTCACCGTCACCGCGCCGCGCACAACCGGGTTCAACCCGTTCACCGAGCGCAGCAATGTGGATTTACCGGACCCGGACAGGCCCATCAAAACCAGAATTTCACCATGATCGACCTCAAGTGAACAATCATGCACACCCAGCACCTGATTGGTTCTGGATTGAATTTCGGTGCGATCCAGCCCTTCATCCATCAACGGCAGCGCCTTTTGCGGGGCATTGCCAAACACGATGGACACGTTGTCGAAAATGACGGCTTTGTCTTTGTTGTTCGGGGTTTTGTTATCTGTGCTCATCTTAACGCTCCACCCGCAGCATTCGGTCCAGAACAATCGCCACGACGACAATCACCAGCCCGCTTTCGAAACCTTTGGCTGCGTTCACCTGTTGCAGGGCCCGCACCACCGGAACGCCCAAACCGTCCGCGCCAACCAGACCTGCGATCACCACCATCGACAGCGACAGCATGATGGTCTGGTTCAGCCCGGTCATGATCTGGGGCAGGGCGTAGGGCAGCTCCACTTTCAGCAGTTTCTGACGGGGTGTTGCGCCGAAACTTTCGGCGGCTTCCAGCAACGCTTTGGGGGTGGATGACACGCCCAAATGGGTCAACCGGATCGGGGCCGGGATCACAAAGATCACCGATGCCACCAGTCCGGGCACCATGCCGATGCCGAAAAAAACAATCATAGGAATGAGATAGACGAATGTGGGCAGGGTCTGCATCAGATCCAGCACTGGGCTGATATATTGGTACAGTTTCGGGCGATGCGCCGCGGCAATCCCAATGGGCACCCCAATCGCCATACAGGTGATGCAGGCAAACAGGATCAGCGTCAGGCTTTCCATGGTTTCTTCCCAATAGCCTTGGTTGACCACGTACAGAAACCCAAGCCCGACCAGAATGCAGGTTTTCCAACGCCGTTGCAGCACCCAAGTCAGCGCCATAAAGAGCGCGATAACAATCAGGGGATGCGGATATTGCAGCGCGGCCAACACGCCTTCGATGAGCCAGTTCAGACTGTCCTCAACACCGTCAAAAAACCATTGCGCATTGTCACGCAGCCATTCAAAGCCGATTTTAGCGGTTTTCCCAACCGGGATTTTTTCGTCTGTTAGCCAGCTCAGCATCCGTGTCTTCTCCTGTCGTGCATAAAACGACGCCCCGGCCAAAGGTCGGGGCGTCATCGTGTTAGTGCAGGGGGGTTAGTTGGCCAACGCAGCCTTGACGGCTTCAACGGCGTCACCGCCATCCAGTGTTGTCACACCATCCAACCAAGCCATGTAGGCGTCTGGGTTTGCGGACAGCCAAACCTTGGCGGCATCGTCGGCATCTTCGCCGTCATCCAGAATGGCGGCCATGATTTCGTTTTCCATCGCCAAGGAGAATTCCAGGTTCATCAACAGTTTGCCAACATTCGGACATTCTGCCGCGTAACCTGCACGGGTGTTTGTGTCGACCACAGCACCACCAAAGTTAGGACCAAAGAAATCGTCGCCACCTGACAGGTAACCCATGTCAAAATTGGCGTTCATTGGGTGGGGTTCCCAGCCCAGGAACACAATCGGTTCGTCGCGCGATGAATTCCGCTCAACCTGAGCCAGCATGCCTTGCTCAGAGCTTTCGACAACTTCGAACCCGTCCAGACCAAAGGCGCCGCCATCGATCATGTCTTGGATCAAACGGTTGCCGTCATTGCCCGGCTCGATGCCATAGATCGATCCGTCCAGCGCATCCGCGTGAGCTGCAATATCTGCAAAGTCGGAAATGCCCAGATCCATCGCCGCTTTGTTGACGGCCAATGTGTATTTTGCGCCTTCCAGATTGGTGCGCACCACGTCAACGGTGCCTGCTTCGCGGTAGGGGGCGATGTCGGCTTCCATTGTGGGCATCCAGTTGCCAAGGAAAACGTCAACGTCCCCTTCGGCCAGTGAAATATATGTCACTGGAACGGACAGCACTTTGACATCTGTTTCATAGCCCAACGCGTCCAACACAACTGCGGTCGCAGCAGTGGTCGCGGTGATGTCAGTCCACCCTACGTCAGAAAACGTGACAGAGCCACAATCCGCGGCGGCGGCAGTGCCGGCGCAAATGGCCAGTACGGACAATGTTGATTTCAGTTTCATTCAGGCGTCTCCCGGTTGTTGTCAGTTCGATATTTTTCTTGATTGACGAGTCAATAAAGAACGATCTACGGTTTTTTAGCAAGTTTTTTGAGGATTAAATGCCAAAGATCGGGATGGAGCCTATCAGACGGGATGCTCTGGTAAAGGCCACAATTGCAGAAGTTGGAGCGGCGGGGTCATTGGATGTGACCGTGGCACGCATTGCCAAACGCGCCGGCATGTCCAGCGCGCTGGCGCATCACTATTTTGGCGGCAAAGAACAGATTTTTTACGCAGCGATGCGGCGAATTCTGCGTGATTTTCAAGTGGTTGTCCTTGAGCATTATAAGGGCATTCGCACACCACATGACCGATTGCGCGCCATTTTGAACGCCTGCTTTGCGCCCGAATGTTTTGACGCTGCCACAGTGACGGCATGGATGACATTCTATGCCCAAGCTCAGACATCAGACCCCGCACGCCGGTTGCTGCAGCTATACCAGGCCCGGCTTCATTCGAATTTGGTCTATGCGCTGCGACCGCTAACCAACGACGCTGATTCTATCGCCGATGGGGTCGGGTCGATGATTGATGGCTTCTATCTTAGGGCCGCAATCGCCGAAGGAGATCTGGCCCAAAGCATCCCAGCACAGATTGAATCCTTGATTGCCCATAAATTATCGCTGGGGGCGTGATGGATAAACATCTCTCGCTTTGCACCGCATCTGAGCGGTTGATGAGCAACCTCATGAACACCCGAACACCCAACTCACATCGTTTCCCGCGCGACCACGGCGTCGCAATGAAAGTTAAGCCATGATCCCGAATGCAAAACCAACCGCCAGCCACTTTATTAATGGCGCTTATGTCGAAGATAAAACCGGCGCGCCTATCGACGTTATCTATGCCGCGACCGGTGAATTGGTCGCACAAGTGCATGAAGCCACCGAAGCCTTGGTGGATTCTGCGCTGGACGCCGCCACAGCCGCCCAGAAAATCTGGGCCGCAATGACAGGCACCGAACGCGGTCGCATTCTGCGCCGCGCGGCGGACATCATGCGCGAACGCAACCGTGACTTGTCTGTGTTGGAAACCATCGATACCGGCAAACCGTTGCAAGAAACATTGGTGGCCGATGCCACATCCGGCGCCGATGCGCTGGAATATTTCGGTGGGTTGGCTGCGTCTTTGACCGGTGAACACATCGATCTGGGGGGCGACTTTGTTTATACGCGCCGCGAACCTCTGGGCGTTGTGGTTGGGATCGGCGCGTGGAACTACCCCACGCAAATCTGCTGTTGGAAAGCTGCGCCCGCCTTGGCTTGCGGCAATGCGATTGTGTTTAAACCCTCTGAGGAAACGCCGCTCTGTGCGTTGCAAGTCGCTGAAATCCTGACAGAAGCTGGCGCGCCTGCCGGGTTGATCAATATTGTTCAGGGACGCGGAGCCGTTGGCGCCAAACTGGTGACCGACGCCCGTGTGGCCAAGGTTTCACTGACAGGGTCAGTGCCAACCGGGCGCAAAGTCGCCGCCGCCGCCGCTGAGGGCCTAAAACATGTCACAATGGAGCTGGGCGGCAAATCCCCTTTGGTCATTTTTGACGACGCAGATTTGGACGATGCCGTATCAGGGGCGATCAACGGCAATTTCTATTCCTCCGGTCAGGTCTGTTCGAACGGCACGCGGGTTTTCGTTCAAAAAGGGATCAAAGAAGCGTTCCTGACCCGTTTGGCGGACCGTCTGAAAGGGGCCGTTATAGGCGATCCACTGGATGAAAACGTAAATTTTGGACCAATGGTCAGTGCGCGCCAATTGGACATCGTCAAAACCTACATCGCCAAAGGCCAAGCCGAAGGCGCGCGTTTGGTGGCCGGTGGCAATTGCCCTGATGGTGCTGGGAATTTCATCGAGCCAACCGTGTTTGCCGATGTGAGCGACGATATGACGATCGCACGCGAAGAAATCTTTGGTCCGGTGATGGCTGTGCTGGATTTTGACACCGAAGCAGAAGCTTTGGCGCGCGCAAATGACACGGAATTTGGTCTGGCCGCGGGTGTCTTTACCCGTGATATCCACCGCGCCCATCGCATGGTGGCAGGGTTCGAAGCCGGTACTTGCTACATCAATTCCTACAATGACGCCCCGGTAGAGGCGCCTTTCGGGGGTTCCAAACTGTCGGGTATTGGACGCGAAAACTCCAAGGCGGCGATCAACCACTATTCGGAATTGAAAACCGTTTATGTGGGCATGGGCAAAGTCGAAGCTGCGTTCTGATTGAAAAAATACAAACGAACCCGATATTTTCGGGGTTCCAAACCGAGTAAAGGTTGAAAAATGGAAAGTGACTACGTCATCGTTGGCGCAGGCTCTGCGGGCTGCGCCTTGGCTTATCGTTTGGCTGAGGCCGGAAAATCTGTCATATTGATTGAATTCGGTGGCTCTGATTTAGGGCCGTTCATTCAGATGCCGGCGGCTTTGTCTTATCCGATGAACATGCCATTATATGATTGGGGATTTCAGTCCGAACCAGAGCCAAATCTGGGCAATCGGCGGCTGGCGACCCCGCGCGGCAAAGTTGTTGGGGGATCGTCATCCATCAACGGCATGATCTTTGTGCGGGGCAACGCACAGGATTACGAACATTGGGCAGAAAGTGGCGCCAAAGGGTGGTCCTATCGGGATGTGTTGCCCTATTTTAAGCGGATGGAGACCTGGCATGGTGGAACATCCGAATATCGGGGCAAAAACGGCCCCCTGCATGTGACGCGCGGCCCTGGTAACAACCCACTGACCAAGGCATTTCGCAAGGCCGGTGTCCAAGCCGGTTATGACGATACCGAGGATTATAACGGCCATCAACAAGAGGGTTTTGGCCCCTATGATATGACCGTTTACAAAGGTCGGCGCTGGTCGACGGCCAATGCCTATCTGCGCCCCGCCAAGGATATGGGGGTCAAGGTCGTGCGTGGCTTGGCGCAACGTGTCATCATCAAAGACAAAGTCGCCACCGGTGTTGAAATTCTGCAAGGTGGCCAAACTCAGATCATCTCAGCGAGATCAGAGGTGATCCTGTCAGCTTCGGCGATTAACTCTCCGAAATTGTTGATGCTTTCCGGGATTGGCCCAGCGGAACATCTGCGGGAACATGGCATTGAGGTTGTCGCTGATCGCGCTGGCGTTGGCAAAAATCTACAAGACCACCTTGAACTTTATGTTCAATACAATGCGACCAAACCGGTTTCCCTTTATAAATATTGGTCGCTGCTGGGCAAAGCCTATGTCGGGGCGCGTTGGTTGTTTACAAAAACGGGCATCGGGGCCTCAAATCAGTTTGAAATGGCGGGGTTTATCCGTTCCAAATCCGGGGTAAAATACCCAGATATTCAGTTCCATTTTTTGCCAATTGCGGTGCGATATGATGGAAAAACAGCGGCAAGCGGGCATGGTTTTCAGGCGCATGTAGGCCCGATGCGGTCAGTTTCACGGGGTGAAATCACCCTGAAATCCAACAACCCAACCCAAGCGCCGCGGATCTTCTTTAACTATATGTCCGACCCATCCGACTGGGAAGATTTTCGAACATGTATCCGGCATACCCGAGAAATCATTGGGCAAAATGCCTTTGATCAATTCCGCGGTGATGAAATTCAACCCGGTGCAATGGCGCAATCTGATGCGGCATTGGATGATGTCATTCGTGAACATGCAGAAAGCGCGTTTCATCCCTGTGGCACCTGTCGCATGGGGGCGGCGGATGACGCGACTCCTGTCGTCGATCCAGAAGCCCGCGTGATTGGCGTATCTGGATTGCGGGTCGCTGACAGCTCTATTTTTCCGCGCATTACCAACGGCAATCTAAACGCGCCGTCGATTATGACCGGTGAAAAAGTTGCGGATCATATTCTGGGTCGGTCCTTACCCCCTGAGGATTTGCAAGCGTGGCAGCATCCGGATTGGGAATCGAAACAGAGATAATGATGTGGAAATAGGATTGGTTTGATCCGGGTCAATGTGCGGCGGGGTGCTGAGGGCTAGCCTGATGGTGAGCAACATGAGGAGAGAAAAATGTCTCACACCCCACATGAACTGGCAGAAGAATTTCCAGATCATATTGAGCAAATGCACGCGTTAAAGGTCGGTGATGCGCATTTCGCATCGCTGGCGGATAAATATCATGAACTGAACCGGGCGGTGCATCGTGCCGAAACCAATGTTGAGCCGACAGATGATGCGCATATGGCCGAATTGCGCAAAGAGCGCTTGGGCCTGAAAGACGAAATTTGGTCATTGCTCAGCAAAACTGACGCGTAAGCCAGGTATTCGAATCGGGCGGGCAGGGTTTCAAAACGTGTTCGTTTAAATTATCTATAATTTATGGCCGACACATACAAAGAAACACTGCCCGCCCAAATTGCCTTGGTTCTGTCTGACCGGATCATAACCGGACAACTGCCTGCAGGTGCCAAATTACGTCAGGACCACATTGCCGCTGAGTTTAAGACAAGCCACGTTCCTGTGCGAGAAGCCTTTCGCAGATTGGAAGCGCGTGGGTTGCTGATATCCATTCCCCGTCGCGGCGTGCGGGTGACGGGAATTGATCCCAATCAAAGACGTGAAGTCGCGGAAATGCGCGCCAGTCTAGAGGTTCTGGCTCTCAGACATGCTTCGCTGAATTTTGATCGTAACTATCTGGTATATTTAGGAAATTTAAACCAACAGCAAAGTGAGTGCGATACGATTCAAAGCTGGGAAGCGGCCAATCGGACGTTTCATCAGGCCTTGATCAAACTATGCAAAATGCCGCGACTCATCTCCTCAATAGAAGACCTGCATATTTCCAGCGCCCGGTTTCTATTTGCTGCTAAACCCAACAAATGGGAGCCGCGTGTCGATCACGAACATTTGGCCATTTTAGACGCTTTGCGAAAGGGGCAGATTGAGGTTGCCTGCGCAATTCTGGCCCAACATGTTCGGCGTGCAGGGCGTCGTCTTGGTGGGCGCTTGGGTCGGTAATTCCTCACAATTTCGGAAATTCTTGCAAGAGGCGAGCGCCTATGGTCCCAAAGATGGCAAGAAGATCGAAAATTATCTATAAAATGAGGACATGTAATATGCATCACCCCGCTGCAATGAATCACCCCCCATCCTTCAGCCCCCTGTCTCTATCGGACCAAGCGACCCACTGGAAAATGATCGCCGTTTTGGTCGGCACGATTGTTTTGGCCGTCTCTTCGCGGATTGAGGTGCCGATGTATCCCGTCCCCGTCACGATGCAGACCTTTGCCGTGACGATGATCGGCGCGCTATATGGCTGGCGGCTGGGTGGCATCACTGTTTTGACGTGGCTGGGCGAAGCCGCGATGGGCGCACCGGTTTTGGCAGGTGGCGCTGGTGGTTTGGCGCATTTTGCCGGCCCAACGGGGGGATATTTGGCGTCTTTCCCTATTATCGCGGCATTAACCGGATTTCTGGCCGAAAAAGGTTGGAATGGCGGTCGGGTCTGGCTGGCGTTTTTGGCGATGAGCCTTGCCAATGTCCTGTGTCTGTTGATTGGGGCCAGTTGGTTGGCAACGTTTACCGGCGTGGAAAAAGCGATCGTTTTGGGTGTCACGCCGTTTCTGATCGGAGCGGTTCTAAAATCTGCGCTTGGGGCGGTTATATTGCGCCAATGGACGCGTTATAAGGCTGTATGATTATTCACCTGCGCGCCCATCATCTATTGTGTATTCTGTCCTATATCGGCAAGGGCTACAGCCCTGAATTCGTTAAGAACTATGACGAAATTGCACAAAAATTGTCAGCGGGCGCGCAGGTGAAATTGGTCGCTGGGCCCGACGATATTTGTGCCCCGATGCTGTCGGGGCCTGATCGACATTGTGTCGGCCATGACGTGCAAAAACGCGATGAACAAGCCGCCCAAAGCATCGCTTCTTTGTTAGGACGCTCTATTGCGCCGGGGACGATGTTTCGTCTGACGCCAAATGTGTTGCAAACCTTGCGAATGGGGTTTGCGGATGGGGGTATTCGCGCCGCCTGTCAGGGATGCACATGGTCGGATCTGTGTGATGATATCGCTGCCAGCGGCTTTGATGGGGCGCGGGTTCATTCCACCGAATAAGGCAGAACATCCCGTTGGTTTAGATCAACCGATAGCTGACGTTCCAATGGGGGAACGGATCGTTGATGGCATCCACGTCGTTCGCAGATACGGCAAGAAATCCCAATAGGTTCAAAGGCATCCGGCGATCCGATGTCCATATGATCTGCATAGACCAGCGCATTGGCATGCCGGATTTCACAGCCCAATCCAATCGCATATCGACGTGTTGGCGCATCAAATGCGCCGCCAGATTTGCTTACGTCGCGGGCGAGGCAAAAATACCGAATGCCGTCTGGTGTTTCGGCCAATTGCTGCAAAAACCGCCCCGGCGTTTCAAAGGCGCGATGCACATTCCACAGCGGACAGGCGCCGCCATATCGCGCAAATTGCAAGGTCGTGGCCGAGTGACGTTTGGTGATTGTCCCGGCCTGATCTACACGTACAAAAAAGAACGGAATGCCCTTGGCGCCGTGACGCTGCATGGTCGACAACCGATGCGCCACCTGTTCCAGAGAGGCGCCAAATCGATCCGATAGGCGTTCTAAATCATGGCGCATGGTTTGCGCGGCTTCCAGAAATGGCCCGTACGGCATTAGGGCGGCCCCGGCAAAGTAATTGGCCAGCCCGATTTTGGCGATGCTGCGCGCCTCGGGGCTTTGAAAACGTGCGAAATCCAGCGTCGCTTCGAGCAGGTCATCCTGCGTGATCAGGGCCAGTTGCACCAGCAATTGAAAATTGCGCGTCGCTTCTGAGCTGCGCCGCGACAGGGTGAGGGTCTGGGTTTCAACATCGTATTTGCGCACTTGGTGGCGATCCGCATGCACCACGCGAATACCGTGATTTTCCAAGGCTTTGATGGCATTTGTTGTGGTGTCGCCTTGGGCTGAAAACCGTTCTGCGGCGCGATCAACAGCGTCGATGTAATTGTCGCAATAATGAAAGAAATCCCGCACCTCTTCCCAGGGGCTGGGCTGTAGGCGGGAATCTTCGCGACCCAATGCTTCGTCCAGTGATGCAAGCCGTTCATGGGTTTGCCGATAGGCGGCATGCAAATCCAGAAATGCTCGCGCCAAAGCCGGAGCGTTTGAGGCCGCAAGTCGCAGATCAGAGAGCGGTGGCGGGGCGGCGGTAAACATCGGATCGGCCAAGGCTTCGCGCATATCACCGACCAATCTGGCTTCGTCCCCGGATTGCAATTCGGTCACGTCGAACCCAAATTCTTGCGCCAAGGCCAGAACAACCCCGGTGCTGACAGGCCGGTTGTTGTTTTCCATTTGGTTCAGATAGGGCAGGGACACGCCCAGCTTTTCTGCGAACCCTTTTTGGGTTAGTTCCAGCCGTCCACGAAGTTCGCGTAACTTATTGCCTGCATATAGTTTTTGGACTGCCATTGGGGGCCTTTGCAAATTTGCTTGGCTCTAATGTGCCTCTGCAAATCTGGCAAAGCAAGGCTTAGGCCAATATGCCGCGCTCGCGCTGGGTGACGAATAAAATCGCCCCGATTGAGGCCGCGGATGTCAGGAACATGATCAACTGCAATGGCAATGCGCCGGATTCAACGCTCAGCGTCCAGCCGGCAAAGGCCGACAAAAACGCCCCGCCCGCAATCATGATCGATCCGCCAATTCCGCTGGCGGTCCCCGCCAGATGCGGGCGAACCGACAACATGCCTGCGGCGGCATTGGGCATGACCAAACCGTTGCCAAGGCCGAGGAACGTACTGAAACCAAAGAATAAAAATGGGCCATCCGCGATGCCAAGCAGGCTGAACAACAAAGATGTCCCCATGCCCAAAGTGGAAATCAGCGTGCCTGCATAGATCATTTTATTGATGCCATAGCGCGTGGTGTAACGCCCGGAAATGAAATTGCCGAACCCATATCCAACTGCGGGCGCCCCCAGGGCGATGCCGGTCCAAAATGGCGTTAACCCATAGACGTCACCGGAGACAAAAGAGGCACCGCCGAGATAGGCAAAAAACGCACCAGAGGCGAAAGTCGAGGCGCCGACATACCCCCAAAACCGGGGGGAGGCGAACAATTCTGGGTAGGTTCGCACTTGTTGGGCAAAGGTCATGCCGTTGCCGCGCACCGTTTCGCCCAGATCGCGGTAACACAAAACAAATGTCAACAATCCCGACGCAATCACAAAGAGCAGCACGGCGTGCCAGCCAAAAGCCTGCTGCAATACGCCGCCGATCATGGGGCCAAACATCGGGACCAATGACATGCCCATCGTGACATAGCCGATCATGGATGCGGCTTCTTCTTGGGGGACCATGTCACGCACGATGGCGCGGGACATGACCATACCGGTCACAATCACGCCTTGCATCAGGCGAAACGTCAGGAACATTTCCACGCTTGTTGACAGAACTGCGCCGATGGAGGCCAGAATAAACAGCGCAATCGCCGCCAGCACCACGGGGCGTCGTCCAAAACGGTCCGAAATCGGTCCGATCACCAATTGCAACACGGCCGTAACCGCGAAATAGGCCGACACGCTGAGCTGAATGACAGCGTATTCCGTGTCGAAATATTCGGTCATCTGACTAAGCGACGGCAGCAGGATGGACATATTGAGCGCGCCCAGTCCTGCGATAAAGACCAGCGTGATGATATGTGGTGGTGTGGTTCGGTCCAGAAAACGGACGAGAGGCGCGTTTGACATTCGTAACAGCTATGCTTGCTAAACTGTTCTGTCTAGATGCGCACAAGGAATAGTTGTTTTCATTTGCAATGATTTGCAGTTTTGCAAATTTAGAAAACTGCAAATGTATGGTTTTGCAAATTTGCCCAATCTCTCTTCAATTGTATGTAATCCGCAGGTAGGCTCTGCCGCAAGGTTAGGCATATTGCCATTGCGGGCGACGAAATTGCCCGAAATTGGGAGCGAGACATGAAAGATATTCTTCAGGAACTGAACGATCGTCGTGAAGAGGCCCGGCTTGGGGGCGGCGAACGACGGATCGCAGCGCAGCATTCCAAGGGCAAATTGACGGCCCGCGAACGGATTGAACTGTTGCTAGATGATGGCAGTTTCGAAGAGTTCGACATGTTTATTTCGCACCGTTGTACCGATTTTGGTATGGAAAATCAAAAGCCTGCAGGTGATGGCGTCGTCACTGGCTGGGGGACTATCAACGGTCGCATGGTCTATGTGTACTCGCAGGATTTCACGGTTTTGGGTGGATCGGTGTCGGCCACACATGCGCAGAAAATTTGCAAGATCATGGATATGGCCATGCAAAATGGCGCGCCTGTGATCGGCCTGAACGATTCCGGCGGTGCGCGAATCCAAGAGGGCGTCGACGCCTTGGCCGGCTACGCTGAAATTTTCCAGCGCAACATCATGGCCTCCGGCGTGATCCCACAGATCAGCGTGATCATGGGGCCATGCGCCGGTGGGGCGGTTTATTCGCCCGCAATGACCGACTTTATCTTTATGGTGCGTGACAGTTCCTACATGTTTGTCACCGGCCCCGATGTGGTGAAAACCGTGACAAACGAAGTGGTGACCGCCGAAGAACTGGGCGGGGCATCCACCCATACAAAAAAATCATCCGTCGCGGATGGCGCGTTTGAAAACGACGTCGAAGCCTTGGCCGAAGTGCGCCGTTTGGTGGATTTCCTTCCGTCCGACAATCGCTCTAAACCGCCCGTGCGTCCCTTCTTTGATGATGTGAACCGGTTGGAAAACAGCTTGGATACGTTGATCCCGGACAATCCAAATTCACCGTATGACATGAAAGAATTGATCACCAAATTGGCGGACGAAGGTGATTTCTACGAAATTCAAGAGGATTTCGCCAAAAACATGCTGACCGGGTTTATCCGCCTCGAAGGATCAACCGTGGGCGTTGTGGCCAACCAGCCGTTGGTTTTGGCAGGCTGTCTGGACATCGATTCATCGCGCAAAGCGGCGCGGTTTGTGCGGTTCTGTGATGCGTTCGAAATTCCGATCCTGACTTTGGTTGACGTCCCCGGCTTTTTGCCCGGCACCAGCCAGGAATATGGTGGCGTGATCAAACATGGGGCAAAACTGCTGTTTGCCTATGGCGAAGCGACCGTGCCCAAAGTCACGCTGATCACCCGCAAAGCCTATGGCGGCGCATATGACGTGATGGCGTCCAAACATCTGCGCGGCGATTTCAACTATGCTTGGCCCACGGCGGAAATCGCGGTGATGGGTGCCAAAGGGGCGACCGAAATTATCCATCGCGCGGATCTGGGGGATGCGGAAAAAATCGCGCAGCACACCGCCGATTACGAAGACCGGTTTGCTAACCCGTTTGTCGCCGCCGAACGTGGGTTTATCGACGAAGTGATCCAGCCACGCAGCACCCGCAAACGGATTTGTCGGGCTTTTGCGTCCCTACGGGGCAAGCAACTGACCAACCCGTGGAAAAAACACGATAATATCCCGCTGTAAGGTGCAGGAATGACCCGCGAACTTACCCCAACCCCCAAAGACGCGCCGGAAATGGCCGCCAATTTTGTGGCGATCGCATCCAAACAGGGCGACAGCCGTTTTGACTATTCAGAGGGCAGCATTCGCGCTCTGGATGAGTTGATCGGTGGGTTCCACGACAATGGTGACCGCTCTGAGAATATGGGTGGGACTATTATGGTGGCCGGGGCGTATCTGGGCGAAGTGATGGTGCGCCATCGCGGGGCAACATGGATTGATGGCACCAAAGCGGACGTTGATGACGCCATGCGGTTTCCGCTGATGATGCAATGCGGGACGCAAACGCTGGTGCCGTTTGCCAAAGTCGCTAAGCGTTTGGATAACGGGTCAGAGGACGATTTGGTGTTTTATTATCAAACACTTGTCAAACTCACCACGGGTGAGATGCCAGACATGACACCGGTCGCACCGACCAAAAGATCGCTGTTTCAGCGCCTGACAGGACGGGGAAAATGACCCGTAAAAACTGGCATATTGTTCCGGCCGAAAATGGCATCACGTTGACGCGGCGTTTGCCTGCGCGATTTGATGTGCAGGCCCAAACAACGTTGCCGGACGGATCATTGAAACGATTGGCGCATCAAATCCGTCAGGATTTATGGCGGGCCTTGCAAAATCTGCGCGGGTTTTCCCCTGTGGTTGAACTGATCCGGGTGGATGGCTTGGTTCAGGTGCGGGCAGGGGGGCGTATTGACGGTGTACAACCGATTGGCGCGCCCGTTCAGGGGATCATTCAGGACGTTCTGGATGCACCTGACAACCGCACCCGTTGGGTGTCCAATGCAAATCGGGGCCTGTCATGAAATCCGCATTTGGGTTGATATTCGCGCTATTGGGCAGCGCCGTTTGCGCCGATATTGACGTGCCTTCCGGGCTGGATGTGGCGCTTTATGATGTGGTGATGGAACCTGACACGAACACGGCGCGGTTCTTGTTTGTGGCGCCTGCTCTTTCCCCGGATGGGGCTGGGGTGACGTTCACCGAGGTCGAGGCCGACTTTCCATATATTTGCGAAACTTTGGTGCTGCCTGCGCTGGCAAGCAACAATTGGCATGATGCAAATGTGATCATTTCTCTGGCCGACCGAGAGGTGCCGTTTGGCATTCTGACACCGGATGCCACCCAGTTTTTTGAGATGTATCAGGTGCAGGATAACACCTGTATCTGGGAGGGATTGTAATGTCGCTACAACATCTTGCGCCCCATAGCTCATGTGAAATTGCACTTGATGCAGACGCGCCACAACATGCGCGCACAATTGCGCAGGCATATCCTTTGACACCTGTTTCGGCTAAACTTCGCATTGGTCGCGCTGATGCGACCACATATGTGGAAAAAGGGAGCCGGGACCGACGCTTGCGCCGGACGTCTCTCGATAATCGAGACAGGAGACTTTCATGTCTAACCTTTTTAAGGCCCTTGCGGCTGTATCCGTTCTGGGCCTGGCGGCCTGTGGCAACAATGACGTCGAAGAATTCGTTGTGGTCGATCCGGCCCCAACTGTCAGCGCCGAACCTGTATTCAACGGCAAATACAACTAAGTATTCGTCGGGACGGGCAGCGATGCCCGTCCGCTTCGCATCCCCTTTCACCCTAGAAAAGGAGGCTGCGTAATGGAAAAACACAGAGGTTTTCCCGGCCGTCTACCCGGGACTGATTATCAATTCACCATTCGTCGACCCGCCAAAGCAGGCCCCACCAAATTAGTGGCCCGCGAACGGTATGCGGATCGGCGCCCCAGTGACCGCAAAGCGGACGAAGGCTTTCTTTGGGCTTTGTGGAACCATTTTGGTGAAGAACCTTTTGTGCGCGGTAATCTGGATGCTGGCCGGCTGAGCTGGCTTTTGGACCGCGAAGTGATTGCAGTCGAAGAAGAATTTGATCCCGAGAGTTACGAGGCTCTGTTGCGGATCAACGTGGATCTGGCCTTTGCCAATTTTCACGATGTTATGACGGGTAATTGGTCGCCGTGAGTGGCGTATCGGCATATTTCGGCGCGAATTCGCGCAAGCCAGTGCAATTCTGGCGGGAAAATGCCGGTTTGGTAGGGAAACGGCGTGCTGCCTATGCAACCGCGCGTCGCCTATGTCACGGTTCCTGTGTATCGCAACGGGCAGCCACCCGGTGCGGCTACATACGTAACCACCGTTACCCTTCCCCTAGCCGGTTTGACCCTACCCAGGTCAGGCCGGCAACTTTTCGCCAAAATCCCTATTTTTCAGGCGAAAATGCACCGATATCGACATTGATCACGGACTTTTGGGTTGTGTCTGGGCCTGCGAACGCTGATTCTGCGGTTCGGAAAATAACCAAAAAGGGCAGTAATCCATGTTCCATCTTCGTCTTGTACTGGCAGCCGCGGCAACGCTTTCGCTTTCGGCCTGTCTTGATAACGATCTCGAACGCGGCCTCGCAGGGGCAGCAGCAGGCGCATTGGTTGCAGACGCAACCGGCGCGGACCCAACCACGGGCGCCATTATTGGCGGCGCGGGTGGCGTGCTGTGCGACGATCTCGGACTTGCGGCCTGTAACTAAGCCGCGCGTATCCCAATCACTGATCCGTGCCTTTGGGCACGTTAACAATTCCGACCGCCGTCGGGGCCATTGTGCCCCGGCGGCGGTTTTGCATTCAAAGGACCATGCACATGTTTGATAAGATCCTGATCGCGAACCGCGGTGAAATTGCGTGCCGTGTGATAAAGACCGCGCGCAAAATGGGGATTTCCACCGTTGCCATCTATTCGGATGCGGATCGCAACGCGCTGCATGTGAAAATGGCCGACGAAGCGGTGCATATCGGCCCGCCCCCCGCCAATCAGTCCTATATTGTGATCGACAAAGTGATGGATGCGATCCGTCAAACCGGCGCGCAGGCGGTGCATCCCGGTTATGGCTTTTTGTCTGAAAACGCGAAATTCGCAGAAGCGTTGGCCGCTGAAAACATCGCCTTTGTTGGACCCCCTGTGGGCGCGATCGAAAGCATGGGGGATAAAATCACCTCTAAAAAGATCGCCCAAGAGGCAAACGTGTCCACCGTTCCGGGCTATATGGGCCTGATCGAAGACGCGGACGAAGCGGTGAAAATTTCCAACGAAATCGGCTATCCGGTGATGATCAAAGCCTCGGCCGGGGGCGGTGGCAAAGGCATGCGGATAGCGTGGAACGATGACGAAGCCCGCGAAGGGTTCCAATCGTCGAAAAACGAAGCGGCCAGCAGCTTTGGCGATGATCGGATTTTCATTGAAAAATTCATCACCCAGCCGCGCCACATCGAAATTCAGGTTCTGTGTGACGCGCATGGCAATGGTATCTATCTGGGCGAACGCGAATGTTCGATCCAGCGCCGCCAGCAAAAAGTCGTCGAAGAAGCGCCAAGCCCGTTTCTGGACGAAGCCACCCGCAAAGCCATGGGCGAACAGGCGGTGGCACTGGCCCAAGCGGTGGATTACGCCTCTGCGGGGACCGTGGAATTTATCGTGGATGGCGATAAAAATTTCTACTTCCTTGAAATGAATACACGTTTGCAGGTGGAACATCCTGTGACCGAACTGATCACCGGCGTCGATTTGGTGGAACAGATGATCCGCGTGGCCAATGGCGAACCGCTGACCATCACCCAGGATGACGTGAAACTGAACGGTTGGGCGATTGAAAACCGCCTATATGCCGAGGATCCCTATCGTGGGTTTTTGCCCTCAATCGGTCGTTTGACCCGCTATCGTCCGCCGATGGAAACCGCGGCGGGCCCGTTGCTGGACAATGACAAATGGCAGGGGGATGCCCCGGCAGGTGCCGTGGCCGTGCGCAATGATACCGGCGTCTTTGAGGGCGGCGAAATCAGCATGTATTACGATCCGATGATCGCGAAATTGTGCACTTGGGCCCCAACCCGTGACGCCGCGATTGAGGCAATGCGCGATGCGCTGGATGGGTTCGAAGTCGAAGGCATTGGTCACAATTTGCCTTTCTTGAGTGCTGTGATGGATCACCCGATTTTCATCAAAGGTGACATGACCACCGCGTTCATCGAAGAGCAATATCCCGAAGGATTTGAAGGGGTTGAACTGGCAGAACCCGCGTTGAAACGGATTGCGGCGGCCAGTGCTGCCATGCACCGTGTCGCTGAAATTCGCCGCACGCGCGTATCGGGGCGGATGGGCAACCACGAACGTCATGTGGGCGAAGATTGGGTTGTGACCCTACAGGGCGCGGAATTCCCGGTCACGATTTCAGCCGATAAATCCGGCTCTGATGTCAGCTTTGGCGATGAAACATTGCGGGTCGAGAGCGACTGGACCCCCGGTGATGCGCTTGCACGTTTGACCGTGAACGGCGCACCATTGGTGCTGAAGGTTGGTAAAATCACCCAAGGGTTCCGCATTCGGTCCCGTGGTGCCGATTTGAAAGTGCATATTCGCAGCCCACGCCAGGCCGAATTGGCGCAATTGATGCCAGAAAAGCTGCCGCCGGATACGTCGAAATTGTTGCTCTGCCCGATGCCGGGTTTGATCGTGAACGTCAATGTTGCGGTGGGCGATGAAATCCAAGAAGGCCAGGCCCTGTGTACGGTCGAAGCGATGAAGATGGAAAACATCCTGCGCGCTGAGAAAAAGGGTGTTGTGTCTAAAATCAACGCCGCTGCGGGCGACAGTCTGGCTGTCGACGACGTGATCATGGAGTTCGAATAAACCGATGCCACGCACCCGATTAGCACCGATCACAAGTCCCAGAACTGCGGCATGCGCAGCGATGGGCCTGTGCGCGCTGTTGATCGGATGTGATCGGGATCGTGAAACGGCATTGCGTGCGGATTTGTCGGAATATGTGTATCTGACCGATACCCATTATTTCGACAGCCGCCGCACCTGTACTGCCGCGATTTTTGAACTGTCCAGTTCCTATTTGACGGGCAAAGTCGAACCAGACGCCACACTAGAAGCCGCGCAAGCCACCTATGATTTGGGCGGACCTGCGGCCATTCAGATGGCGGAATATTCACCCAATGACATGGCCGATGGCATGTTGCTGTTGGATCGTGGCGTTTTTGGCAAACAAGTGTTGGAAGCCGCCGCAAATGTCGGTGACTGCCTAACAGATGAGGCAAGCGCTGGGTTTCGCACAGCCCTGACACGGCCCAGCGCCATTTTGATTTGGTTGCCGGATCCCGAGGGGTTTATGATCGTTGATCCGGGACGGGACCGCGCCTATTACGCGGCGGGTTTCCCGTTATGACACGTTGGCAATTTTGGTTTTGCTGGGACGACCTGAATTGCAATTTTGCCGCGCAATTTCGGTGGTTTGCCGCGCCTGACTTCCTTTTGGCACATTCCGGTGTAAAACCCGCTTCAAACACATTTTGTGACTTGGAGTATTTTGGATGACGCGGACTCTGCCCTTATTTTCAATTTTAGGCGTTTTTGTCGCCTTTGGCCTGTCCATCGCAGCGGCCATGTCTAACGCCGGATGGGTTTTTGAATACCCATTGGATGACGTTTACATTCATCTGGCTATGGCTGAACAATTGGCCGCCGGGGGATATGGCGTCAATGCGGGCGAATTTGCATCTGCGGCGTCCTCTCCGCTTTATCCGGTTTTGCTGTTGCCGTTTGCGGGCACGGATTTGCAGGCTTGGTTGCCGCTGCTGTGGAACCTTTTTGGCATGGGATTGGCCGCCTGGTTTTGGGGGCGCATCCTGATTTTGGCGGGATACGCAGAGGATGGCCTGAAACCGATTGGCCTGATCGCGGCATTTCTGGGGCCGATTGCGTTGAACATGTTTGGCGTCGCATTCACCGGAATGGAACACAGCCTGCACACCGCCGCATCATTGGCCGTGATCTATGGATTGCTGAAACTTGTCAAAACGGATGCGATGAATATCGCTCTTTTGGCGGGGGTATTTTTCGCCTCGGCGATGCGCCTCGAAGGCTTGGCGTTGGGCCTGTTGGCCGCTGTTGTGGTGCTGCGTCAAAAAGGGCTGATACCATCGCTGGTGACCGCGGTTTTGTCCCTGCTGCCCGTGCTGATTTTTGTCGGAGCGTTGACGTCAATCGGGCTCGATCCGTTGCCGGAATCCGTGCAGGCCAAATTGGTGGGCGAAGAAGACGTGAACATGCCGCTGATGGAACGTGTCATGGGCACCCATATCCTGAACCGCCAGGTGCCTGCGGGGCTGATGCTGCATTTGACATCCATCGCGGTGTTGCTGGTGACGGTGATTCAGCTGAGCCAAAAGAAGTCCGCCTATCTGGCGACCGCATCCATTGGCGTGACGGTGTTTTTTGCCTGTCAGGCCCATTTGATGTTTGGCCAAATCGGCTGGATGGACCGCTACGAAGGCTATATCTGGGCGGTGACCGCCGCCGGTTTGATGATTGTCGCGTCAGGTGCGCAAAAATGGTTGCCTGCGCTCGCCGCTATCGGGGTTATTGCTGCTGGGACAGTGGTTTACGTGAATACATGGACACATGGATTTCCGTGGAATATCCGCGCGATTTACCTGCAACCCCATCAATCTGCCCGCTTTGCACAGGATTACGCGCAGGTGAATGTCGCGGTGAATGACCTTGGCTTGGTGGCTTGGCAGAACGAAAACTACGTGTTGGACCTGTGGGGGCTTGCCTCGGCTGAGGCGCGTCATATCCGCCAAAATGCCCCTGTTCAAGGCTGGGCCGAACCCCTGACACAGCGTCATGATGTGCCACTGGCGATGATCTATGATTCATGGCTGACCAAAGCCATCGGGGAGGATTGGGTCAAACTCGGAGAGCTGCGATTGGTGATTTCCGCTGGTTTCTTGGGGGATGATCACGTGTCCTATTATGCCACATCGCCCGAACATGTTGCGCCCTTGTTGGCGGCATTGCAGGACTGGGTGCCGACCCTGCCTGATGGGGCCTATTTCGAATATGATCCGGGGGTCGAATGAAGGATGCCCCTTACCTGATCGGCGGTGCTCGGCGATCCTCGATCTCTTGCTGTCGCAGCGGGATTTTATCGATGGACGCGCTGAGTTCACGCACATTCGAGGGCAGGGGCTTGCGCAATTGCATGGTGCCATCTTTGGCCAACAGAGCCAGCATAAACCCGCGTGGACGCAACATGGTCCGCCATGTGCTGCGGGCGGTGGGATCGGTATCCACGATCACAATCACATCCCGTTCAGCCAGTTCGTCTATCTCGGCTGACACCAAATCCATTTGCCGCTGGAACCGCGGGTCCAGAGGATTGTCCGCAAAGATGATCAACGGGCGCAGCTGCCACAGGATGTCATCCGGCATCATGTCTGTCGCTTCGAAAATTTGGGT
Source organism: Aestuariibius sp. HNIBRBA575 (assembly GCF_040932005.1). Classification (NCBI taxonomy): domain Bacteria; kingdom Pseudomonadati; phylum Pseudomonadota; class Alphaproteobacteria; order Rhodobacterales; family Paracoccaceae; genus Aestuariibius; species Aestuariibius sp. HNIBRBA575. Next base: position 1,159,025 of record NZ_CP162414.1, read on the forward strand.
TGGCGTTTCTTGCCAAACCTCAAAAACAGGTACGTCGTCCTGCGCCCAGAGCGCGGAACCAACACCAATTGCCAATGTCGCGGCGATTAAAATCTTGTTCATACAGATGAATATAGGGGCTTTGCTCCAACTTCCGAACCCCCAATCACCCCAGATCCATAACAATTTTAACTTTAACCCTCCGGTGAGGGACCTACGCGCATGATGCCGATTGTACATCATATTGCGCAGCTGGGGTTGCGCGTCATTACTGGGGGCTTGCGCGCCATGGATATTGCCCTTCATCTGGGGGCCCATCGAACTGGGACAACCACGTTTCAGAGCTATCTGCGGGCCAATGCAGATGGTTTACAGCGGGCCGGAATTACCGCGTGGACACCAAAACGAACCCGTCATGGATTTTTCAACGGGTTGATCCGCAATGCGCGCAACGAACAGTTTAGCGCGATTTCCGAAAGCATTCGATCAACGGGCCTGATCCGGATTGAACTGGAACGGATGGAACGTCGGCAGATGCGGTTTCTGATTGTGTCTGAGGAAAACATGATCGGGTCCATGCACAGCAATATCCGGGCAGGGGCGCTTTATCCCAACTTGTCCGTGCGTTTGGAACGGTTTTTGCCCGCGTTTGAGGATCGCTGCGTGCGTATCGGTTTGGCCATTCGATCTCTGGATGCCTATTGGGCGTCGACCTATGCCTACGCTGTGGAAATGGGGCGTCCGTGGCCGACGCCATCTGATCTGGATCGGGTTGTGACCCATCCCAGGACATGGCGTGATGTGATCCAGGATGCTGCCGCCGTTTTGCCCAATGTTCAATTCCGCGTTTGGGCCGCAGAACGGTTCATTTCACAGCCAGATGTTCAATTGGGCATTATGACCGGCGCCCAAAAAGTGAGCCGTTCCTCTGGGGCGCGCCAATGGCACAATCGCGGACCGCGTTTGGCGCAATTGCGTGACATTGCATCCATGACAGCAGATCCACAAATACAGGCCAATTTACCCGATGGGGATGGCCGCTGGATGCCGTTTGACAGCAATCAACAACACGCTTTGCGCGAAAAATACCAAGAAGATGTGGCCTGGCTGCGCAACGGCGCAGATGGGCTCGCGACCTTTATAGAAGACACCAAAACTCAGCCAATGAGTGGTGACACAGGATGGAAGAATAACAGCGACAGCGTAGAAAATTTCTACGGATCGCCAGAAAGAGGACATAGTGATGGGAAACGACAAGAAATGGGCTGAACTGGCGGAAAAGGAACTTCGTGGGCGTCCGCTTGAGGATTTGACCTGGAAGACGCTGGAAGGCATTGATGTCAAACCGCTTTATACGGCCGAGGATACCGCCGATTTGCCCCATATGGGGGGCATTCCCGGCGAAGGTCCGTTCACGCGCGGCGTCAAGGCCACCATGTATGCCGGACGCCCATGGACCATCCGTCAATATGCGGGGTTTTCGACGGCCGAGGAATCCAACGCCTTTTATCGCAAAGCGTTGGCCGCCGGTCAGCAGGGCGTGTCGGTTGCCTTTGATCTGGCCACGCACCGGGGCTATGACAGCGACCATCCCCGCGTCGAAGGCGATGTAGGCAAAGCAGGCGTCGCCATTGATTCCGTTGAGGATATGAAGGTCCTGTTTGATGGCATTCCACTGGACAAAGTGTCGGTTTCGATGACCATGAATGGCGCGGTCATCCCGATCCTCGCCAATTTTATCGTCACCGGAGAAGAGCAAGGCCACGACCGGTCCCTGCTGGCAGGTACCATTCAGAATGACATTCTGAAAGAGTTCATGGTGCGCAACACCTATATTTACCCGCCAGAACCATCGATGCGGATCATTTCCGACATCATCGAATATACATCCAATGAGATGCCTAAGTTTAACTCGATCTCAATCTCAGGCTACCACATGCAAGAGGCCGGCGCGAATTTGGTGCAGGAATTGGCCTATACGCTGGCGGATGGTCGTGAATATGTGCGCGCCGCAATTGAGGCGGGTATGGATGTCGATAAATTTGCCGGGCGGTTGTCGTTCTTCTTTGCGATTGGCATGAATTTCTTCATGGAGGCGGCGAAATTGCGCGCGGCACGTTTGCTGTGGCACCGCATTATGACCGAATTCGGGGCCAAATCCGAACGGTCCAAAATGCTGCGCACCCATTGCCAGACTTCTGGCGTGTCGCTGCAGGAACAGGACCCTTACAACAACGTTGTACGCACCGCATACGAAGCGATGGCCGCCGCACTTGGTGGGACACAATCGTTGCATACCAATGCCTTGGACGAAGCGATTGCCCTGCCCACCGAATTTTCGGCCCGCATTGCCCGCAACACCCAATTGATCTTGCAAGAAGAGACCGGCGTAACCAACGTGGTCGATCCATTGGCCGGGTCATATTACGTCGAAAGCCTGACCGCGGAACTGGCGGATCAAGCATGGGAATTGATCAAAGAAGTCGAAGAAATGGGCGGTATGACCAAGGCGGTGGCCAGCGGCATGCCCAAGCTTCGGATTGAGGAATCAGCGGCCAAACGTCAGGCGATGATTGATCGCGGGGACGAAGTGATCGTCGGTGTGAACAAGTACAAGCTTGATAAACAAGACGAAATTGACATCCTAGATGTGGATAACGTCGCCGTGCGGGACAGCCAGATTGCGCGGTTGAAAACCATGCGGGACAACCGCGATCAGGGGGCGTGTGATGCGGCCCTTGCCGAACTCACCCGCCGTGCCCGCGAGGGTGGCAATCTGCTCGAGGCGGCTGTTGACGCGGCGCGCGCACGGGCCTCAGTCGGAGAAATCAGCATGGCAATGGAAGACGAATTTGGCCGCCACCGCGCCGAGGTGAAAACCCTGGCCGGTGTCTATGGGGCCGCCTATGAAGGCGACGAAGGTTTCGCCGCCATCCAACAATCCGTCGAAGCGTTTGCCCAAGAAGAGGGGCGTCGCCCCCGGATGCTAGTGGTTAAAATGGGGCAGGACGGACATGATCGTGGTGCCAAAGTGATCGCCACTGCCTTTGCCGATATTGGCTTTGATGTGGATGTTGGTCCGTTGTTCCAAACCCCAACCGAAGCCGCCCAAGACGCCATCGACAACGATGTACACATCGTCGGCATCAGTTCGCAGGCGGCGGGCCATAAAACGCTTGCTCCGCAATTGGTTCAAGCGTTGAAAGATCAGGGTGCGGGTGAAATTATCGTTATTTGTGGGGGGGTTATCCCGCAGCAGGATTATCAATTCCTGTATGATGCAGGCGTCAAAGCCATCTTTGGTCCCGGCACCAACATCCCCGAAGCCGCAGAAGACATCATGCGGATTATCCGAGAAACCCGCAGCTGATCCACTCTGGTTCAGATTTGTTATCCTCTCAAAAGGTCCTCTTCGGAGGGCCTTTTCTTTTGGATTGGGGAATGCTCATATGAACGGCGTTTAAGCCGATTTAGGAGCTGGAAATGATATTGGATCACCTTGCTGTTGTTTGCAGCGACCTGGATGCTGGCACTGATTATGTGGAACAACAATTGGGTGTTGTCCTGCAGCCGGGTGGAAAACACGCGCGATTTGGAACGCATAATCGTTTGCTGGGGCTTGGCGGGGATCTCTACCTAGAGGTGATTGCGATCGACCCGTCGGCACAAATTGAGGGGCCGCATTGGTTTGACTTGGATCACTTTGACGGCCCGCCGCGATTGGGTAATTGGATTTGCGCGGTTTCTGATTTGGCGGCTGCCGTGCATGATTTCCCGTTTGTGGGGGGCAAAATTGCCTTGCAGCGTGATGCGCTGAGATGGCAAATGGCCGTTCCGCCAAACGGGTCATTGCCCTTTGATGGGGCGTTTCCGACCTTGATCGAATGGGGGGAAACAACCCCGCATCCTGCAGGTGCCTTAAACGAACAGGGGGTTCGGCTGTCGGGGTTTGAGGTTCATCACCCGCAATCGATGCGGATTGCAAAAATGTTGCCGGCCATCTCGGACAAGGTGCGGTTTATTGAAGCTGATCAAGCCAGATTTTGCGCCCATTTTGACACGCCAAATGGCCCAAAGGTCCTACGATGATCCGCCCAGCCCAAATCGAGGATTGCGATGACATTTGCCGTATTTGGAACGGCTATATTCGTAAAACTGCGGCCACGTTTACGACCCAGGAAAAGGATTTTGTTGGGATCTCTGCGGATATCAAACGCCGTGACGGGGCGTTTTGGGTCGCAGAGAATGGAAGGCAAGTCACTGGATTCGCCACGTATTTTCCGTTTCGGGGCGGTCCGGGCTATGCCCACACCAAAGAACATTCCATAATGGTCGCCCCCAGCGCAAAGGGCCAAGGGTGGGGGGGATTGTTAATGAAAGAACTGATTTCCCATGCGCAGCGGGCCAGCGTGCATTCGTTATTTGCCGGGGTTAGTGGTGAAAATCAGGGCGCGGTTGCCTTTCATCAGCGGATTGGATTTGAACGGGTTGCAACCTTGCCCGAAGTGGGGTTCAAGTTTGGCCGCTGGATGGATCTTGTGCTGATGCAGAAACGGCTCTGACAAGATCGGAATTTTTCGTTAGGATGACGTATGTCAATCTGGACCCGCATAGCAGACGCCATCTCCGCCCTCGCGCAGGGCGAAGGATTAAGCCACGTTTTTGACCGGATGCGTACCCCGCCGGAACGCACCGCGGCCTTTGCGATTGCCGTGATCGCGTTGGGGGCCAAAATGGCCAAAGCCGACGGATTGGTCACGCGTGATGAAGTAACCGCGTTTCGCGAAGTGTTCACAATCCCCGAATCTGAGGAAAAAAATGCAGCGCGGGTATTCAATCTGGCACGTCAGGATGTTGCCGGATATGAGGAATATGCCAGTAAAATCAAATCACTACTGGGCGACGATTGCCCGTCTATGCAGGATTTGATCGAAGGGTTGTTCCATATCGCAATCGCGGATGGGGAATACCATCCAAATGAGGATCAGTTTCTCCTTCACGTGGCGGAAATCATGGGGTTTAGCGAACGTGGCTTTAAATCCATTCGCGCGCGTTTTGTTCCCGAAGCGGAACGTGACCCCCATGATGTGTTGGGCGTTGACCCCGATATGCCGATGTCGGAAATCAAACGGGCCTATCGTGCAGCCGTGCGATCCAGCCATCCAGATCAGATGATGGCGCGTGGCGTTCCCAAAGAAGCGATCAAATTGGCGGAAAAGCGCTTGATAGATATCAATCAAGCCTGGGAACAGATTTCGGCGCAAAACGCGCAGCACGCATCGTGAGAATTGCCACCTATAATGTGGAATGGTTCGCGCATCTGTTTGATGCGGATAGCAATTTAATGGACGATGACGGGTGGTCGGGACGGCGGGACGTCAAAAGACGCGACCAAATCGCGGCGCTGGGGCAGGTGTTTCAAGCTATTGATGCGGATGCCATTATGGTCATCGAAGCTCCAGACGACCACGCACGACGGGACGGTCGCGCCGCGCTTGAAAATTTTGCGGCGCGGTTTGGATTGCGGGCGCGGCAGGCGCTATTGGGCTATGCCAATGAAACACAACAAGAAATTGCCCTGTTATTTGATCCCGATGTGGTCAGTGCACGCCATGACCCAATCGGCGAACAGACCGGCAAAAAAGGATCGCGGGACGCGCCGCGTTTTGATGGCGTGTTTCGGTTGGATCTGGATGTGGATGCCACCGAAGATTTGATCCGCTGGTCTAAACCCCCGTTAGAGGTGGCGCTGGAAACCAAATCGGGCACATCGCTGCGTCTGATTGGCGTGCATGCAAAATCCAAGGCCCCACATGGTGCGCGCAATGCGGCGGACGTTATGCGAATTTCCATCGCCAATCGACGCAAACAATTGGCGCAATGTATCTGGCTGCGCCAACGTGTGGATCACCACCTAAATGCAGGGGATGCGTTGATGGTGATGGGGGATTTTAACGACGGTCCGGGGCTTGATGAATATGAACAATTGTTTGGCCGATCCAGCATTGAAATCGTACTAGGCGAAGGTGAAACAGCGCTGTTTGACCCCCATGCCAAGGCCGCGCTGACCCAACGCATTGGCGCCACTCCGACCACAGCCCGGTTTAGCATCCCGCCAGAGGGGCGGTTTTTGCACGCATTGCTCGATTACATCATGCTCAGCCCGGATCTGAGGGCGAAACAGCCGAAATGGCAGATTTGGCATCCGTTCGAAGACCCGTGCTGTTATCGTGATATCCAATTGCGGGATGCGTTGCTCATCGCGTCTGATCATTTTCCGGTGACGCTGGATATCGATATTTAGCCGACCAAGTTTGATTTGGGTGTCGCGTCATTTCACGATATGCTCTCCGCATGAAACGTTTCTTTTTTGCATTCTCATTTGCGGTTTTGGCTGCTTTTCCTGCCTCGTCCCAGAATACAGAGGTCGAGGATGGCTTCAATTTGATGGAAGAGGGCGCGCGCCTTCTTTTGCGGGGACTGATGTCAGAAGTTGAGCCGACATTGGATGAATTCACTGGCATGATTGATGAAATGGGCCCCGCACTTCAGGCATTTGCCGATGAAATGGGCCCGGCAATCCTGCATTTGATCGATCTGATCGATGATGCCCGCCATTACGAACAACCGGAAATTTTACCAAACGGTGATATCATCATTCGGCGCAGTGTAGATGCGCCACCTTTTGTGCCTGCGCCTATTCAGGATGACCGCGACACATCTGAAATTGATCTTTAGCGTTTTTTCTTAATCTGAGCGGTGGCTGACAGGCAATTGGCAAGCGATTTAAATCGGGCTTGTGCGACTTCGCCAAAGAGTCGTTGTGACAGTTCAGGGATTTTGAGGGTCAATTCACGTTTCTTGGGGCGCCAGATCAATTCACCCGGGCTTTCGTTTGGGCGCGGCAACAACATCGCCCCCAATCGCATTGCCCGCCCCAATGTTTCAGCTTCCGCACGGCTTTTTTCCGGCAACAAGCTAGATAATTCCTGATAATGTGTGCCATCTTTTTTGCTGGAATACCGATGCGACAAGGCCAGTCCCAAAAACACCCGTTCAGAATGTTTTAACCCGCCCAGATTGGCCCGTGTCGCATTGTCAAACGTAACTTCGGCCCGGTAATCGGGATGGGCCCGCCAGCTGACATCATGCAACAGGCACGCGGCTTTGATGATGCGTTTTTTCTGCCAATTGGCACGTGGAAACAGTGGTAAAACAAAGTCATAGAGCACTTTCCCATAGCCCGGAACCCGTGCATCCTTGGCCTCTGCAAAACGACAAGCTTCGATCAGGGGGTCGCGATCACGCAGTTCCTCGGGCATTTGCTCATAAAGCATGCCTTCGCGGATGCCATACGATGACACCGTTATGTCCTTGGGTTTAAAACTGCGGATCAGGTTTTTCAGAACCAGACCGGCAATCGGAACGAGGGCCATTCGCGCTTCGGACACACCGGCGCGCTGTCGCAGTTCATCCAAATCATGCGCCTGAATATAGGCAATTGTGCGGGAAATATCGGTCGCAGTCATGCGATATTCATGCAAAACAGTCAGGGGATATTGGCGGCGTTCCATATCAATTCGCGCAATTGCACGCCACGATCCCCCCACCAGAAACAGGCGTTTTCCAGTCTCATTACCCATGTGTTCGGCCAGTTTTTTGATCTCTGAGCGAATGTGACTCTTCATTCCGCGCTTGCCGCCTTTGACTTCGCGGATTTTAAGCGGACCTAGCGGAGAGGTGACGCATTGCTTGACTTTGCCGTCCTGCAGATCGGCCAATTCCATCGATGCGCCGCCAATATCGCAGACCAAACCATAGGATCCAGGCCAGCCCAACAGCACTCCTTGAGCAGAGAGCCGAGCCTCTTCTTGGCCATCAATGACCCAAATTTTAATCCCGGTTTTGTCCAGTATTTCCTGACAAAATGCGGCGCCGTCTTTGGCTTCGCGCACAGCTGCCGTGGCCACAGCCGTCAACGGGGGCAAATCCATGCCTTCGGCCAGGGCCGCGAAACGTCTGATTGCCGCAACTGCCCGGTCGCGTCCATTTGGGTTCAAAACCCCGCTTTCGGACAAACCACGCCCCAATCCACACATGATTTTTTCATTGTAGAAATAGGCCGGGCTGCGTGCCGCGCCGTCAAAAACGACCAATCGGACCGAGTTCGATCCAACGTCGATCACACCCACCCGCGACAAGGCGCGTGTTTTGGGGTCATCAAACAAAGGGCGTCCAAATGGCCCCCAATCCTGGGATGGATCATCTGATTGGGCGGGGGGCATTGACGAAGTATTCATCCTTTATGGATGCACTCAGGATCACTGCAACGCAAGTGTTAACCGTCGACCAGCGTGTCATCTTCTTCATCTTGTGGTCGGCCCTGCAAAACGATCAAAACCGCGCGAGCCAAAGGCAGATTGATCGGTTGGCGGAATGTGAGCGCTGCCCGATCAAGGGCCAGAACGATCCGCCGCGCCATATCAAAACTGCGTTCCATATGGCGCAGCAGATATTTCATGGCACTTGGGGCAGGGGATAGTTGGCGATCTGAAAACTGTTTCATCAACACGGCTGCCAGCAATTGATCGTCCGGCGGGTCAATCGAGATAAGCGCGGTTCCCTCCATTCGACTTTTCAGATCCGGCAAGGTGATGTCCCACCGACTGGGCGCGGATTGTGCCGTCATCAGCAAAAGCCCGTTGCCAATTAGGCGGTTATGCGCATGAAAGAGCCATTCTTCGGCATCTTTGGGCAATTGGTCCACATCTTCGACGATCAAAATCCCAGATTCCGGTAGGGGGGTTTCTGGTTCAATTTGCGCCGCAACCCGCAGGCGGCCGCCATTTTCCTGCTGAAACAGACGCGCCAGATGGGTTTTGCCACAGCCTTTGGGGCCGGTGACGCATAGTTTGCCGTTTGGCCACGCATCGGGGGCGCTGACCATCGCCAACGCCGCGTGGTTTGCATCCGTTACAAAAAAATCGTCCCGCCCCAAACCGATCCGGCGGGGCCAATCAAAAACCAGTTGTTCGGCCATTTATTCGTCTTTCAAGTCTTGTCCGGCGATGCCTTGATACAGGCGACCTGTCTTATATTGACCTATAAAGAAGCGGGCCACCACACTGATCATGGCCGCCAACGGCACGGCAACCAACATCCCAACAAACCCAAAGAGCGACCCAAAAACCGACAGGGCCAGTATCAACCAAACGGGATGCAGGCCCACTGATGAGCCGACCAATTTGGGGGTCAAAATGTTGCCCTCAACCATTTGGCCGATGACAAATATCACGGTGACGACGCCAATTCTGAACCAGTCTGTGGCATAAGTGATTGTATCCCCGTCCACATTTTCGATCACGCCCCAATATTGGAACAAAGCCAAGCCAATCGCCAAAGCGCCACCAATGAGCGATCCGAGGTAGGGGATAAACGTGATCAAACCGGCGATAAAGCCAACAACCAGTCCGAAATTCAATCCGACAGCCATCAATGCAATCGCGTAATAGGTGCCCAAAATCAGACTAACGGTGCCCATGCCCCGAATGAATGCCGCCAGAGTTCGGTCACAATCATAAGCCAACTGGCGGATCACGCCTGCATGGTCCCGAGGGAGCATGTCATCAATTTGCGCGACCATCCGGTCCCAATCCAGCAGCAGGTAAAAGGTCACAACTGGGACAATCACGATCAGCAGAACGATGTTCACGATCCCAGACAAAGAGCTGAGCAAACCGGATAAAAAGTCGCCGCCACGGGCTTGGATGGCTTCGATAATTGCGCTGCGCTGTTGGCTGATGGTTGAATTTTCATCCGCCAATTGGGGAAAACGTTCGATCAAATCCGCAAATTGTCGACCCAAGAATGTGCGCAAATTCTCAAAGAGTTGGGGGGCAACATCAATCAATTCAGAGGCTTGGCTGATGAGGCTCGGCACGACAAGTAGAAACGCAATACCAAAGACCATCACAGCGATCAAAGAGATCACAACCACAGACATGGCACGGCTTAACCCTTTGGATTCAAACCAATCTGCGATGGGGTCCAAACAATAGGCAATCGCCCCACCTAAGATAAAGGGCAACAAAACATCCCCCAGAACCCACAGCAACAGAACAATGATTGCCGCGGCAATGCCCCAATATTGCATTTGTTTTTGAACCGGTAACGCCATGATCAACCTCTGTGCCTTTGAGAACGTACATGGCACTTCTGCAAGAGGTTTTCAAAGATTGAAATGCAATTGGATCAGATTTTCGCCGACCGTTCTGGCCGTTTCAATTCTGGGATCAGGCGGCGTCCCGGTCTGAAATGCTGCGATCAGCCACGAAATCCTCATCCTCTTCGGTTGTGCCAAACTGCTCCATCGCAAGTTCCAGACTGCCAACTTCTTTGCTAAGAGATTGGGTCGCGGCTGAGGTTTCCTCAAACATGGCAACATTGGTCTGATTGACGCCGTCGATTTCATCAATTGTCAGGCTGATGTCGGACAAAGCTTTGCTTTGGTCCTTGGCAGCAATCGCGATATCGCCCACTTTGGTGGCCACCCCCGACACATTGTCGTGAATCTCTCGCAACGCAAGCCCAGCTTGGTCTACCAAGGATGAACCATTGGTGATTTGTTCTTCTGAGTTTGAGATAAGTTCATGGATGTCGCTGGCCGCTTCCGCACTTCTTTGAGCAAGGGCGCGCACTTCGCTTGCAACCACAGAGAATCCACGCCCGGCTTCGCCAGCGCGGGCGGCTTCGACCGCGGCGTTGAGTGCCAACAGGTTGGTTTGAAACGAAATATCATCGATCAAAGTTGTGATCGCAGAAATTTTTGTGGACGATTGTTCAATTTCACGCATGGCATCAACGGCACGGGCCATAACCACACCAGAGTTTTCAGCCTGATTGCGTGTCTGATCGACCAGTTCATTGACGTTGCCCGCTTGATCCGCCGTGTTTCTAACGGATTCATTTAGCGTTTTGACGGACGCGGCCGTCGTTTCAATAGCAAGTGCCTGGGTTTCGGTTCGCTTTGACAGATCTTCTGATGCGTTGGCGATTTCCACAACCCCAACAGAGATCGAATTTGCGCTGGCCTTGGCGGTTGCGATCGCGGCGTTCAATACCTGTGCGGCTGAATTAAAATCTTTGCGCAGGACTTCGTATTCAGGCCCAAATTCGCAATTGATGCTTGTGTTCAGCACCCGTTCGGACAGTTTGTGCAAAGCGACCTGCAGGTTTTCAACAACCAGGTTCTGCGCTTCTTGGTTTCGCAACCGTTCTGCTTGGGCAACGGCTTCGTTTTCATTGGCCGTTTGTAGAGAAATTCGGAACTCTTCCAAAACACGAGACATGTCCCCAATTTCGTCGCGACGATTTTGTGCGGGTACATCTGTTTGTAAATCTCCATCAGCGACCTGGCGCATAGCACGGTTGATCATTTTGACCGGCGCGCTGAGTTGCCGGGCAACGAAGAACCCAAACAAACAAGCGACACCCAACAGGATCGCACCGTCAAAGATGAGTTTGCGTTCGAATTCAATTGCATCGGCGTAAAGCTCAGAATTTACCTGCATTGAAATTACCCCCCATTGAACGCCCTGAAACGTGATTGAGGTATAGGCAGATAAAACGGCCTCTCCGGATTGAGTGATGTGATCCAATAGCCCGGTTTCGCCCGCCATCGCCAAGCCTAAGGGACCGTTTGGATCTATCACCTCATTGTCAATGTGGCTGTCTGTGTCGGATGTCGGGGGATTGTGTTCCTCAGAATGTGGGGCACCTTCTGTTTCTTCATGATGATGTTCGCGCCCATTGTGAAGACGAGAGAGCCCGTCCGGCCCAAAAACATCAAACACTTCTGCATGTTGGTCATCGGCATCTGATGAATGTCCTGCCAATTCATTGATGGATTGTGTTGATAACTGAACGATCACCACCCCAAGAAAACTGCCATTTCGAGCTAAAATCGGCGCCGCCATATAGGCGGAATATGGCGCCATGTCCTGATCGGATTGGGTAAAATCCTCAAACACAAAGGGTGTGTTGAGTTCATCCTCAGCCAAAGGTGCGGAATTTGCCAATGTAGTTGGGCTATCCGCCTGAACGTCCTGGTCAATCGCGTAATCAATCGCGATGCGCTGATAGGTACGTTCTAACGCGGGAAAATCACCTCGGTCCGCGGATATGTTTTGTGCAAAGGATGGATTTTTCTGGACCGAATAGATGATGTTTCCTTCTGTATCCACAATCATTAGATCAACAAAATGATTGCGCTCAGAAACTTCGCGAAAATAGGGATGTACATCCCGATGGGCCCGATTATATCCATCCCGACCTGACGCCATATCCAACGCATGCCGTTCGCCGGCAGGATGCGGGTTCTGGGTGATATAGCGGTCAGTCAGTTCAGCGGTTTTATCCCCCGGCAACGCCTCCCATGCGCCGACAAACTTGGTGATCGCCTGACGAGTCGATGGTGACATTGCCAATGATTGCGTCATTGTTTGATGAGCTTGAAGTGAAGATAAAAATGTTTCTGCATGGGCATCACGCAGCTCACTCAGCCGAATTTCCGCCTGATGATGTAAAATTTCTTGGGCAGCAAATTTTGCGACAATCCCCATTGAGAAAAGTGTTACCAAACACATCCCCACGATCGCGAGAGGTAATTTGACCGAAATTTGGTTCCAAAACATAATGTTATCTCCTGTGCCCGTAATTTGCACTTGCCCTCATAAAATCACTGTTGAACCTTAACGTAGGCGGGGTTTCCTGATGCTTAACGGATAAAATTTGCCCTTTATTTGGTTGGACATTGGGGCTTCTCTGACTATTCGGGCGCGATATGATTGATCGATTTGGGACTGCTGGGGTTGGATGCATTGCCTGACCCGCGCGGATCGCATAGACCCGGTTCAAACAGCCAAACACACGAGAGTATCATGCGCCTGAGCCGCTATTTCCTGCCGACCATGAAGGAAACCCCTTCGGAAGCCCAAATCGTAAGCCACCGCTACATGCTGCGGGCCGGGATGATCAAACAATCCAGCGCCGGGATCTATTCGTGGTTACCCATGGGATTCAAGGTGCTGCGCAAGCTGGAAAACATCGTGCACGAAGAACAAATTCGCGCCGGCCACGTGCCGATGTTGATGCCCACGTTGCAATCCGCAGATTTATGGCGCGAAAGCGGTCGGTATGACGGCTATGGCGAAGAAATGCTGCGTATGCAGGATCGGCACGGTCGTGACATGCTGTTTTCCCCCACAGCCGAGGAAATGTTCACCGACGTGTTTCGCGCGCATGTGAATTCCTACAAGGATTTGCCGCTGACCTTGTATCAAATCCAGTGGAAATTCCGCGATGAAATCCGGCCTCGTTTTGGAGTGATGCGGGGCCGCGAATTTTTCATGAAAGACGGCTACAATTTTGACCTGACCAAAGAGGATGCGCTGCACGCCTATAACCGTCATCTGGTCAGCTATTTGCGGACCTATGAACGTATGGGCCTGCAAGCGATCCCAATGCGCGCAGATTCCGGACCGATTGGCGGGGATTACACCCATGAATTCCTGGTGCTGGCGGAAACCGGTGAATCCGAAGTGTTCTATGACAGCCAAATCACCGATCTGAAATTTGGCGATCGGGCCATTGATTATGATGATGTGGCACAATGTCAGGCCGTTTTGGAAGAGTTCACATCGCGCTATGCCCGCACGGACGAAACCCACGAGGCCGATGAATTCGCCAAGGTGCCCGAAGATCGCCAACGGGTGGCGCGCGGCATCGAAGTGGGGCAGATTTTCTATTTTGGTACGCAATATTCCGAAAGCATGGGCGCGTCCGTCCAAGACAGCGAAGGCAACAAAGTGCCGGTGCATATGGGGTCACACGGGATCGGCGTCAGCCGCCTGTTGGGCGCCATCATCGAGGCCAGCCATGACGACAAAGGCATCATTTGGCCCGAAGGTGTCACGCCGTTCCACGTCGGCATCCTGAATATGCGCGCCAAGGACGAAGCCTGCACCGAAGCTTGTGATGCGCTTTATGACTCGTTCAAAGCCATCGGGCTGGACCCGCTTTATGATGATCGCGACACAGGGGCCGGGGCCAAATTTGCCGATATGGACCTGATTGGACTGCCGTGGCGGATCACCGTTGGGCCACGCGGATTGAAAAACGGCGTGGTGGAACTGACCTGCCGCCGCACAGGCGAAAGCGAAGAAATGCCCGACGCGCAAGCCGTTGAAAAGATTTCGCAAATTTATGCAAAGCACCGCGTCACGGGGCTTTGATATCGTCGATATAAAGGCAAAAGGCGGGTCATGTGATTCGCCTTTTGGCGTTTTGGGGGCCTTGACCGATCCCAGCGCGCGCCGCAAAATACAAAAAAACAATATTGAGGCTCGGGTATGTTAAAGGTGCTTTCCTTCATTGGGGGGCTGGCTGGTGCGGCTGGCCTGTCGCAATATCCTGAATTTTCACAGCAATACACCCAGCGTTTGGCGGGGCAAATTGATGCCCTGTCCCAAGTGGTTGAGGATTTTGATGCCTCTGCGTTGAGGTCTGGGCTGACCCGGTCTGAGGCCTTGGATCAAATGCAGGGCACGCAGTTTCTGGACGATCGCCGTTCAGATATGCAGCGCACGTTTCTACGCCACGAAGTGCTGACCGCGCATTTTACGCATTTGCAATCCGCCAGCCCGATGCAGCGGATGATGATGCCGCATCGAATTTCGGATGCTGAAACGCTGACCGGGACGTGGGATGATTTTGTGCCGGCCATGCCGATCAACCTGCCGGGCGCAGTTGCAGCCGGGGCTGGGTTTATCGCAGGCTCGACGGTTTTGGGCCTATGCCTGACATTTTTGTTGTGGCCATTTCGGCGCCGCGCGCGTGCGCCTGCCTGACAGGGCTGGGCGCGATGCAGAATTGTGACGGCCAGTCACGGATGATCTTGGTTCCGTTTTTCTACCTGCGACCTGCCATTGCCAAACTGGACCCCTAGATGCCTGAATGCGTGGACGCATTTGCGCCACTGCCTTGCTATTAGGGTTTTTCCGCCCAAATCGCCGTTATCTGAACCGCTGGAATTGGCAGCACCGGTTTGGCAATGTATACGGCTTTGAAACAATTTGGACGATCCTCATGGCCCAAGGTAGAACCGCCCCATTTTCCCGTTTCGAATGGATGATCGCATGGCGGTATATTCGGGCCAAACGTGCCGAAGGCGGCGTGTCGGTCATGACATGGATCAGCCTGATTGGCATCACATTGGCGGTGTTTGCCCTGATCGCAACATTGTCCGTGCGTGCCGGATTTCGGGCGGAATTTGTCGATACAATCCTGGGCGCAAATGCCCATGTTGAGGTGCATTATTCCAATCAGATGACCGAACACGGCCAGCTCGATGATTTGATCCGGGACTATGATGTTCTGGCGCAGGATTTGCGGGCGATTGATGGCATTACCCGCGCTGCCCCGTTGGTACGTGGTCAGGTCATGGGCAATTTTCGTAACGCAAATGGCGCGGTCGACCTTTATGGGATCACGCTGGACGATCTGATGGCCATTCCCCGGATCGCGAGCCCCGAAAATGCCCGCGGTGACATCGCCCGCTTTAACGAAGGCATCGCGATTGGGTCTGGTCTGGCGATTGAGCTGGGGCTGGTCGTCGGCGACCGGATCAAAATCATTTCCCCCAATGGCGTGCGCACGGCATTTGGCACATCACCGCGCGTTAACACCTACGAAGTCGTCTATATCTTTACCGCTGGGCGGTACGATATCGACCGAATTCGCGCCTATCTGCCCCTCGCCGAGGCGCAGAATTTCTTTAACCGGGACGGGGCCGTCGATCAGATCGAATTGATGGTTGAGGATCCGGATGCGGTGAATGATTTGGTGCCTGAAATCGTGATGATCGGCGGGCCACGCGTGATCCCATGGACATGGCGGGACCGGTCTGGCGCATTCCTGCGGGCCTTAACAATCGAAGACAACGTGATGTTTGTGATCATGTCGATCCTCGTTCTGATTGCGTCGATGAACATCATTTCCGGCCTGATTATGCTGGTTAAAAACAAGGGCCGCGACATTGGAATCCTGCGCACAATGGGCCTGTCAGAAGGGTCGATTTTGCGGATATTTTTCATCTGCGGCGCGGGGATCGGCACGTTGGGGACCTTGCTGGGTGTTTTGTTGGGCTGTTTGTTTGTGATCAATATCGATCCGATTTTCAGCCTTGTGAATTGGCTGGGCGGCGGCGGCGTCTGGGATCCATCCATTCGCGGCATCTATAATTTGCCCGCCAAATTGCAAATGTCCGATGTGATTTCCGCCACAACGCTCAGCCTTGGGCTGAGCTGGATCATTACCATTTTCCCGGCCCGACGTGCGGCGCGGATGAACCCCGTAGAGGCGCTGCGTTATGAGTAATGTTCTGGAACTGACCGGCCTGCGCAAAGGATATAATCACGGTAAACCCGGCGAAGTTCAGGTGCTGAACGGCGTTGACCTGACCATAGGTCGGGGCGAAGTGGTGGCGCTGGTGGCCCCATCTGGGGCGGGTAAATCCACGCTGTTGCACATTGCGGGATTGCTGGATGTGCCGGATCAGGGGCGGGTGGTGATTGATGGGCGCGACATGACCGATCTTAGCGATCGCAAACGCACCGCCGCGCGGCGCGGGCAGGTGGGCTTTGTCTATCAATTCCACCATTTGTTGCCTGAATTTACGGCGCTCGAAAACATCGTTTTGCCGCAGCTGGCCAATGGGATCGCCGCGAAAGTTGCCGAAACGCGCGCCCAGTCTTTGTTGGAAAATGTCGGGGTGTCAGACCGCGCAAACCATCGTCCAGCCGCCCTGTCAGGGGGCGAACAACAGCGCGTCGCATTTTGTCGCGCATTGGCCAATGAGCCGGATTTGCTGTTGGCGGATGAACCCACGGGCAACCTTGATCCGGGCACGTCGGATGTGGTGTTTGGGGCATTGATGGATTTGGTACGTGGCACGGGCATGTCTGCATTGATCGCCACCCATAACATGGAATTGGCCGCCCGGATGGACCGCATTGTTCGCCTGGAAACCGGATCGATTGTGACCTAGACCTATGCCCGTTGGGTGATCAAAACACCCACAGCCATCACCGCAATCCCGGCTGCACGGGTCCAGTTCAGCGGGGTCGATTGCGCCATAAACAACCCGAAATGGTCAATGGCCGCAGACGAAATCAACTGGCCGATCAACACAAAAAACACCGCGTTTCCAATGCCAAAGCTGGGCGCGACATATGTGATCGACAACAAATAGAATGCAATCAACAAACCGCCGAGAAACAGATGTTTTGGCGCCGCGCTGAGTTTGCTGATCGCGTCGGTTCCCGTGACAATCACCGCGGCAATTGCCACCAAAAACGCGATAAAAAACAGCACCATCGCTGCGGCCGAAGGCGATCCAATGATCCGTCCAAGCGCTGCGTTCAAGGCCGCCAAAATCGGCACGCCGATCCCTGCTGCCAACATCAATAACGCCTGATTGGTCATATTTATCTCCACCCGGTTTGTCGGGGATCAACCTATCGCGGACATGAGGTAAATCAAGGCGCTGCACCACTAATTGCGCGATAATTGAGGAAAGTGAGGGCATGAACATGAAAACAGTATCAATCCTACTCGGTTGCATCGCATTGGCGGGCTGTGTGCAAAACTTGGATGATCCATCCCCAGAATCCGGCGCCATTGCATTTCGCGAAGATTGCGCATCGTGCCATGGGCTGGATGCGATGGGGTCAGGCAGCTTTGGCGGTGCTCTGATTATTACACCTCCGGATTTAACACGCTTGTCAGAGCGACATGGCGGCATGTACCCGGCGGGATATGTGATGAATGTGATCGACGGCTATGCACGTGGGGACCATTTCAGCGCGGCGATGCCTGAATTTGGGGCCGGGGATATGGGCCCAACCATCAATGTGGAACAAGACGGGGTGGGCACTCCGATACCTGCGCGTCTGTTGGCATTGTCGTTATATCTGGAATCTATCCAGCGCTAAGCGACCCGATATTTCGAGCCAAAAGGAGAACGCGATGTTTCGATATATCCTGACAGGAATGAGCGCTTTGATTTTGTCCCCTGCATGGGCCGAACAATCCAATGGGGATGCGGCGGCAGGGGCGGCCCTGTTTGCGCAGCAATGTGCGGTTTGTCACGGGCGTGATGCCGCGGGGAACGGCCCCATGGCCGGGGCGCTGATGGTTCAGCCATCAGATCTGACCAGCCTCAGATCGCGCAATGACGATACGTTTCCGACCGCGCGCGTGGTGTATCGCATTGATGGGCGGGACCCATTGGTGTCCCATGGCAGCCCGATGCCCATCTGGGGCGAATTGTTCGACGGACAAGACGCCGCCATCAAAGCTGAAACCGGCCAGCCGATCCTGACATCCCGCCCAGTGGTGGATTTGGTCGCCTATTTAGAAACGATTCAGGACTGATTGCAGATCCCGTCAATGTCGGCCCCATCCCAAGGCAGCCATATATCCGTGCGGCCAATCACAGCGCTGAGCTGACCCATGCTGATCGCGGACCCCATCCGCGTTCCACCCGCCGCATCCGGGGGCAGGGCGTCTGCCAATAGCGCGCGCAGACGGCCGGTGCGTGCGCCCTGCGGATCAAGCGTTGCACAGCACACAAACTCTTCGACCAGCGCGCCTTGCTGCTCATAGCCGTAATCCAAAAACGATACTTCGGTATCAGGATCAAACAGATACGGATCGGCCAATTGGGTATGTTCCCACGCAGCGCGTGATGGGGTGAACCCAGTATGCTGACGATTTTGCCATTGCCAGACATGGGTCAGCTCATGGGCAAAAAACATTGCCGCAACGATATTGAACTGATCAGGGTAATCGGCGGCGTAATCGTCCAGAAACCACGCTTCGCGGGCATGAACATGGTTCCACAACGTCACCCCGGCGGTGCGCCCCTGCAAAGTGGGCCCCGTGGCGGGGGGCTGAATGAGTTCCTGACACGTGGTGCGCGGCCGAACCGGATAGGTGCGCGTGATCAGACCGATCGGGGCATTGTCGTGAAACCGCACCTGTTCGACATCCAAAGACGGGCCAAAGAGTTCCTCAGCGAGCTGTATTTCCGTCGGTGTAAGCACGCGACCACAGGCGGTGAGGAGGAAGAAGAAGGGAAGGAGGATGCGCATTCAGGTAAGATAGTCTGAGGCCAATTAATATCAACAAAAGAAGCTGATTAAGTTGAGGATGATTTTTATGTTCCCCCCAACTTAGTTGGCCAAATTCTATGATCGGTTAGTTTTGTATACCTAAGCGGCTTGTAAATCGAAAATTTCATTTGTTTGATTGATTTTACAAATACCAACGGCAGTCATGCTCATTGAGTTATATTCAAATTCACATCGCATCGAACGCCCTTTGTTGGAGCTTAATAACGCGGTCCCAAAACCACTGTCAGACATTGAATACGCGTTGAAATTCCCAAATCCTCCACCATTGGAGTAATCAGAAACATTTATCATTCCAAAGCTATAGCTGCCCGGGTTTTGAACTGTGGTCCATGTTCCTGTGTATATCTCATCACTAAAGGAGACTGTTAGTGTACCCGAGTTTCCTAGAGCTGCATTTTCTACAACGCCAGTCCCCATGTTTCCTGTAGTTCGGCTCATCAGCGTTAATTGGGGGCTACAAGCCGCCAGCGCCAAGGAAAGTAGGATCAATACTAGCTTTTTCATAAGATTACCTTTGAAATAATTAAACATCCAACTCTTCAACAAACCGCGCGTTTTCTTGGATGTATTGGAACCGCAGCTCGGGTTTTTTGCCCATCAGACGTTCGACCAGATCGCCGGTTTCGCCGGGTTCGTCTTCGTCGATGGTGACGCGGATCAATTGGCGGGTATTGGGGTCCATTGTGGTTTCTTTCAGGTCCTTGGCGTCCATTTCACCCAGACCTTTGAACCGTTGAACGTCGATTTTTCCTTTTCCGCCCAGACCTTTGTCCATCAGGGCGTCTTTTTCCGCATCGGTGGCCACATAGACCCGTTTTGGCCCCTGCGTCAGACGATATAGCGGTGGACAGGCCAAATATAGGTGACCTTGGTCGATCAGGGGGCGCATTTGCGTAAAGAAGAACGTCATCAACAACGCCGCGATATGGGCGCCGTCCACATCCGCATCGGTCATGATGATGATTTTCTCATAACGCAGGTCTTCGACGTTGAACCGCGTGCCCATGCCGACCCCCAGCGCTTCGCACAGGTCGTTGATTTCAGCGTTTGAGCCCAGTTTGGACGACGCGGCGCCCAGAACGTTCAGGATTTTACCTTTGAGCGGCAACAAAGCCTGTGTTTTGCGATCCCGTGCGCCTTTGCCGGACCCGCCCGCGCTGTCGCCCTCGACGATGAACAATTCGGTGCCGGTGCGGTCCTTATTGGTGCAATCGGTCAGTTTGCCCGGCAGGCGCAGTTTTTTGGTCGCGGTTTTGCGTTGGGTTTCTTTTTCTTGCTTGCGACGCAGGCGTTCTTCGGCACGTAGAACAAGGAAATCAAGGATCGCACCTGCGGATTTGGTATCGGCGGCCAGCCAATTGTCAAAATGGTCGCGCACCGAATTTTCCACCATTTTATTGGCGGATTCTGATGACAGGCGGTCCTTGGTTTGCCCGACAAAGGCCGGATCGGCGATGAAACAGGACACCAGCGCGCAGCCACCGACCAACAGGTCGTCGCGGTTGATCTGAGCTGCCTTTTTATTGCCGATCAATTCGCCGTAGGCTTTGATGCCTTTGATGATCGCGTTCCAGAACCCGGTGACATGTGTGCCGCCTTCGGGGGTGGGGACGGTGTTACAATAGGATTGGATGAACCCGTCGCGGGTCGGGGTCCAGTTGATCGCC
Source organism: Aestuariibius sp. HNIBRBA575 (assembly GCF_040932005.1). Taxonomy (NCBI): domain Bacteria; kingdom Pseudomonadati; phylum Pseudomonadota; class Alphaproteobacteria; order Rhodobacterales; family Paracoccaceae; genus Aestuariibius; species Aestuariibius sp. HNIBRBA575. Next base: position 1,179,924 of record NZ_CP162414.1, read on the forward strand.
CATTCCACATAGCCCGGTTCGTTGAATTTATCGGCAAATTCGACTTTGCCCGCGAACGGAACATCGGCGTAAACAGTTGACTTTCCTAGTGTTTCTGACAGGTAATCCGACAGGCCACCGGGGAAATGGAACACGGCTTCAACCGGAGTGTCGCCATCGTCGATTTCGGATTTCCAGCGGATTTCGACCCCGGAAAACAGATAGGCCTTGGAGCGGGCCAAGGTCATCAGTCGTTTGGGTTTGAACCGGTGTTTTCCAAAAATCTGTTCATCCGCGTGAAATGTCACCGCTGTGCCGCGCCGATTGGGGGCCGCGCCGATTTTTTCGACCGGGCCTTGCGGGATACCACGGCTAAAGCTTTGCTCATAAAGCTCTTTGTTTTTGGCAACCTGCACCTTCATGATGTCCGACAGCGCGTTCACCACCGACGAGCCAACCCCGTGCAAACCGCCAGAGGTTTGATAGGCTTTGCCCGAAAATTTACCGCCAGCATGCAGGGTACATAGGATCACTTCGAGGGCGGATTTATCCGGGAATTTCGGATGCGGATCGATCGGAATGCCGCGGCCATTATCGGTGATGGTGACGGAATAATCCGCGTGCAGCGTCACTTCGATCCGGTTGGCATGACCGGCCACCGCTTCGTCCATGGAATTGTCGAGGATTTCGGCAACCATATGGTGCAGCGCGCGTTCATCCGTGCCGCCAATATACATGCCCGGGCGTTGACGCACCGGTTCCAGTCCCTCAAGGACTTCGATCGAAGAAGCATCATAGTCGTCCGGACCAGTACCGGAGAGAAGATCGTCGGGCATGTTGCGCTGCTCTTTGTGTTTGGTTGGTCACATTATGCCCAGATGTGGGGTGGGGGCAAGATTGAGCCGCCTAAATGTGGCAATATCACCGGGGAAACGTGCCGATTTCTGTGGATAATTCCATGGGGACCCGTCAGGGGCGGCCAAGGGAAAGGCCAGCGGAAAGGCCAGCGGAAAGGCCGGGGGATTGCGGATTTGAACCCACCAAAGGACATAGGTGCATCAGAGGTGAACCAGTTTTTGCAGGACCGGGTTCAGCTCTGTGAAAGAGGGCAACAGATCATCCAGATCACGCGCGGATTTCCAGAGGGTCAGTGATTTTCGGCGCAGCAAGTCGCCCTGCGGGTGATCCTTGTCAAAGGGGGCGGGGACACGTTTTAGGTCGGGATCATGTTGCCGCCAGCCGTCGTTTAACATGGGGGCAATCATGTCGGCCCAGGACTGGCCGTTTTGGTCAATTTCAGCGCGCCAATCCGTGAGCTGGGTTTTGTCAAACCCCATCATCCCGCCACCCACCGTGACATCATCGGGGGAAATACCAAAGAAAAACGCCGGTTTGGGGCCGGATTGCAGGGCCCACAACATATGAAGATGGGTGTGATAGGGGGTCTTGTCCTTGGAAAAACGCACATCGCGATGAGGGCGGAACAGTTTTGGCGTCACCTTGGTATCGCATAGCCGCTCCAAATCCGCCGACAGTTGATCCAGCAAAACCAGAGCCGGGGTTTTAAGATGTGACTCATAATGTGATTTATGGGCGAGAAACCAATCGCGGCTATTGCTCTGAGACAAATCGCGTAAAAAGGATTGTGTGTCTTGGATCAGGGACATTGTGGGCTCCGGTTAATTTCGGGAATTGTAACGTTACAATTTGGGGTCTGTCTGCTGACAAATTTATCTAGACCGAAGCCAAACCCGCGCGTAAGCATCAGGGATGAATAGTTTCGTTATATACCGCACCGAAGCCCGCAAATTACTGACACTTGGGATCCCGTTGATCGGCAGCAATCTGGCGCAATTTGCCATCGGGCTGACCGATGCGGTGATGTTGGGCTGGTATGATGTGTCGGCGTTGGCGGCCGTGACCTTGGCGGGCAGTTTTTACTTTGTGCTGTTTTTGCTGGGGGGCGGGTTTGCCTTTGCGGTTATGCCGATGGTCGCCGAAGCGGTCGAAGCCGGTGATACCCAGCGTGTGCGCCGGTTAACCCGGATGGGGATGTGGGCGTCAGTGGCCTATGGATTGCTGTTCATGGTGCCGCTGATTTGGTCGGAACCCATTTTTCTGGCCATCGGCCAAGAACCTGAAATCGCCGAGCTGGGGCAGCTTTATCTGCGCATCGCCGGGTGGCAATTGGCCTTGGGTCTAGTGGTACAGGTGTTGCGGTCGTTTTTGTCCGCGCTGGAACGGACGCAGGTTATCCTTTGGGTGACGGTTGGGACGGCGGTTTTGAACGTCTTTCTGAATTATGCGCTGATTTTCGGCAATTGGGGCGCGCCAGAGCTGGGCCTGCAAGGGGCGGCGATTGCGTCGGTTACGCTGGTTTTTGCGTCAATCATTGTGTTGGTCATCTATGTGATCCGGGTCACGCCGGAATATGCCCTGTTTACACGTCTGTGGCGCATTGATGGCCCCGCCCTAAAAAGTGTGTTTCAGGTTGGGCTGCCGATTGGTCTGACCGTTCTGGCCGAAGTCGGCCTGTTTGCCGCAGCGTCGATCATGATGGGATGGCTGGGCACGCTGGAATTGGCCGCGCATGGGGTGGCGCTGCAATTGGCGTCGGCGGTGTTTGTGGTGCATCTGGGATTATCCCAAGCGGTGACCGTGCGGGCCGGGCGATGTCTGGGGCGCCATGACGAAGCGGGGTTGCGTGTGGCGGGCAAAACCGCTTTTGCGATTTCTGCGGTGATTGCCGCGCTCGGGATCGCGCTCTTTTTTATCTATCCAAAGGAATTGGTCGCAGCCTTTATTGATCCTGCCGATCCTGCGCGTGATCAGATCATTGTCATGGGCGTGGCATTGGTGTTCATGGCGGCGATTTTTCAGTTTGTCGACGCGATGCAGGTGATTGCACTGGGGTTGCTGCGCGGCGTTCAGGATACGCGGATTCCGATGTACCTTGCGGCGTTCAGCTATTGGGGTGTTGGGATGGCCACGTCTTATTTGCTGGGATTTGTTTTTGATTTTGGTGGGGTTGGCGTCTGGGCCGGGCTGGTTGTCGGGCTGTCGATGGCCTGTTTGCTATTGAATTGGCGGTTCTGGATACAGGCGGTAAAGATCAGCGTTTAACGCCATTCTTTGTTGGCGCGCAGCTGGTCAAAATCCTTTTGCAACTGAGCCTGATCATATTCGGTTTTCAGCCAATCCGTGAACGCAATCGTGTCGCGTTCGGTGCGGGCGCGGTAAACCTCAAAGAAATAGTCCAAAACCCCCGCCTTGGATTTGCGCGCATGCATGAATTTGCCATCCAGCTGTTTCAGCGCTGTTTCTAGGGGTTCGCCTTCTAGGAGGTATAACACCAGTACCGCAGCCAGCCCGGTGCGATCTGCACCTGATTTACAATGGATCAGATAGGGGCGAGGCGTGTCGCGCAGCAGATCAATCAGCTCCAACACCTTTTGGGCATCAGGAGCTTTGGTGGCGTATAATTTGTGATCGACCAGCGTCAGCCCCAACATGTCGCAGCTTTCAACTTCGAACAGATAATGGGCGTATTTGTCTTCGCCGCGCAGGTTCAGAATATGGGTGATGCCCATATCCGCATATTCCACAAACCGTTTATGGGTTGGGTGGTTGGATCGATAAACGCCCGGCGCCACCTCATGGAAATTGCGCCACCAGACCCGCAAAATCGCGTGATCCAGCCAGTTGTAATGTCGCATGGAACGCCGCCGTTCGCGCGGGGTGGAAATATCCTTGCCAAAGGAATGGCGGAAATTACGCTCGGCCCGGTTGAACCAGGAAATCAAAGGATTGGGCATGGGCGTCTCTTGCTGTGAACGGCGTGATGTGGGTCACATGGGGGATATTCACCGATGGCGCAACCCCTGCATCCCTTCGATTTAGTCGCCATTGGCTTTCATCAGGCGATCTGCCTTTTTGCGCACCAGCACAGATCGCAGGTCATGCATGGCCAGCAACAACGCATCCGTCACATCCTCTAGCTGCGCATCCGTGGCGTTGGATTGCACCCACTGAGTGGTGATGTTCATGTAGTCGACCGCGCGGTGAATGTCGTCGATATCACGCTGCGCCAAAAGGGCGGTGCGTTCGGTTAGCCAGTTTTGGATCGTCTCAATATCCTGATCCGTCAGCTGGCGGTCGCCTTGGGGTTTGATTTCACCCTTTTTGACATGCACCACCGCGATTTGATCCATTTCGATCCGCCGCTGCCGGTTTTCAGTATCAACACGAAACACAACAGCGCCGTTTTCACGCACGCGAAAATAGTAATCTGGTAGATCTGCCAAGGGTCAGCGCCTCATATTCTTTGACGTCAGCCTATTATGCGCCCCGCGCCCTGTCAAAGCCCATAGAGAGGCGCGATGCGCGCATTTGTTTACTTTTTAATGGAACCCGGAAAGAGTATGACAAGCAACGCAATTGAAAGACCTTATATTGAGCCAAGTGCCAGAGAAAAACGATTTTATCGGCCCAAAACAGCCGGTTCAGCGACCCCATGCTGATAACATCACCCGGTTGGAAGACAAAATCGATCAGTTGATCAAATCCCTTCCTGACCAAGCGTCTAAAACGATGATCCCAACAGAAACCCGTGCGCATCGTTTGGTGACATGGATGGAAACGTCCTGGGGTACCCGTCTGGCGGCTGTGGCAGGGATCTGGTTGATTTTAGCTACGTTGGTGGGGTTCTGGAGCGAATACACCATCCGCGCCGAAGAACGCGCCGCGCGTGCCGAAGAAGCCGAATTTCGCAAATTGGCGCAAATTGCGACGGCGTGGGATGTGTTGCTGAGACCTATCGGTGGAGACATTGGTAAAGGGAACGCTCGCAACACACTTATTTTGGCTGGGCAGAGTTTTTCGCAAACAGATTTTTCTTGTGCGGCTATAGGGCTTTATAGGAACGGGGTTTGTGTGCAGCCACCCGTTTTCAGTGACGTTGCCAACATCGATGAGCGTCAATTTCATCAACGCATTTCCGAGCTCAATAGATTGGATTTTAATTCGGTTTCTCTCGACGCGATTAACTTTGAAAACTCAATTCTCAACAATCTTCGTATCAGCGGCTTCACTTTGACACCAAATTTGCGCGGCGTCAGCGGATTTGAATGGAGGGTAAATGACGCAAGGGTTGGGTTACATAGCTATCGCGAACCACATTTTGCTTTTCAGACCTCATTTCAGGACCCTTTCGAAGGCTTTGAATGTGAGTTTTGTGAGTTTTACAACAGCAAGCTCACCTTAGATTTTGCTTTAAAACTGCGAGGAAGTACGCTTGTCAATACGATCATCGAGGTTCCTACAGCGTATGAAGGTCGCATTGAAACTGGCGAAAACCTTGGCCCCCCTGGTGGATTTTCAGGCCGCACGATTGTTTTTTTACACCGACCTTCAGTCTTTGTCTGGTCATTCTTAGAAATTACACCGGTTTTAAAGCCTGCAGATTTATTGGTTGAAGCTTCCCATGAGTACTTATTGTACTGCGCGAATGGCACTGATTTCGAGTTGGTGAAAGCACATTGGCAAAAAATCAGGACATCGTTGATTGAGCCGGATACGATTAATGCGCTTTCCTCAGCGTTAAGAGACATTCACCATGCTCAAACCCCTGTAACCCAAAGATGGAATGGGCCCGCATTCGATCAACACGAAACACCTTATCATTGTGGGCTATCTTATCAGACTGTAGCCCCCGTATTAAGGCCAAGATTGTTTGACGTCATAGAGCGCGCGTATGACTTCCCTGTTGATGCAAGAGTTCAAAGCTCAGAACAGGTTGAATAGGTTGCAAATATCGACTGCTTTGTTTGCCACAAATTTGACCTATGAACGTAATTGGGTTTTTGAATGTTATGCCAGCTTGGAACAAAACCCCTGAATACGACTGCAGGCTTCTTTTAGGGCATCGTCTGAGGTTGCATAGCTAACGCGGAAATTCGGCGATAGGCCAAAGGCTGCACCAAACACAACGGCGACGCCGGTTTCTTCTAGCAATGCGGTGGCAAAGGCTTCGTCGTCTTTGATCACCGTACCGCCTGCGCTGGTTTTACCGATCAACCCGGCGATGGACGGATAGACATAAAACGCGCCATCCGGGGTGGGGCATTGAATGCCCTCGGATGCGTTCAGCATATCCACCACCAGATCGCGGCGGCGTTTAAACACGTCATTGTTGCTGGCCAGAAAATCCTGAGGGCCGTTTAGCGCCTCAACCGCGGCCCATTGGCTAACGGAACACGGATTGGATGTGGATTGGGACTGTACCTTGCGCATGGCGGTGATCAATTCCACAGGTCCAGCCGCATAACCGATGCGCCAACCGGTCATGGCATAGGCTTTGGACACGCCATTGATGGTCAAAGTGCGGTCATAAAGGCGCGGCTCAACCTGAGCCGGGGTGCAGAATTCAAAATCGCCATAGGCCAGATGTTCGTACATATCATCCGTCATCACCCAGACATGCGGGTGACGCATCAACACATCGGTCAGCTCTTTTAGCTCATCCCAGCTATAGCCCGCACCGGTCGGATTGCTCGGGGAATTAAAGATCAGCCATTTGGTATTGGGCGTAATGGCGGCCTCAAGCTGATCTGCCGTCAGTTTGAATCCAGTTTGCAGGGACGCTTGGGCGATCACCGGCGTGCCGCCGCACAACACCACCATATCGGGGTAGCTGACCCAATAGGGGGCTGGGATGATGACTTCGTCGCCTTCATTCAGGGTGGCCAGCAACGCGTTGAACAGAACCTGTTTACCGCCGCCCGATACGGATACCTGCGCGGGGGAATAGTCCAGATCATTGTCGCGTTTCAGCTTAGTAACAATCGCGGATTTCAGTTCGGCAATGCCATCCACAGCCGTGTATTTGGTGCGTCCTGCATCAATGGCAGCCTTGGCCGCATCTTTGATGTTTTGGGGCGTGTCAAAATCCGGCTCGCCGGCGCCCAATCCGATAATGTCATGACCAGCGGCCTTTAATTCCTGGGCCTTATTGGTAACCGCAATCGTCGGAGACGGTTTAACGCGGTTCAGTGTCGCGGACAGAAAGGACATCAGGGCCTCCGGTGGTATGATTGACAGCAATGTGTCATACGATGGCATATATTAGGGATCAAGAGATATGAGGCCAACATGAGCAGCGAAGACTGGTTCAGTGAACAACATGCGACCTTTGGTGACAGATTGGCAGGCGCGCGCGAAGATGCGGGCATGGAGCAGAAAACACTGTCAAAACGGCTGGGCGTCAAGCTGAGCACATTGCGCAACTGGGAAGAAGACCTGGCCGAACCGCGCGCCAACAAGCTATCGATGCTGTCAGGATTGCTGGGTGTGAGCCTGACGTGGCTGCTGACAGGGCAGGGCGAAGGTGTGGATCCACCGGGCACATTGGCCGAGATTCCCGAAGATATGACCGCAATTTTATCCGAAATTCGGGTGTTGCGCACGCAATCCGCGACGCTAACGACGCGATTGGGCCTGCTTGAAAAACGTTTGCGCACCGCATTGGAACAAACCGGATGAGTGAAACGCGAGATATCCGGATCAAACGTTTATATATGCGTTCGATCAGACGCGGGATCAAAGAAATGGATTTGATCCTGCAAAGTTTTGCGGATGCTGAATTGGCCGGTATGAATGATCAAGAGCTTGATCTGTATGAAAAGTTTCTGGCCGAAAACGATCAGGACCTTTATCCATGGGTGTCAGGACAATTGGATTTTCCGGCCCAATATTCAGTGCTGATTGGACGGATTCGTGATGGAAAACACGGGATCGTTGCCGGGCTGTCATCGGGATAAAATCATTCAAGTTTGAACGAACTGCCAAAAAAAGTCGCGCACTTAACGCTTTGTTGGATTCTTTTGCGTCATCAAGGGGCAAGACAAATGTAACGGAGTTTTCGAATGAGCCTTCACAGCCAGATGCCGCCTGCCGGGCAGTCGAACAAAGGCTTCATGATCAGCTATCTTGACGCGCTCACGCTCGTTGAAAGATTGCATCGTCTGTTGCTGGACGTGATCAAAGATGAATTTGAACGGGTGAACGTGTTAGAAATTAACGCAGTTCAGGCGTTGTTATTGTTCAATATTGGCGACAATGAAGTCACCGCTGGCGAACTAAAAAGTCGCGGTTATTATCAAGGTTCAAACGTCAGTTATAATCTGAAAAAGCTGGTTGATCTTGGATATATGCACCATCAGCGCTGCGAAATTGACCGGCGATCAGTGCGCGTTCGACTAACGGAAAAAGGCCGCGATATCCGGGATATTGTGACCGCATTGTTTGAAGGACACGCCGAAGGGCTAAAGGCCAAGGGTGTACTGGATGAGATGGGCATCGAAGAGATTTCATCATCTCTACGCCGCGTCGAACGCTATTGGACGGATCAGATCCGATATATCTATTAACCCGGCCTAGCCGGGGTCTATCCTGCAGGGTGGTGGGGGTGTGGGCCCGCACCAATCGCGATAGATTGCAACTCCCGCAGTAGTTTGCGGGTCATTGCATTTTGATAATCTTCAAACCCGATGGCCGTTTCCACAAATGCGCTGGGCCCACGGATGACATAAGCACGGTAATAGGCATTGAGGTCTCCGATTTGTGGAATATGAAGATTGTCTTGGATGGCGACCCCGATGGTTAGGCCATTCACAACGGCGCCGTCAGGTCCATTTTGATCGGAAACATCCTGCGGGCGTGGCCCGGTATTTGAAATGCCATCACCTGAAATATCAAGCGTATGACCCCAACATTCCGATTGTTGCGTTAAGGCGTTCAAGCCAAAGCTCATAGCAGAGCCAAGGGCCGTGCTTGGCCCGGAAGATTGGCGTGTTGTTTGGCTGAGTTGTCGAGAAACCTGAGCAAGGTCCGCCTGAGTTTCCATTTGCGTCCATGGAACCAATATGCGCTGAAAATCAGCACTGCTCCATTCATAAACCAGCAAGCGAACGTGGTGGTCATACGACCCGATCAATGCGCGCACAACTTTGGGATCATTTAGGGCGGCCCGCAATCCGTCCAATTGCATCCGGTATTCTTGTGCGTCGACGGAGCCAGAAACATCGAGCCCCAATGCCAACGCTTGGCGACATTGCGCTGACGCCTGACCCGCGAACGCGCCAAGCATCACCGCAATGTTCAGGAATTTACCAATGGCCAACACTTTCCATACTCACCCAAGGTTCTGCTGGCGCTAGCGCATCGCCTTCTTGCAACAATTCGATCGAAATGTTGTCGGGCGACCGGATAAACGCCATGCGGCCATCACGTGGCGGACGATTAATCACCACGCCATTATCTTGTAAGAACTGGCACAGATCATAAATGTTTTCACAGGAATAGGCGAGATGACCAAAATGGCGGCTATCGGATGGCAAACCATCGTCACCATCCCAGTTATGGGTCAATTCCAGAGGGGTGTCTTCATCACCTTCGGCTGCCAAATACAGCAACGTGAATCGCCCTTCTTCACTGTCATACCGCTTGACTTCGCGCATGCCCAATAGCTCATAAAACGCGACTGATTTCGCCAGATCTTGGACCCGCACCATTGTGTGTAAATACTTCAAAGGCATTGTGTTTCTCCTGTTGGAATTGACAGAAGTTTAGCGGTTTCGGCCCGCATGACCAGCGGAATATGTTTGAGTTAGAATGTGCTGCGGAAACTTAAACCAACTGAAAATTCAGACCGTTCAAATCGGCTGACATTGCTGTCGGATTGGCTGGCGGCAATGGTGATGACGGGGGCAAATCCCGCGTAATCATAATCCGTAAACATGAATTCGGCAGAGCCATATAACCGTTTGTCTAATCGCCCACCGGGCACCGCGATAAAACCAACGGCATAATCGTCAAAGTGCAGCCATTCATGCCCAAGACTAAAGCGCATTTGGGCCGGTCCAACATTCTGAGCCGGGGCATAGCTGATCTGAGCGCGATAAGAGCGGGCATCGGCATTGCTGTTTGTTGCGTCGACATTTTGCAGAAACAAACCATAGCTTAGATGTTGGCCTGCCTCTGTTTGGTGGCCCAGACTGACATCCAGTTTTGTCGTCTGAGAATACACCCCGTCTTGGTCCGGGGCCCACCGCAACTCGTATGACCCCCCATAAGACAAGGAAAATCGTTCATTTTCCAACGGCGTCTGGCGCTGGGCCCGCATCCGCACAAAGCTGAATTGCTGTTCGCCCCCAAACCAGCTTTGACCGTAACTAAGTCCGCCGGTCAGGATGCCGTCACCAGATCGGCGCACATGCATCAATTCGAGTTCACCATAAGTCGAGGCAAAATCGCCGTTTTCACTGTCTGGTGACAATTCTTGGGCGTCTTGTGACAGCCAAACCTGACGACGGTAAAGTCTTGAATTCACATAGGTGGCCGCATTTTCAGAGCGATCCAATCGATATCTTAGCGACACATTTGCAGTGGCTGCATAGCCAGAGAGGGCCTGCGCATCGCCGCTGAGGCTCCCTACAAGGGGCACGCCTTCGATAATGTTCACGGCCTCGGATGACCCACCGTTTAAATTCGACGACGGCGTGACCCCAAATTGCAGTTGAACACTTAGCGGGTTTTGGGACCGAATGCGGCCAAAATCGCGTGCGTTTTCAGCGGCTTGCTGTTCGGATGGCGCATGGGCCGCCGCACGGCGCAACCAAAACTGCGCGACAGCGAACCGCTCTTCGCTATATGCAGCCAGCGCAGCCAGTCGTGCGGCTTCGTATTTTTGTTCGGATGTGTCTGAAACCCGATAGGCCTGTGTCGCGGCGCGAAATCCATCACGAATATAACCGGCGCGCGGTGCGGCCGCAGCGATCACAATCAGGGCCGTGCGATCATGCGGATCCGATTCCAGCAAAGCCACCGCCATATCCAAGGCCAATTGGTACCGCCCCGACAAAACAGCTTGTTGCGCTAAAACCCGCAGCTGAGGCCCAGAAACCGCGACCTGAGTGGGCGATGACCCGGGCTGGCCAGTTGTTGTCTGCGATAGGGCGGGCGAAACGGAACCAAACAAAGCCAAACAAATCGGCGCAATATGTAGCGCCCGCCAAAATCGATCACGCATGTTTAGGGATTAACCAGATCACAAATCGCGGCGTCACCGGGCTGGCCACATTGCGTCAATACAAACACGCCATATTCCTGTTCCGCATCAAAGTCGTCTAGGTAGCTTTCAATATGAATGCCGCCCGAAACAGAGGTGGCCCCGCTGCCGCCAAAGACACCAGCATAATCGCCGATACCGTCCTGATCTTCGTTTTCGACGGTTCCCGAAAACGCCCCGGTGGTTGGGTCAATATTTCCAACAGTTGGGGTCAAAATAACATCAGGCAAAATTGCATTATGTTCGATCAGAAACCGATCACGGATGCTGCCATTGACCGTATTGTCGGTAAAATCAGCGTTGATGAACACGGTGCCGGTCACACGCCCCGGCTGGCGACCCAGATCAAGCGGGTCAATTCCGGCAAACGTTGGGTCGGTGGGGTCATAAATTGTCAGGTTGTCGGCGTGGCTTTCATCAACCCACAGATTGGTTAGCCCGGCATATTCGCCTGCATATGAAACCAGCCCCGTGGCTGCGCTGGGGGCTGAAAACGATCCGTTTTGTTCGTAATATACGCCGCCGAAAAATTTGTTGAATTGGCCGCCATCGATGATGACCATACCGGTTGACGTGCCGTCTGTGGATTCTGCCGCAATCGCGACAAAGAACCGGTCCAACACGTCTTCTTGTTGGGAATAGGCGGTGTAGCCGGGCACATCGAGGGATGCGGCACGCGTATAGGTGACGGTGCTAGGGGTGCTGTCCAACGATGTGATCTGAACTGTGAAATCGCCAGTTGTTGGGTTAAAGGATGCAAATTCGACATTGTTTCCAATGGCTTCTGGGATGCCATTATCGGTTGTGTCGGTGCCGTCGCCATTTGCGTCCGCCCCGGTGAAAACAAACGGTTGCCCGTCACCACAGGCCATAAGCGCCGTCAGGCTTGCTACCACGAAAACGTTGCGGATCATTGTCCTGCCCCTTGTAAATTTTTTTGGCGTCAACTGCTCTGCACAACGTCCCGTTATGAGCCGCAAAAGTCAACGCGCAGCTTTGCAGAACCCTCAAAAAGCGGCAAAAAACGCACGTAAATTCCTTGTCTGCAGCGAAAAAAGACGGTTGTGGTGGCATCATTTAGCATGGAAGTGGCCCGGTTCAGGGCGCGGCACAGACAATCAAAGCGGGAAAACCGCGGCTGATTTCCCCTGATTTGCCACTAAAGCTGCCCCTAAATTGGGATTATGGAACAAAAACACATCTCAAACGCACTTTTCCCGCTGACCCCCAAACAAATCCGTGCGCTGTTGACGCAACAGCCCAATCGTTGACGGTATAATTGGGGACGAACCGCAGATTAGGGGCGTCGCAGATTCCCGGCCATTTGCCGGCCATCCCGCCCGTCAATCAGATCATATTCAATGGGTTGATTGTCTTTTAAATCTGTCATGCCGGCCTGTTCAACGGCGGATATGTGAACAAACACATCGTTGCCACCCGTTTGTGGGGCAATAAAGCCAAAGCCTTTGGCGGTGTTAAACCATTTTACTGTGCCTTGGGGCATTTGGTGTCTCCTGTCATTGGTCTTGGATACTTGGCGCAAAGGCCGGTTCCATTAGGCTAAGCCTGGATTGAAAAAGGCAAATGACAAGTTTGTAGAGGCGGGAAACTTTCTGTAAATGCTGCGTGATCAAGCGACAAAGAGGCCAAAAATGACGTTTTATGGACTAAAAACCTGTGACACATGTCGCAAAGCACAAAAAGCATTGCGGGGTGCAGGGCATGAATTGCGAGTGATCGATGTGCGCAGCGATGGCGTTTCGCCAGCGGATCTGTCAAGATTTCAGGTGGAATTTGGCGACGCAATTTTGAATACGCGATCAACCACTTGGCGTGGCTTGGATGAAACAGAACGTGCGCGCCCGGTTTTGGATTTGCTGATAGATCATCCAACCTTGATGAAACGGCCCGTGATCGAGATAAACGGGCAATTATATCTGGGGTGGGGCAAAGATGTGCAGGCGGCCTTGCTTGGATAATTGTGTCATGCACCTATCTAAAGCGCATAGAGCAGGAGAAAAATCATGCGAAACGCAGCTTTGACATTGGGCCTGATTGCTGGGCTTTTGGGCATGTTGGTGGGGTTGTTTGGCTATGGCTGGACGGAATTGGCCAACGCCCATGCCGAAGTCGGCGAATTGTTCATGTTCGAAAACCCGGCCTTGGTACGGGCGGCGTCGTTCTTTGCACCATTGTTGGCAATTGCCGGTGGCGCAATGGCCAAAGCGCGTGCCTTATGGGGCGGAATTTTGCTATTGGGGGCTGCGGCCCTGTTTTATGCGGCCTTTGGGTTTAACGTCGCAACGATGTTTCCGATTGGCTTTGCAGGTTTGGGCGGGGTTTTGGCGCTGGCGGCTGGAAAACCTGACGAACCAAAGGCGCATTTCTAAATCTATCAACGTCATATAACGCAAAACGCCCGATCACATGGACCGGGCGTTTTGTGTCTGATCGCTGGCTTAGGCGCGTCGTATTGACAGGATTTTGTCAACGGATAATGGCCCTGCGCCTTTTAGTACCAAGGTCAGCAATGCCAACATCCAAAACGCCCGTTGATCTAGAATTGCACCGTCTGACAACCGGTCAAACCATGCCCCGACGGTGGCCGCATGTTCGATACCACCATGACCATATAGGTCGGTCAGGGATTGCACGATCACAAACCCGATCATGCCCAATGACGCCAACCGGGTGAACAACCCGATCACAATCAAAAGCGGCAGAATGAATTCAGCCCAGGTGCCCGCGACCGCAATCAACCAGTGGAAAAAGCTCAGCTCAGATGTGTTATATCCGGCTGCTTCCAATGCTTTGGGGAACATCTGACCATAGGCGCCAATACCGGGTTTTAAGAAACCAAATACGCCATCCCCGAGCTTGGTTGATGCCGATTTCCAGAAATAAATCAACAATGTAGCGGCAAAGACGAACCGTGCCAATGTCGGCAGGGCGGGGCCTGCAATTTTGTTCAAAGCGGCGGTCAGACGGTCATAAAGAGTGAGGAGGGCAGTCATTATTGAAAAGCTTTCGTCAGAGCGTTACGGGAAAGGAGCAAGCCGAGAACCGGCGCGGGGTCAAAGCCTTCTGGCGCTGCAGCAAGGGCAAGGCCAAGGGATTTTCCCGCACCTAACCCTTGTAAAAATCGGCTTTGATCCGGGGTCAGAGGGTCAACCATGGGATCAAAGCCGGGCCGTGTGACCAGCACATGTTGGGCCGCATTTTGCGGCTGAGGCGCGTCATCGCGCATGTTTTTGTCCCACACACCGAAGATCGGCCAACGACTTTGGATAATGCGGACGGTTGGGGCCAATGTCAGTTTCAAACTGATCATTTGTTCGGGAGGAAAGGCCTGCAAAGCATCGGCCTGAATGGGGGTGCTGTCGGGTGCATGATAGGATGCGCGCACGGCCAACTCGACCTTTGCAATGTCGGGCAGATAACCCAGATGTTTGACCGGTCCAAAACGCCGCAAAAACGCGGGCATTTCGGCGCCGTAATACATCATCAGTGGTGTGCTAGGGGGATGTTTGCGCAGATAAGCCCCTGCCATTGCGTCAAAAAACTCATCTCCAACCAATTTGCGAATGACGGGGAATGCCGCGCGCAATGCTTCGGTCAAACTGACCGCGACATTGTTGCGATAAACATCAAACCGTTTGCCAGCCCGGGCACCTGTGGGGCCAACCAAACCGTCCGGGACGGGACGGTCTGCGCTCAAAATGGCCCGGCGAAAATCTGATTGTGGCGCGTTTTCTAGCTGTGACATGCTCATGCGATCACCTGTTCCAACGCGTGCTCGGCACGCTGGGCTTCGGTGGCCAAAACATCCCAATCCGGTACATCATTGTCCCATTCGATCAGGATCGGTTTGGGGCCGGATTTTTCCAGTGTCAGGTCCAGCAACGCCCAAACCGGATCAGCAATTTCAGCACCATGGCTGTCGATCAACAGCGGCGCGCCATGCTCATCTTCGTCTTCGTCATGGCCACCCAGATGAATTTCACCCACAGCCTCCATCGGGAAGGCATTGATGTAATCCTGAGGGCTGGTTTGCAGGTTTGTGGCGCTGACAAAGACGTTGTTGACGTCCAGCAACAGACCGCAACCGGTGCGTTTGACAACTTCGTTCAGGAATTCTGTTTCGGACAGAGTGCTTTGTTCAAAGGCCAGATAGCTGGACGGATTTTCCAGCAACATGCGCCGACCTAATGTGTTTTGCACCTGATCAATGTGATCGGCGACTCGGGTCAGGGTGGCGTCATTATAGGGCAGGGGCAGCAAATCGTTCAGAAACGCGCTGTCATGGCTGGACCAGGCCAGATGTTCCGAAAAACTGGCGGGATCAACGGCATCACACAACGTTTTCAGCCGGGCCAGATGATCTGTATCCAGGGGGGCTTCGCCACCGATGGATAGGCCAACGCCATGAATTGAAATAGGAAAATGTTCACGCAGATGGCGCAATTGCGCCAAGGGTCGCCCGCCAAGCCCCATATAATTTTCAGCGTGCACCTCAAACCATGCCACAGGGGCCGGATTATTCAGGATGTCACTGAAATGTTGGGGTTTATAGCCGACACCGGACCGGTTCGGCAGAGAGAAGCTGGGCGCGTCGAACATGAGGGCCTACCGGATTTAAATATGGTTCGTCGGTGGTATAACATAAAAGTGGGGAAGGTAGGTTAACCACCTCCCCCAAAATTTGCTTATGCAGGCAGGTCGCGATCCAACGCTTCCAGGGACCCCATACGCTCTGGGCTGTCACCCATTGCTTCGATGGTGATGTCTGCACATGTGCCAGCAGGAACAAATGTCCATGCGTTGCCTTGGTAATCTACTGTGGATGTACCTGCACATGTTGTGCCTGGGCCAGCTGCGCAATCATTTTCGCCAGCCAGCGAAATGCCGTAGCACTTTTCGTTTTCTTCAGCGGCGGCCGAGGTCGCGAGGCCAGCGATAGCGGATGCAACGGCGCCAGCAACGGCGATGGTCTTGGTCGTCTTGGACATGGGATTTCCCTTTGTTTGTCTGAGTAAAAAACGTGCCACCAATCGATGGCGACAACCAAAAGATGCCCGCCAATCGTAAAGATTCCCACTCACGAGGCCGTGTCTCGCGTTTCCGTGAGCATTCGTGAGGCGCAAATCGGCTATGCAAGTGCGGCAAACCTAAGAAAACAAACAAAACGACAAACGAAACCGATGAAAATGTAACAAGGCGCGGCGCTAAAATGTTACAGTTTGGACAAAGTATAATGCGATCCGGCGCCTGCAATTTGGGCCATGTGAGAAATGTTACAAAAAAGGCCGCGTCAAAAACGCGGCCCTTTGGTCGAAATATGTGGAAAATTTTAGCTCAATTGATCTGGTGGCGTGGATTCGGTCTGCAATTGCGCAATGATGGCGTCCAATTGTTCGACGCTGGATTGCTTTTGCCCCAGACGACGGACCGAAACGGTACGCTCTTCGACTTCGCGGGCGCCAATCGCCAGAATGACCGGCACTTTGCCAAGGCTGTGTTCGCGGACCTTATAGTTGATCTTTTCGTTGCGAATGTCGGCCTCGGCGCGCACGCCCACCTTTTGCAACGCCGCCACCACTTCGGCCACATAATCATCTGCATCCGAAATGATCGACGCGACGACCACCTGACGCGGCGCCAGCCAGAACGGCAATTTGCCGGCATGTTCTTCGATCAGGATCCCGATGAATCGTTCAAACGATCCCAATGTTGCGCGGTGCAGCATCACAGGGCGATGTTTGCCCCCATCCGCGCCAATATATGTGGCGTCCAGCCGTTCAGGCAGAACAAAGTCCACCTGATGGGTGCCACATTGCCAATCACGGCCAATCGCATCGGTCAGAACAAATTCCAACTTGGGCCCATAAAACGCGCCTTCGCCGGGGTTCAGTTCTGGCTCAATCCCGGCCGCACGGGTGGCCGAAAGCAACGCGGCTTCGGCTTTGTCCCAGACGTCGTCTGATCCGGCACGGGTTTCAGGGCGATCCGAAAACTTAACGCTGATCTTTTCAAAGCCCAGATCTTTGTAGATGCGGGTCAGGAAATCGATGAATTCAGCGGTTTCCGCTTCGATCTGATCCTCGGCACAGAAAATATGCCCGTCATCTTGGGTAAAGCCGCGCACCCGCATGATCCCGTGCAGCGCCCCAGAGGGTTCATAGCGGTTACAGGACCCAAATTCGGCCATCCGCAGCGGCAGATCACGATAGGATTTCAAACCTTGGTTGAAAATCTGCACGTGACACGGGCAGTTCATCGGCTTCAGCGCGTTGACGGCTTTTTCACGGGCATGTTCTTCGTCCACTTCGACGATGAACATGTTTTCTTGATACTTTTCCCAATGCCCTGACGCTTCCCACAATTTGCGATCCACAACTTGGGGCGTGTTCACTTCGACATAGCCGCCGCGCTGTTGCTGACGGCGCATGTAATCCTGCAACAATGTGTAGATGCGCCAGCCATTGGGGTGCCAGAAAATCTGCCCTGGGGCCTCTTCTTGCATGTGGAACAGGTCCATTTCGCGGCCCAGTTTTCGGTGATCGCGTTTGGCGGCCTCTTCCAGCATGTGCAGGTGGGCCTTTAGTTTTTCTTTGCCCAAAAACGCGACGCCATAAATCCGCTGCAACATCGCGCGGTCACTGTCGCCGCGCCAATAGGCACCGGCCACCGACATCAGTTTAAACGCATCACCCGGCACCTGTCCGGTATGCTGTAAATGCGGCCCGCGGCACAGATCCTGCCAATGGCCGTGCCAATACATGCGCAGAGGTTCGTTGCCGGGAATGGCTTCGATCAGCTCAACTTTGTAGGGTTCGTTATTGGCCTCATAGAATTTCACCGCGCGATCCCGATCCCAGATTTCTGTGGTCACAGGTTCGCGTTTGTTGATGATTTCCTTCATCTTCTTTTCGATCGTGCCCAGATCCTCTGGGGTGAACGGCTCGGCGCGATCAAAGTCGTAATACCAGCCATTATCGATCACCGGGCCGATGGTCACTTTGACATCTGGCCACAATTCCTGCACCGCGCGGGCCATGATATGGGCCAGATCGTGACGCACCAATTCCAGCGCTTGGGGTTCGTCTTTCATGGTGTAGATGGCGATATCGGCATCTGCCTCAATCGGCCATTGCAGGTCCCAATGCTGGCCGTTGATCCCGGCGGAAATTGCCTTTTTGCCGAGGGATTTGGAAATAGAGGCAGCCACTTCGGCGGGGGTTACCCCGGCTTCGAATTGCTGAATATTGCCGTCAGGAAATGTAAGGGAAATCTGGCTCATCTGGCCTAGCTCCTCGTCGTTTTGGCGCCCACGGAACGCCCGGTTGCGGGTTATGTGTGACGGCGGTCTCGTATATGTGCGTCGTATTGTCAACCAAGGGGTTAAGGTGGCGTTAACTTATTGACAAAAAAACATGAGTTTGAAACTCATCCGGGTAGCTCAATGGATTAAATAACGAGTCAGGGTGTATTTATGGAACTTTCAATTCAATCAATTTCTCGTGGCATCGTTATTTGTGCAGTTTTAACCTCAGTCTCTGCATGTAACAGCTCGAATTCATTTCAATTTCCAGAGCCAAACGTTGCCGCATTTGATGATCGTGTAGATACGGCAATTGACCTGTCTGCTACAGCAAACGGGTCAGATTACACCCTCGAGGCGGATCTGCCGACGACAGGTAGCGCGAATTACGAAGGCTATATTGCCCTTGTTGATGCGAACCAAACCGCCGCCGGAAATGGTGAAATTCCGTTGGTTGTCGGGGATTTGCACGTGGATGTAAATTTTGGATCGAACGACACCTCAAGCCGGGCCGATAATTTCATTGATGAAAACGGCGAATATTATGACGGTTCTTTGCGTGGCAGCGGTGAAGTGATGGTTCTGGGCCTCGATGGGGTGACCCGCGGTGAACTGGGGGGCACATTGCGCGATGCGTCCGGGGGCACGATTTCATATGATCTTGTTGCGAGTGGCGATTTTCTTGGTCCGAACGGGGAACTTCTGGACGTTGGATATATTGGCGAAGCAAGCGTGGGATCACAAACCATCGATGTCTCAGGACGTGGGGTCGCTGAGCTGCAGTAACCGAGTTGCCGTTGGCAGTGATTTCAGGTTTGTATAGCAAAATCAAACAAAGCTGAGATCGCCGCAATGACATCCTATTTAACCACCCCAAACAATCGCCGGATTGCCTATCACAAAACCGACGGGCAGGGGCCGGTTGTGGTGTTTCTGGGCGGGCTGAAATCCGACATGATGGGCACCAAAGCTGTCCATCTGGAAGAGTGGTGCAAATCCCAAAACCGCGCGTTTTTGCGGTTTGACTATTCCGGCCATGGCGAAAGTTCTGAAACATTTGAATCCGGGTCAATCGCGGACTGGCACCAAGACACGCTGGCCGTAATCGACATGCTGACCGATGGTCCGATTGTTCCCGTGGGGTCATCCATGGGGGGCTGGCAGGCGCTGTTATTGGCGCGCGCGCGCCCAGAACGGATCGCCGGTATGGTCACGATTGCCGCGGCCGCTGATTTTACCGAGGATGGGTATTGGGCCAGCTTCACAGATGCGCAAAAGGCGGATTTGGCCAGCAATGGCCAGATTGAATTGCCGTCTGATTATATGGATCCCTATATTGTCACGCAGAAAATGATTGATGACGGGCGCAAACATCTGGTGCTGCGCGCGCCGCTAAACCTGCCTTTTCCAGTGCGGTTTTTACAGGGCACCAATGACAGTGCCGTCAGCCGGGAAACGGCGCTGAAATTGCTGGACCATGCAACCGGGCCGGATATGCACCTGACATTGGTGCGGGATGCAGATCATCGGTTTTCAACAGCCGAATGTCTGACGCTGATCGAACAGGCGGTTTTGGACGTGATGAAACCCGCTTAGCGGGATTTCCACGTCACGCGGGACGATGCAACAAAGTTCCACAATGCGCCGACAATGGCGCCAACCGCGCTGGCAAACGCCCATGCCGGAATGGCTGTGTAGGTAATGGTCGCAACCCCCACATTCGCCAAAGCGCCAATCGCACAGACCGCATAAAAGCTAAGCAGACCACGCAAAAATTCGGGCCCTTTGAGGGATCGATCCCGATAGGTCAGCAGGTTATTGGCCAGAAAATTGGTGGTCATGGCGCTAAACACACCCAAGGTCTGGGCAACCGAAAACCCAAAACCCAGCATCAACATCAGTTTGACCATGATCAGCTGCACAAAAATGCCCGACACACCGACCATGCCAAACAGAATGAACCGGATCGACAAAACGCCACCGGTGATCCGCGCCAGCAAAAGCCCCAGAAATTCCAGCGTGACGGCCGCGTCCATTTTACTTTCGCCGTGCTGGCGTTCGCGAAAGGTGTAGCCAATTTCAGAGACATTCCAGCGTCCGCGCGCGGCTGACAGCATATCGGCCAAAATTTTGAACCCGGCCGATTGCAGCTCCAGCACAACTTGGTTGAAGGATGTGCGCCGCACCATGAAAAAGCCGCTCATCGGATCGCTGGCCGTGATGCGCAACATACGTTGTGCCAGCGTGGTTGCCTGATCAGACCCCCATTTGCGGACCGATGTTAATCCGGTGCCCGCGGATCCGTCTTCGACGTTGCGCGATCCAATCACGATGTCCAAATCCGGGTTGTCCCGCAACCGCGCCAGCATTTCAGGCAGTTTGGTTTCATCATGCTGCAAATCCGCGTCGATCACCGCACAGACAGGCGCAACAGAGGACAGAATGCCTTCGATACAGGCCCCCGCCAGGCCACGCCGCCCAATCCGGTGCAAAACACGTACGCGTCCATCTTCTCGGCCCAAGGCGCGCACTTCGGCGGCGGTGCCATCGGGGCTGTCATCATCCACAAACACCACATCCCATGCCACGTCTTGCAGCGCGTCATCCAGCAGGGCGACCATGGGGCGAATATTGGCTTTCTCGTTGAAAGTCGGAATAACGATGGTCAGCTCAGGGATGAGGGCTTGGGTCAAAACGGGCCGGGCCTTTGGTGAATTGCAATTGGTGGGTCACATTAGATGCGCCTTCATGGCGCGGTTTATCCAATCTGACAAGGGCACGGATTTGACAGAACCCATCAGAGGTGGCAAGCCGCCGATATGACACGTCTTTTCACGGCACCCGCTCCGATTGTTTTGATCACGCTCATTTTTGGGGGCGTGCATTTATGCGTGGCCGGTTTCCTGCCGTTGATCGAAGACGAAACCTATTACGCCCTGTGGGCCAGCGCGCCGTCATGGGGGTATTATGATCATCCGCCGATGGTTGCTTGGTTGATCCGCGCGGGTGAAATGATGTTTGGAACAACAGCATTTGGGGTGCGGTTGTTTCATGTTGCGTGTTTCACGATCATCACCCCGCTGACATGGCATTTGGCCAAAACATTATCCCTTTCAGACGCCACAGCAACAAAAGCGGCACTGGCCTATAACCTGTCATTGCTGACATTGGCCTTGTCCAACTTTGCCACGCCTGATGCGCCATCGGCATTGTTTTGGGTCGCTACATTATGGGGGATGGCGCATGCGGTGCGGTCGGATCGCGTGGGTTGGTGGGTGCTGGCGGGGGCTTTTGCCGGGCTTGGCATCCAGTCAAAGTTCACCAATTTATTCCTTTGTGTTGGCATATTGGTATGGCTTGGGGCCTCGGCTCAGGGGCGGTTATCCGCCCGCAGCAAAGGCCCGTGGCTGGCGATTTTGACCGCTTTTCTGGTGATCGCACCTTTGGTTATGTGGAACGCCGCCAATGATTGGGTTGGATTAGAACGCCAGTTTGGTCGCATTTCCGCGGCGACGTTTGATGCGCTTTTGCCGGTTCAGTTTTTATTGATCACAGCGGTGGTTTTTTCGCCGGTTATGACATTCTTTGCCATCAAAGGCGCGGCCAAAACACCCGGCCTGTTGGGCTGGACCAGCCTGCCAGTGCTGGCCTATTTGCTGTGGCATTCCACCCAACACGATGTGGCAGCAAACTGGCTGATCCCGTTGCATCCGGTCTTTGCGATCTGGGCCGCGATGGGCATGGCTGGGCTGCGGAAATCATTGCAACGCATCATTTTGGGCATCTCTGCGGTGTTTGCCGTTGTGATCATAGGGTTGGCCTTTAAACCCGGCACACCTTTGTTCACCAGCCATTCCCCGCCAAACCAAATTCGCGGCTGGGATCAAACGGTTGAGGATATATCAACCGCAATGGACGCCACCAATGCCCAATGGATTGCGACGTCGCAATATGGGTTAACCGGGCGTTTGGCGTGGGAATTTCCGGATGTGCCAGTCTGGTCGCTAGTGGAACCGGAACGGTATCTGTTTCGTGGAGATTTCCCTGCGGGCCTATGTGATTTGCCCGGAGTGATCATTGAACGGGAACGTTCCGCGCCAAAAGCGGATGATTCTGTTGCTCTTACAACGCCCGAACAGCATGTTGAACGCAGAGGTGGCACAAGCCTGCTTTATACCTATCGCGTGCAGGCATTTCAGGGCTGTCAGTGATCGACCAATGAGGGTTTGGCCCCTTTGCGGTCGCGGTTTTTGGTGTATCGTCCAGCAAGGGCAGGAGTGAAGAACATGCAGACCACAAGTGATTTAACCGAACTGGCCGCCCAAATCGCAGTCGCTGAACATCAGGTGCCCAATCTGCGCCCGGGCTGTGAAAAACGTATCATCTGGGCCGGGGAAAAGGGCGCGCAAACGGATGTCGCGCTGGTGTATCTGCACGGGTTTTCCGCCTCGCCCGAAGAAATCCGCCCCGTCCCTGATCTGGTGGCAAACGCGATGGGGGCCAATCTGTTTTACGCCCGCCTTACGGGGCATGGGCAAAACGGTATTGCCTTGGGCGCGGCGCGTTTAGAGGATTGGATCGCCGATACAAAAGAGGCGATAGAAATCTGCGCCGCATTGGGACGCAAAGTGATCGTGATGGGCTGCTCGACGGGCTGCACGTTGATGACCATTGCCGGGGTGCAGGGCGCTCAGGTGGATGGCTATATCCACGTTTCGGCGAATTTTGGAATGCGACATCGCGTGTTGCAATGGGTGCTGGATTTGCCGGGGGCGCGTCAATGGGGGCCTTGGATTTCGGGGTTCAATCGGCATTTTGACCCGATATCAGATGCGCATTCGGCCTATTGGACCACAGATTATCCAACCCAAGCCGTGTTCACGATGGCCGAGACGGTTCGGGCCGCCCGTGCCGGGGATCCGGCGACCATTCAGGCCCCAGCCTTGTTTGTCTATTGCGCCGAGGATCGCGTGGTGAATCCGTCGGATATAAAACGGGTCATGGCGGCTTGGGGGGGGGATGTGCGTGAACATATCGTCACATTGGGCGCTGGGGATGATGCGAATGCGCATATCATCGCAGGGGATGTGTTTTCACCTTCGCAAACGGCATCGACCGCGGATGTGATGATCCGCTGGGCGCAGGAAAACGTGTAAAATGCGGCGTCCTCAATCCATGTGGAGCCTTGAAACGCTTGGCCGGGTCCGCCTGTCGCGCTATTTTTATATGCGTGAATTTCTGTATTCAGAAATTGCCAATTTTCATCAGATGCAGAACATCCCCGAAAATCCGGATTTGGCGATCGAAACCGGGTCTGCCTTGTGTCAACAGATATTGGACCCGCTTCAGGAAACGTTTGGCCGGGTGGCGGTGCGGTCTGGATATCGGTCGCCATCTGTCAATCAGTTTGGCAATGAAAACAAATTGAACTGCGCGCGAAACACCTATCCCGAGGAATGCCATATCTGGGACATTAACACAGGAAATCAACGTGTTGCAGGCGCATCCATCGTGATCCCATGGTTTGTCGATCACTATCAGGCAGGGCGTGATTGGCGGGATTTGGCATGGTGGATTCATGATCATATCCCTTATTCGGAAATGTGGTTTTTTCCCAAACTGGCCGCCTTTAATATTTCTTGGCGTCCGCAGCCTTGGCGCAAAATTTCCAGCTATGTCGCGCCGCGTGGCACGTTGTTGCGTCGCGGACAAACCCCCGACGAGCCACTGGAACAACGCCAGAACCGATATCGTGATTTCCCAGCTTTTGGTGGTTTGCGACTGCCAGATTAGGCGGGATTGAACCGGTGACGGCATAACGCCCTTGCTCAGGATCGATGCGCGTGGGATCAAGGGGGACGGAAATCAACGCGTTGCTTAAGACGCGCAAAAATCAGAGGTGGGGCATGAGCGAACCCTTGGTTCTGCTGGCAGGTATGATGTGTGACGCGCGGGTATTTTTGCCCCAAATTGTCGATCTGTCCTTGGATCATGCAGTCACCATTATTCCGTTGACCCAAGGTGAACGGATCGAAGAAATTGCATCGGCGATTTTGACAGCGGCCCCGGCCAAATTTGCGCTTTGTGGGCATGATATGGGCGGTGTGGTTGCGATGGAATTGGCGCGTCGGGCCCCGGACCGGATCACCCGGCTGGCCCTGATGAATTGCACTCCACTGGCGGACACTCCCCCTGTTGCGGTGATGCGGGACGAGCAAATCATCAAAGCCCGCGCCGGACGGTTGCAAGACGCGCTAACCCAAGATGTGAACGCGATGGGACTGGCCGAGGGCCCCGCCAAAGTGCATGTGCACCAAGGATTGATTGAAATGGGCATGGATTTGGGGCCAGAACTTTATGTGCGCCAAACGCGTGTGCTGCAAAAACGGCGGGACCAACAGGCAACGTTGCGCCAATTGCGCATGCCGACGTTGGTTATGTGTGGCGCCGAAGATCAGGTCACCCCGATCAAACGACATGAATTTGTTGCTGAATTGATCCCTTATGCGCGGCTTCAGGTGATTGACGGGGCAGGGCATGTGCCCCAACTTGAGGCGCCAGATGCGACTAATGCCGCCTTGCGCACTTGGATGCGGCAGCCACTGGTGTTGCGCTAATTTACGCGAAACGAAACCGATAAAGTGTTCTGTTTAAACGAAAAATCGCGCCGGGTGATGGGCGCGATTTTAGGTAAATTTGACCGAACGTGGCAAAAATTACTTTGCAGCAGCGTTCTTATTGGCTGGCTTGGCACGGTTCGCAACTTTGGCCGCTGGCTTGCGTGTTTTGGCTTTGGGGGCCTGTTTCGTCTCAGGCTTGGGCGGCAGATTACCTGCATTGGCATCGATGAAATCCAACACCAAGGGGCGGATATTATCGCGCCATGATCGACCCGCAAAGATACCGTAATGACCCGCGCCCGGCTCGACGTGCCATGCCTTTTTGTCATTTGGCAGCGCAGTCAACAGGTCCAGCGCGGCGCGGCATTGCCCCGGCGCTGAAATGTCGTCTTCTTCGCCTTCGACGGTTTTCACCGCGACGGTGGTGATTTTGCTGAAATCCACATGGCGTCCATCCACGACAAACGCGTTGCGCGCGATTTCGCGGCCTTTGAACACGCGTTCAACCGTTGACAGGTAGAATTCGGCCGTCATGTCCATCACGGCCAGATATTCGTCATAAAACGCGTTGTGTTTGTCATGTTCGCCGGCTTCACCGCGGGCCACACGCATAATTTGGTCTGAAAACGCCTTGGAATGCATTTCGCTGTTCATCGACATAAAAGAGCTGAGCTGTAGCAGGCCGGGATAGACTTTGCGTCCGACGCCCGCATATTTGAACCCAACTTGTTGGATCATCGTCTGTTCCAGCTGCCCCATTGTGACCGACCGGCCAAAGTCGGTGACGTCGGTATGGTTGGCCTCGGGATCGACTGGCCCCCCAATCAAGGTGAGCGATTTTGGCTGGGCCTTGGGGTCGTCTTCGGCCAGATAGGCGGTCGCAGCCAAGGTTAGCGGAACCGGTTGGCACACGGCAATGACATGTAGGTCACTGCCCAGTTCCTTCATGAAATCAACGAGGTAAAGCGTGTAATCTTCGACGTCAAATTTGCCTTCGGACACGGGAATGTCGCGGGCATTGTGCCAATCGGTGATGTACACTTCGCAATCGGGCAACAGAGACAGAACCGTTTTACGCAGCAACGTGGCATAATGGCCTGACATCGGTGCGACCAGCAGAACCCGGCGTTTGCGTTCTGCGCGGCCATTCACCTTGAAATGGATCAGATCGCCAAACGCTTTGGCGACGACAATTTCCGGGGTGACAATATGATCTTTGCCATCTTCGCAGGTAAAGGATGGGATGCCCCAGTCAGGCTTTATGACCATGCGGGCAAAGCTGCGTTCGGTCACCTCACCCCAGGCCTTCATCATTTCCAAACCGGGATTTGGGAACAGGGACATCGCAGGATAAGAGGCAAAGGCATGAGCAGACGCGCCCAACCACTGATTTGTGGTCCGCAAACTCTCCATTAGATCGTATGTCAGCATAAATCTCATGTATCATTCCCTTGCCAGATATTAGGTCGTTCGATTCGTCGCATTGACCCAAGGCTGGCTTTTGGGCGATTGCTGCAGGTGCAAAGTAAGGTGAGGAAGCCGCTGTGACAATAAAAGATTATGACGACGATGACGCAGTGACACCCCACTTGGCCAATCTAGAGGCCAATTTGGCACGGGTTGAACAACTGAGTGAACGATTAGTTAACGTGTTGTCCCATAAGCGAAATGTGCCAACTTCATTGCAGGGCCCAAGCCAAGAATTATACGCAAAAGCGGCCAGTGCATATTGGCAAGAAATGATTCTGAATCCGGTTAAAATAATGGAGACTCAGGTCGAATTCTGGGGAAAATCGGTCAAACACTTCGTCGAAGCACAGGCCGCGATGGCGTCTGGGCATTTGATGGAGCCGAAAAATGACACCCCACAAGACCGGCGTTTTTCCAATCCATTGTGGAACACGCACCCCTATTTCAACTTCGTAAAGCAGCAATATCAGCTGAATTCTGATGCCATCAGAAATGCGGTGCAAACATGCGAAGGTCTGAGTCCAAAAGAGCGGTCGCGGCTGGAATATTTCAGCGATCAGATCGTCAACATGATGAGCCCGGCCAATTTCTTGGCCACCAATCCGGATGCCCTAGAAAAGGCCGTCGCGACCGATGGTGAGAGCCTGGTGAAAGGGTTGGAAAACCTAGTGGCGGATCTGGAGGCAAATGACGGTGAGCTGATTGTCAATCTGGCTGACAAAGATGCATTTACCGTTGGCGAAAATATCGGCACGACCCCCGGGGCGGTGGTTTTTCGCAACCATATGTTTGAGTTGATCCAATACACCCCAACGACGGAAAAGGTGCATCAGACCCCGCTGATTATTTTTCCACCTTGGATCAACAAGTTTTACATTCTGGATTTGAAACCCAAAAACAGCCTGATCAAATGGGCAGTGGATCAGGGCCATACGGTGTTTGTCGTCTCTTGGGTCAATCCGGATGCCAGCTATGCGGATATCGGCATGTCTGACTATGTCGAAGACGGCTATCTGACCGCAATCAAAGAGGTCAAATCGATCTGCAAGGTGCCAAAGGTGAACGTGGTTGGCTATTGCATCGCCGGAACAACTTTGTCGATGACGCTGTCGGTGCTAAAGCAGCGCAAAGACAAATCCGTCAATTCAGCAACGTTGTTCACCACCTTGACGGATTTTTCGGATCAGGGCGAAGTTGGCGTGTTTCTGGACGATGATTTTGTCGATGGCATTGAGGCCGAAGTCACAAAAACAGGGTTTTTGGACAAATTCTATATGTCTCGGACGTTCAGCTATCTGCGCTCAACCGACCTGATTTATACGCCCGCAATCAAAAGCTATATGATGGGCGAAGCGCCCCCGGCCTTTGATTTGTTGTTCTGGAACGGGGATGGAACCAACCTGCCGGGGAAAATGTCGATCGAATATCTGCGTGGGCTGTGTCAGGGTGATCGGTTCGCCACAGAAGGGTTTGAAATCGCCGGGACAATCGCCAAAATTGACGAAGTAGATGTGCCGATCTGTGCCATTGCCTGCGAAACCGACCATATCGCCGCTTGGAAAAGCTCTTATCGCGGAATTCAAAAAATGGGGTCCAAGGACAAGACCTTTATCCTCGCTGAATCAGGTCATATTGCCGGGATCGTCAGCCCCCCCAGCAAAAACAAATACGGCCATTACACCAATGTCGATTTGGACCTGTCGCCAGAAGATTGGCAAGAAGGGGCAGAGAAACATCAGGGGTCTTGGTGGCCGCGTTGGGACACGTGGTTGTCATCTAAGTCGGGCAAACAAGTACCAGCACGCCAGCCCGGCGATTCGACCCATCCTGCATTATGTGATGCGCCAGGGACCTATGTGACGTTGAAACCAGGGGAACAACCCTAAGTTTAAGCCCCTGAAAATTAATCATTCTAAAGTTTTTGCTGCACTGCAGAAAAAGACTTGATTTTCTGCAGTGCAGCATATAGATATTCGGTAATGACAAAACGCGGGCAACCTATCTCGCACTTTTCAAAGGACCGAACAAATGGCTGCGACTAAAACACAAGATTTCTCTGCGATTATGAAAGACATGCTGGGCGCATTCCCCGTTGACACAAAAGCAATGGAAGACGCGTTCAAAAACCAAACAACATTGGCTGAAAAAATGTCTGGTGTTGCTCTGGAAGCTGCAAACAAATCTGCTGAGCTGTCTTCGAAATGGACACAAGCAACAATCGACAAAATGGCTGACCTGTCCAAAGCCAAAGAAGATCCTGCAGATTACGCAAAATCCATGACTGATTTCGCATCCGCAACTGCAGAATCCGCTGCTGAAAACATGGCTGCTTTCGCAGAAATCGCCAAAAAAGTTCAAACAGAAACTCTGGAACTGATGATGGCTGCTGGCAAAGACCTGTCCGAAGAAGTGTCTGCTGCTGCGAAAAAAGCCACAACAGAAGTGACTGCTGCTGCGAAAAAAGCCGCTGCTAAGTAATCGGAATTCAGGGTCGGCTGTGCCTCCTCCCTTATAGTCCGATCCTGCCCGAGGGGCGAGCTGCAAAGCTCGCCCTTTTCTTTTTTGCTATTGCGGCGTAGGCTTCTCTGCAGCGCCAAAATCGCAGGGAGGATGCTGGGGTGGTCGATACAAATAAACCTTTGTTGATAAAACGTTACGCGAGCCGCAGACTCTATAACACTGAAACCAGCGACTATGTCACATTAGAAGATATCGCCGGATTCATTCGCGACGGACGCGAAGTTCAGATCGTTGATCTGAAGTCCGGGGACGATCTGACACGCCAATATCTGCTGCAAATCATCGCCGAACACGAAAGCCGCGGCGAAAGCGTTCTGCCCGTGGATGTGTTAACCGATCTGGTTCGGTCCTACACGTCACAGGCGTCATCCGTGGTGCCGCAATTCCTGGCTGCCAGTTTTGAGATGCTGAATTCCGGTCAATCAAAAATGATGGAAAACATGGGGTCGATGAATCCGATGGCATCCTTGCCTGGATTTGAAGCCATGCGCGCCCAACAAGAAGCGTTTTTCAAAGCCATGACGGGGGGCGGTATTCCGGGCATGACCGGGGCATCCACCCCAGCGCCAAAACCTGATCCCCAAACGTCCGAAGAAGGGCTGGATGACATCAAAAAGCAACTGAGCGAATTGCAGGACAAACTTTCCAAACTTGGGAAATAGAGCATGTCAGTTGGCGGCGGCAAGGTGACGCTGTGGGGGATCGAAGTTTTTGTTGCCACCGCAGAAGAGACGTCGATTTCTGCTGCGGCGCGGCGATTAAACACCTCTCCGGCGACCGTATCCCAACAGCTTAGCAATCTAGAGGGCGCGATCGGGACCCAATTGTTAAACCGATCTGAACGCCCTGTTAGTATGACACCCGCGGGCGAAATGTTTTTGCGGCGGGCAAATACCATTCTAAACGAAGCCGATCAGGCCCGGGCAGAATTGGCGCAAGCGGATCTAAGTCGGTTGACGCGATTTCGGTTGGGAATGGTTGAGGATTTTGACGCAGACGTAACCCCCCGCATTCTGTCATTGATGGCCGAAGAAATGAAAAGCGCGCAGTTTCTGTTGGAAACAGGGGCGTCGCATTGGTTGTCAGATTTGTTGGACACACGGGCATTGGATGTGATCGTTGCCGCGGATATGGGGGTTGCCACCGATGGCATGGAAATCCATCCCCTGATGGTCGAACCCTTTGTTGCAGCCGTCCCCAAAGGGGTGATCAAAGGTGATAAAGTCTTGAAACAACTCAGACAAATGCCGCTGATCCAATATACAAACCGCCACTATATGGGACGGTTGATCACCGCCCATTTGGCGCGCCAAAACATTCGATTGACCAGCCGGTTTGAGCTGGACAGCTATCACGCGATTTTGGCGATGGTTGCCGAAGGGGCAGGGTGGGCGATCATGACCCCGCTTGGATGGCAACGGGCGCATCGGTTTCGCGACGCCATCGACATCATTGAACTGCCCGGTGATCCGTTGACGCGGACGATTTCACTGACCACCCGCGCAGATGTGATGGGAACTATGCCGGCACTGATGGCCGCCCATTTACGGCCTATGTTGCAGGAATTGATCGTAACCCCCACTTGCGCACGATTGCCGTGGTTGGGGGATACGATGCGGGTTTTTGACGCCCATTAGGCCGCGATGGCATTGCCCATAACTTGGGCCACGGATTCAACCAGCAATTTGGCAACCGCATCACAATCCGCAAGGCTCAGACGTGCAGGCAGCCGCACATCGCAGGCTTTGTTCAGCATTGCGCGTGTTTGAGGCAGATCAGGCGTGTCGCCCAAAAACTGCCAATTCCAAAACGCACGTGCATTATCGCTGCTCAGGCCAAAGACTTGAACTTTCACGCCTTTTTCAGCTGAAATACGGGCAAATTCACGTGTCTGCACCTCATTCAAGCCGTCCAGATTAAACTGAATACTGTCTGGTGCGCGCAGCTCTGGGGCCAGTTTTTCGGGAACGTTAAACCATGGGGAAGCGTTCAATTGCGTGGCAACGTGATCATGATTGCGACGCCCATCGGTCACGCGGCGGGCCAGTTCGCCCAGTTGAGGCCGCACAATCGCCGCCGAAAGGTTGGACAGACGCAAATTATAAAGCGGCAATTGGTTTTGCCATTTGGCGAATGCATCCTGCAGCACAGGGTGTTTTTGCCAATTATGTTCATAGGCCCCGGACATGATGATCGCACGCGCCACAAGATCGGCATCATCGGTGACCAGAATGCCACCTTCGCCTGCATTGATCAGTTTGTAGGACTGAAAGCTAAAGCACCCGATTTTACCAAGTGTTCCGATGTTACGGCCGTGCCAAGTGGTGCCCAATGAATGGGCCGCGTCTTCGATGACGGGGATATTGGCCGCGTCACATAGCGTCATGATCGCATCCATATCAGACGTGTGGCCCCGCATATGGCTGATGATGACCGCATCGACATTTGGCAATTTGACCGCGAAATCATCCATGTCGATACGGTAATTGTCCTGACATTCACAAAGCACCGGAATGCAATCGGCATGAACAACCGAAGACGGCACCGCGGCAAATGTGAAGGCAGGGATCAACACTTTGGCGTCGCGGGGCAGATCCAATGCCTTGAGCGACAGGAAAAGCGCCGCCGAACAAGACGACACGGCCAGTGCATATTTACTGCCCAAAAGCGCAGCATATTCCTGTTCTAACAACGCAACCGGTGAATCCTCGGCTGCGGTATAGCGGAACAGATCACCGGTGCTTAAAAGGCGCTGGACCTCTTGCATGGCGGAATCTGGGATCGGTTCAGCGGCATAGACATTCGGAATCGCGGTCATCTTTTCAGGTTTCCTAAAAACTAAATTTGGATAATCCTAACATTTGAGGTGTGAAATATCTATGACAAACGGGCAGGGCTGATTAGGGTGGCCCTGAATTGAGTGCCATTTGCGGCAAGGAGGCCACATGTGCGGGCGATTGATCGCAGGAGAAGAAAGCTGGAGTGAGCATTTTGACCGGCATCGGGCCTTTTTGGATGAAATGAACATCACAGAAATGGACCCTGACGCCCCTGCGGCTGCGCTTGGATTTAATGTAAAGCCGACGCAATCGGTCAACATCGCCATCAATGGAAAAACGGGATTGCGGGCAACCACGGCCCGGTGGTGGTTTGTGCCGCACTATTTTAACGGCACACCCAAGGATTGGTCATACACCACGTTCAATGCGCGTATCGAAAAGGCAAATGACACCCGCACGTTTAAGCAGGCCTGGCAAACAGGGCGGTGCGTTTTGCCGGTGCGGGGATATTATGAATGGCAAAAGCTGGGCAAGGAAAAGCAACCTTGGGTGATTGCGCCGCAGGGGAATGCTCCGATGTTTTTCTTGGCCGGGTTGTGGGAAAAAATGCAAGATGGAACAGCGACTTGTGCGATTTTGACACGTGCGCCAGACCCCGCATTGGCATCGATCCACAACCGGATGCCGGTCATGTTGCGCGAAAGCGAAATCACGCCTTGGATGGCCAATGCATCGTCCGATGACGTGGTGAAATCCACATTAGGGGACGGCTGGGCAGGGCGGTTTGACGCCCACAAAGTCAGGCGTTTTGGCATGAAGGATGACGGAGACTCCCTGATTGAGCCATTTGACCCAGATTTAGAAGCGCCGCGGCTGATCTGAGGATTGGCCAAAAGGTCTGCCAAAGGCAGGCTGGATGAGCGACGCCCAAGGGCGTCACAGTGGCGCTATTTGACCTGTCGTGTTTTGAAAAAACGCGTGATGGATTGGGCAACCGCATTGTCATCGATTGGATCATCCAGATGGTCCTGAGCGGTTTTTATCAAGTCAGGCGGAACAATGCCATTTGCACGATGGGTCAGCAACCCGTTCACAAATGTGCCCTTAAATTCAGGGTGGGGCTGAATGGTAAACGCCTTTTCTCCGTAAAGGAGGACAGCGTTTTCACAAAAGTCATTCCCAGCAAGCACAGTCGCATCGTCAGGGCGGGTCACTACTTGGTCCTGATGCCATGCATTCAAATAGACTTTTTTGCCGTCATATTCATATTCTTGGCGTCCAACAGCCCAGCCTTCGGGATATTTGATCACTTTTCCACCGAGGGCCTGCGCGATGATTTGATGCCCGAAACAGACACCGACCATTGGCACATCCGCGGCATAAGCTGCGCGAATGAACTCTTCTAGTGGGGGGATGAAAGCGTGTTCTTCGTAGGCGCCATGTCGTGATCCGGTGATCAGCCAACCATCCGCTTGGTCAACATCGGTAGGGAATTGCATGTCCACGACGCTCCAACTTTGGAACGTGAATCCCTGCCCATCAAGCAGGGTTTCAAACATCGGGGCATAGGTCCCATAATCAGGTTTCATTTCATCAGGCAAATGCCCGGTGATTAGGATGCCGATTTTCATGTTATCGCCTATTTGATCAAATTTCAGCGCAGGCTAAAACCAGAACGTTTATGATGCAAGCCTAGCGGATCAAATTGGGTCGGATGCGCATCTTGGTACGTTGATTGCCGGGCAGATGCCTGTTCAGACGCCGGTTGATCACCCCAAAAATCCCGATCACGACAAGCGTCAACAAGATGAAATAACCGGCCAAAATCGGGTAGGGTATGAACGGGTTAAACGTTTTATCCGCAAAATACCGCGCGTAATACAGCGCATCCCCCTGTTGGCCACGTGCAGGAAACCCTGAGAAAAACACCAAAGTTGTGGCGTGGAACAAGAAGATAGCTTCGTTGGTGTAGCTTGGCCATGCAAGGCGCAGCATTGTGGGCCAAACGATCCGGCGAAACCGTGGCATGCCGGTAATTCCATAGGCGTCGGCAGCTTCGGTGTCGCCTTTGGGGATGGATTGCAGCGCCCCATAAAAGATTTCACCGGAATAGGCGGCCGTGTTCAGGAACAAAACGATCAGCGCCCCCAACCAAGCCGAGGTGAATGGATCAAAGAAATCATATTGGCCTTTGAGGGATAGAAACACAAAATAGGCAAAGAAAAACTGAATGAACAAAGGCGAGCCGCGGAACAAAAAGATGAACCATTCCGCAGGTTTACGCAGCCACCAATTGGTCGATGCCTTGCCAAGCGCCACAGCCGTCGCCAGGGCAAACCCCGTGACCAATGCCAGCACGCCGAAATAAATGTTCCACAACAGACCAGAACCGATCAGCGTGAATTGCTGACACAATGTAAAGTCGGAACGCGGCAAAAGCCTTTCGCCATGACCCAATGAACGTAGGCCATAATCCGCGATTGTTTCCCAACAACTCATGCTGCGGCCTTTCGCTGAGCTTCGCCACCGGCGGTGGCTTGGCCACGTGTTAAACGTTGCATAATGCGGTCCAAAACGATTTCCGAAACACGGGTAAAGGCGAGGTAAAACACCAGCAAAGCGAGGAAATACCACATGCGCCAATCGCCATGCGGATAGTCGGTAAATTGCGGCGTTTTGGTGCCACCCAATTCACGCGCCCAATACACGATATCTTCGACGCCCAAGAGGAACAGCAGGGGGGTGGCCTTGATCAAAACCATCCACAAATTGCTGAGGCCGGGCAGGGCATAAACCCACATTTGCGGCACAATGATCCGCCAAAAAGATTGACGATGCGACATGCCATAGGCTTCGGCGGTTTCGACCTGAGCGCGAGGCACGGCCCGCATGGCACCAAACAGAACATTGGCGACGAAAGCCCCGAAAACAATGGCAAATGTCAAAACAGCAAGGCTGAAGCCATAGGTTTCATGCACCCATTGTGGCGAGGTTGAGAGGGGCAGTTTTGCCTCGGCGCAGACCAAAAAGTCGCTGCCTTGGCGGATCGGATCGGTCCAGTCGGGGCACTTCACCTGATGGCGCAGCCACTCAAACCCTTGGTCCAATGCGATCACAAAAAACAGAAAAAATGCGATGTCAGGCACGCCCCGAACAACCGCGATATAGGCCTTGCCGATCCAAGAGAGTGGCGCGAATTGCGACCGGGCAGATGTTGCACCAACAAAGCCAAAGGCCATCGACAAAGGCGCAGTGATGGCCAGCAACAGCAACACGGTGCCAAAGGCCGAATAGAAGGCAAGGTGCTTGCCTGTGGTCAGGTAGCACGACAGCCAAGTCAGGCCCGTGAGCGTTTCAGGATCGGTGCAATATGAATACATGGCCGCGCTATTTTTAAGGCGCGGCAGGGGGATCCCGCCGCGCCGATTTCTAACTTAGTAAGTTGCGGCGTCTTCGCCGAACCACTTGATGATCATGGCGTTCAATGTTCCGTCTTCTTTCATCGAAGTGATCGCAGCGTCGAACTTTTCTTTCAGCTCAGCGTCGGATTCACGCAGGCCCATGCCAACGCCGCCGCCCAACTGAACGTCAGCGGCTGCAAATGTCAGCTCACCGCCAGAGGCTTCGACCAGTGGAACCAGATAATCTTTGTCCGCAAAAACTGCGTCTGCTTCGCCGTTACGAACGGCTGCGACGGTTTCTTCTGGGGTGGCGAATTCGATCAATGCAGCACCAGATTCAGCAACATGTGCGGCCTGAATGGTTGCGGCCTGCGCGGCAACAACACCACCGGTAACATCAACATCCGCAGACAATGCCACATATGCTGAGGATGCTGGCGGGATGTAGTTTTGAGTGAAATCAATGACTTCGTCGCGTTCGTCGGTGATAGACATGCCCGCGATGATGGTGTCATAGTTTGACGATACAAGGTTCGGGATGATGCTGTCCCATTCGTTTGTCACCCACTCACAGGTCAGTTCTGCGCGCGCGCACAGCTCGTCACCGAGTTCGCGCTCAAAGCCGTCCACTTCGCCGTTATCATTCAAAAAGTTATACGGAGGGTAGGCGCCCTCGGTGCCCATGCGTACGACGGAATGTCCGTCAGCCAAGGCAAAACCAGCGGTGATCGCAAGCGCAGCAGTCGTCAGTAAAAGTTTCATCATGTGTCTCCCGTTGATGAATTAGTGGGCCGTGTGGGACAGAAATCCCCGCAGCCTCTCGGTTTTTGGATTGCCAAATAGGTCCTTTGGCGCGCCTTCTTCTTCGATTTTTCCTTGGTGCAGGAACACGACATGATCTGACACATCCGCGGCCAGCTTCATATCATGGGTGACGATCACCATCGTACGCCCTTCGGTTGCCAAGTCTTTGATAACTTTGACAACCTCTTGTTCCAGCTCGGGGTCAAGCGCAGAGGTCGGTTCGTCAAACAACAGCGCCTGCGGTTCCATACATAACGCGCGCGCAATGGCGGCACGTTGTTGCTGGCCGCCGGACAATTGTGCGGGGTAAACGTCGCATTTATCGCCGATGCCCACCTTATCCAGATATTTACGCGCCGATGCTTCGACTTCGTTTGGGTCCCGTTTCAGGACCGTGACCGGCGCTTCCATCACGTTTTGCAGGATGGTCATGTGTGCCCACAGGTTAAACTGTTGAAACACCATCGATAGATTGGTTCGGATGCGGATCATCTGGGCTTTGTCCGCGGGGCGGCGGGCCAGGCCTTCGCCTTTCCAGGTGACAGGTTCGTCATTGAACATCACATCGCCCATTTGACTGTCTTCCAGCAAATTTGCGCAGCGCAGCAATGTGGATTTTCCAGATCCAGAGGATCCGATCAACGACACCACATGTCCGGCAGGCGCGACAATATCGACGCCTTTCAGCACTTCTAGTGAGCCATAGCTTTTGTGAAGATTTCGAATCTCGATAACGTTTTTAGTCACGTTTGGCAGCCATCCTTGTTTGGCATGAAGTAAGACTTGTTTTACCGGCAAATGCAACGTCACCCTGTTCATTAACCTAGGGTAAATTCGGGCAAAACGACCTAATTTCAGTCGGTTTGTAGCATTGCAGGGGTTGGAACGTCTAAAAACTGATCCATTGAGATATCAGCGATTCCCCACAGGTTCAGGATTTTTTGATCCTCAACAGCAAGCTGATCAAGGGCCGCGCCCACGGCCTGACGGATGCGGGCGGCATCATTTGATTTGGCGGTGATGTAGGGCATGGCGGGGGTCGCGGCCGTGCGTCCAACCGTGGTGAGTTGCGTGGCGATCCCGTTCTCAGCTTGGATCATGTTCCACGTCACCGCGTCCAAACTGGCAATATCTGCCTTGCCAAAGGCAACGTCAGCAGCTGAATTGCGGTGACCGCCGGAAAAATAAGTGTTGGTCAGTGTCACGTTCTGATCGGCCAGATGGGTGATCGGGGCGGCCCAGCCAGATTGCGAATGATCCTGATTAAAGGCAAATTTCAGATCGGCCCAATCTTCGGGCAGGTCTGTTTCACTGCCGCGGCGCATGACAAAAACGCTATAATAATACCCGGGTTCTGCATGTGGCAGCCCATAATCAGGGGCGCCAACCAATGCGACCTGATCATGCAGTTTGCTGCGATAGGGCAGGCCGCAAGTCTGGGAAAACACCAATTCAGGATTGATCCAATGGTCCCAAATATCCCCTGACCGGGTCAGGGCAGACGGCGCGGCGATCCCTGTCGCCTGCAGCGCATCCCGTATCAACCCCCAAAGCCGATCATTCGCGCCAATGGTGGCAGGCGCATCATACATGGGCAGGCTGGCGATCAAGCGCTGCGGGCCTCGACCCGGCGGCGGGCATGGGCGCTGTCTTGGTCTTTGACGCCCAACATCGGTGCCACCATGCGAATCAACGCGTCTTCGTCGTGATCACGCACACCATCGGCCAGCACCACTTCCCAAAGGGCTTCGATCACCGCTTCGCGATCCTCGTAGGCCACGGCGTCTTTGATCGCGCGGGTGAACCGCACGGTGTCTGGCGCTTCGTGTTCGATCGCTTCGCATTGGGCGCGCAATTGCGCGGCTTCAACTTGGTTCAAGTCATAGCGCGCTGACAGGATTCGGTCGATCCGGGCGATTTCTGCGACGGCATATTCGCCGTCCGATTTGGCCAAACGGACCAACAATGCCCCAAGAGCAAGACGTGCATCGACGTCTTGAAACGGTTCCGGGGCCTGCCCGGTTAAACGGCGGAAAAATTCTGATATCATAGGTCTGATATAGGCATCCCAGCGGGGCGCGCCAATATGTTAATTCAGCTAGCCAGTCACATCTGCCAACAAAGCTGCGACCCGTTCTGGTGCCACACCAAAGGCTTCGCTGGCCATCGCAACCACATCCTCTTCGCTGCTGTGTTTTTGCCCATCCGCAACAGAAATGACCCACATCGCGCGCACCATGGCTTCACGGTCTTCTTCTGATACGTCGCGGGTTATGATCGCGGCCATGTCTTTGGTAGAGGGCAGGGCGGTTTCTAGTTTTTCACAAGATGCCCGCATCCGCGCGGCCTCTAACGGGTTTAAATCGAACCGATCCATCAGAATTTTGTCAATCTGTTCAATCTCTTGAAATAAATAGGCTTTGTCGGCTTTTGCGATC
This sequence comes from Aestuariibius sp. HNIBRBA575, assembly GCF_040932005.1. NCBI lineage: Bacteria > Pseudomonadati > Pseudomonadota > Alphaproteobacteria > Rhodobacterales > Paracoccaceae > Aestuariibius > Aestuariibius sp. HNIBRBA575. The sequence goes on from NZ_CP162414.1 coordinate 1,218,382, forward strand.
CTGACCAACAAGGCCCCCAATGCATGTTGTGCATCCTCGGGTGCCATCGGGGTCACCAAGGGGTCGGATTTGAAATGGGACAGCAGGCGTTCAAACATGGCAAAGCTCCTTGGAATTGAAGTCATGCTGGTACAAGCCGCACAGGGTTTCAACGGGGAAAAATATTTTTGCGGTGTCTTGTTGTGTGAAACAGGTTGCTGGGCTGCGGCTATCCCCTCATAGTTGATTTGGGTGATGTTTTTACCCGTTCAAATGTTTTTCTGTGAGGATGATGACTTTGCGTATTCTTAGCCGACCGCTCTCTTTGGCTTGTCTGATGGGGGCGATGATTGCGGGCCCTCATGCCGCTGCGGCGGACGATGTTGTAGCACAGGCCGACTGGCCGTATCTGGGGGTCAGCTGGAGCAGCGGATCAACTACCCATTACCGGTTTGACGTGTTTAACTCTGACGGGAAAGTAATGCTATGTGGTGCGATTGCGACGCGCGGACGGGGCACAGCAGCCCAGCAATTTACCCGGGCCCTAAAAAACGATCTGGTTTTGCGCATCAATGATGAACAGGTGGAACGCAACTTGAGTTTTTTCCGTACTGTTGGGTCACGCTATTTAGCAGATCAATTGATTGGCGCAGCAGCCAATTGCGAAGTTCTGGATGTGGATTTCCCGTCGGGGGAATTTAGCTATTGGGTTGGTCCGCCAAATTCCAGCGGCAGCTACCGCGTTGATCGCTAATAAAAAACCGGTGCAGATTATCTCTGCACCGGTTTTCGGTGAATGAAATCTGGCGAGACGAGCCTGTTAAACCAACCGGGAATTATCAACGGCGGCCCGCACGAAATCGGCGAACAAAGGATGCGGCAGGAACGGTTTAGATTTCAGCTCGGGGTGGAATTGAACGCCGATAAACCACGGGTGATCCTTCCATTCGACGATTTCTGGCAGCCGGCCATCCGGGGACATGCCAGAGAATTGCAAACCGCATTCTTCCAATTGTTTGCGATACTTGATGTCGACCTCATAGCGGTGACGATGGCGTTCTTCGATGGCTGTTCCGCCATAAATCTCGGCGACTTTGGACCCTTCGGTCAGGACCGCATCATAGGCGCCCAGACGCATAGTGCCGCCTTTGTCATCGTCGGTTTTGCGCTGTACCTTGGCGTTGCCCTGCACCCATTCCTTTAGGTGATATACCACAGGTTCGAACCGTTTTTTGCCTGCTTCGTGGTCAAACTCTTCGGACCCGGCTGCGGTCAGACCGGCCACGTTACGGGCCGCTTCGATAACGGCCATTTGCATGCCCAAACAAATACCCAAATAAGGCACTTTGCGTTCGCGGGCGAATTGCGCGGCTTTGATTTTGCCTTCTGTGCCGCGTTCGCCAAATCCGCCGGGCACCAGAATCGCATCATAGCCTTCTAGGTAGGGGGCGGCGTCTTCACTGTCGAATACTTCGGCATCGACCCATTCCACTTTGACGCGGACCCGGTTGGCCATGCCACCATGTGTCAGGGCCTCTTTGATGGATTTGTAGGCGTCTTCCAGTTGGATATATTTGCCGACAATCGCCACTTTGACTTCGCCGTCTGTGTTTAATGTGCGGTCCTGAACGTCGCGCCATTTGCCCATCGACGGTTGCGGGGCAGGGGAAATGCCAAAGGCATCCAAGACGGCCTGATCCAGACCTTGTTCGCGATAGGCCAGCGGGGCTTCGTAGATCGATTTCAGATCATACGCCGCGACAACCGCCTCTTTGCGCACGTTACAGAACAGCGCGATTTTTTCGCGCTCGCGATCTGGAATAGGGTGTTCGGACCGGCAAACCAACACATCAGGCGCGATCCCGATGCTTTGCAATTCTTTGACGGAATGCTGGGTTGGCTTGGTTTTCAATTCACCGGATGCGGCCAGATAAGGCAGCAATGTCAGGTGCATAAAGATACATTCGCCCCGCGGTCGCCCATGGGCAAACTGGCGGATGGCCTCAAAGAAGGGCAGACCTTCGATATCGCCAACCGTACCGCCAATTTCGCATAGCATGAAATCAACTTCGTCATCCCCAACAGCGAGGAAATCTTTGATTTCGTTGGTGACATGGGGCACCACCTGAATGGTTTTGCCCAGATAATCGCCGCGCCGTTCCTTTTCCAGCACACTGGAATAGACCCGCCCGGAGCTGACAGAATCAGTGTTGCGCGCCGCAACCCCGGTGAACCGTTCGTAATGACCCAGGTCCAGATCGGTTTCTGCCCCGTCATCGGTCACAAACACTTCGCCATGTTCAAACGGCGACATCGTGCCGGGATCGACGTTCAGATAGGGATCCAATTTCCGCAATCGAACAGAAAACCCGCGTGCCTGTAACAACGCGCCAAGCGCCGCAGACGCCAGGCCTTTGCCCAGCGAAGATACAACACCACCAGTAATGAAAACGTAACGCGCCATGTTCGGCTGTCCCCCGTGAATTCGTAGCTATGCGAAAACGGCCTTAGATAGGCCCTATCACGGGATTTAAGAATAACAGGATTCGCCCCGGCCCCGCAACCGAAACACGCAATATCATGTTGAACAAATAAAAAGACCCGCAATCTGTTGTAGATTAGGGGTCTTTTTTATCAATCAGCGGCTGGAACAACCGGTGTGTTGGCATCAACCGTCGGCGGCAACAAAGATGTGCCATCTTCGACGGGGGCGGTTTGTTCGACCCCTGCACCATCTGTCAGGCCATTCACAACGGATCCATCTGCTGAATTATTGGCCGCAATGATGGTCATCGCAACCGACGCCGCCATAAAGCCTGCGCCCAGAAACCATGTGACTTTGCCCAGAGCGGTCGCCGCGGACCGGCTGGACATCACGCCACCGCCGGCACCACCACCGCCGCCCATTCCAAGACCGCCCCCTTCTGACCGCTGCAACAGCACGACAGCAATCAACGCCAGAGCGAAGATCAACAGGATAACTAGAACGACGTTTTCCATTCAGGGGGCCTTTGTGGTCAGGTGGTGTTATAGAACGGTGTGTATCTAAAACCAGAAACCCGCCTTCGCAACCCTTAACGGGCCGATCTGGTTTATTCGTCCACATCATCGATGTCTGATTGACCTGATAAGGCGCGGCGCACGTGGCTCCAACTTAGGCCGATGCCCAACACAAAGGACAGGGCCACCAACCCAATCCACGTGTTCAGCGTCGGGTTTTGCAGATCAAGCCAGCCAAAATCATAGGCCACCCACAAAATCGCACCCACCAGCGCCAAAACCAGCCCCATGCCAAACAGCCCAATGGATCGCAGCGTCGCGCGTAGGTAGATAATGTAACCGATCAACAGCAATAATCCCGCCAAAGCCGCCACAGACATTTGGGTTTCCCAGTTTTGCGCAACCCATTGCACATAATTCCAACGGGTGGGGTTATAGGTCGCAGCCAATAACACAAACGCAAATAACCAACGCAAAACAAAGCTCATATTCCATCCTCTGGCAGCCACAGCGCCAAGATGCCTGCGCGGTTTCACCCTGTCCAGAACCCAGTTCATCCAATGTGCTGTGAATTTGCTGTTTCGTTAAACGTTTGGTTCGCCTATACGGGCGCGGGTTTATGCAAAAGGATCAGCAATATGGCCAACGTGGTTGTCGTGGGCGCCCAATGGGGTGACGAAGGCAAAGGCAAAATCGTCGACTGGCTCTCTGAGCGGGCAGATGTGATTGCACGTTTTCAAGGTGGGCATAATGCCGGGCACACGCTTGTCATTGATGGCGCGGTTTACAAATTGCACGCATTGCCATCGGGCGTTGTGCGGGGCGGTAAATTGTCGGTTATCGGCAATGGCGTCGTGCTGGATCCTTGGCACCTGTTGAAGGAAATCGAAACGCTGCGCGCGCAAGGCGTTGAAATCACGCCAGAAACGCTGATGGTTGCGGAAAATACGCCGCTGATCCTGCCGATCCACGGCGAATTGGACCGCGCCCGCGAAGAGGCTGCCAGCAAAGGCACCAAGATCGGCACAACCGGTCGCGGCATTGGCCCCGCATACGAAGACAAAGTGGGCCGCCGGTCGGTTCGTGTTGCCGATCTGGCCGATCCTGCAACGCTTGAGGCACGTGTTGATCGCGCATTGCAGCATCACGATCCGCTGCGCAAAGGTCTGGGCTTTGATCCGGTTGATCGCGACGCGCTGTTGGCACAACTTAATGAAGTTGCCGCACAGATTCTGCCTTATGCGGCCCCGGTTTGGAAAGTGCTGAACGAAAAACGCAAAGCCGGAAAACGTATCCTGTTTGAAGGGGCACAAGGCGCGCTGCTGGACATCGACTTTGGCACCTATCCCTTTGTGACATCATCCAATGTGATCGCAGGTCAGGCCGCCACAGGTGTTGGCATTGGCCCGGGATCCATCGATTACGTACTGGGCATCGTCAAAGCTTACACCACACGCGTCGGAGAAGGCCCGTTCCCAACAGAATTGGACGACGATGATGGGCAACGTCTGGGCGAACGCGGTCACGAATTCGGCACGACTACGGGCCGCAAACGCCGCTGTGGTTGGTTTGACGCTGCTTTGGTGCGCCAAACCTGCGCCACATCCGGCGTCACCGGGATTTCACTGACCAAATTGGACGTTTTGGACGGGTTTGAGACGCTGAAAATCTGTACCGGATACGAATTGGACGGCAAAACGCTGGATTATTTGCCCACAGCGGCGGATCAGCAGGCGCGGTGCAAACCGATCTACGAAGAAATGCCCGGCTGGTCCGAATCGACCGAAGGCGCGCGCAGCTGGAACGATTTGCCGGCCAATGCGATCAAATACGTTAAACGCGTCGAAGAACTGATCGATTGCCCGGTTGCGTTGCTGTCCACATCACCAGAGCGGGACGACACGATCCTGGTCACTGACCCGTTCGCGGATTGATCTGATGACCTATAAATCCCGCAAAAAGCTGGCTTTGTTTATCTTGCTGATTGGCATGCCAGCCTATGTGGTTTTTGCCGTAACGGTGATGAACCGGATCGGAAGCCTGCCCAATTGGGTCGAGTTTCCGATTTATGTCATGCTTGGGATTGGTTGGATTTTCCCGTTGAAAAAGGTGTTTATGGGGATCGGTCAGGCCGACCCGGATGCACCAAGGGACCAAGAGTAAAGTCCCCCAATTCGGTGACGCACAAAAAAGCGGGCAGAGAAATCTCTGCCCGCTTTTTTGTGTGTTTGGCGCGTGAAGCGAGGGGGTTAGCCCTGCGCGGCACGGGGTTCTTGACGAAACCGGATTTGGTCTGAAATCTGGAACCGACCATTGCGTACCTTTTCGATCCGACCCTGACGCAACAAGACGCCGAACGACCGCAATTCGTCTTCGCGGGAATGTTCTGCCTCCATGGCGTTGCGCACTTTGCGCAGCAATTGCGGACGCGAGAAGTTTTCAGCGCCTTCAACATCAGACAGATAGGCCGCCGCCGCTTCGAGCATATCCTGCAAAGAATGCGCGCCAACGCTGTTGGCAAATTCCGCAAACCCGTTGGATTCCTTGGACGATGTGTCCTGCTCCGTTGTCGATTGAACCCGACGCGGGCGGACTGGTTCAACCGGTTTTGACGGTGCTTCGGCGGGAACATCCACACGTTGCGACGCCACCAGTTTCAACGGAGCAGGGCGCGGACGTTCAGTCCGGGCTTGCAGACGACGGGCACGGCGAGGACGGACAACTTGGTCCAGATCGTCGCGAAATGCATTGGTCGCTTCACCGTTATCATCGGCTTTTTCACCCAATTGACGGGCCGCTTCTGTGGCAGCAACAGCCGCTTTCAGATGTGCGATGGCCTGACGACGGCGATTGCCTTCTGGCTCTTTCATCTGGGCGTCTGCTTCGGACAGGATCCGGGAAACGGATGCTTCGTCATTCAGCGGGCTGTCCGTCAGAATGTTGCGGCGCGGGCTTTCTTCTACAGCTTCGTCGTCAACAGCTTCGACTTCAGCGGCGTCATCTGCGGATTGATCCTCAGCCACGGCGCTTTGCTCTGGTGTTTCTTCTGTTTGTGCCACTTCGATCGCATCGCTTTGATCGCCCTCGGCAGAAACATCCTGCGCTACAACATTTGCAATGGCCGCTGAAACATCAGCAGATGCATCTTCTGCAGCGTCTTCGATGTCGGCGGCTTCAGAAACATCCTCAACCACGTCCTCAGCCACGTATTCAGCCACTTCGGGTGCCAATTCGCGTTCGACTTCGGCCAACTCTTCCATCAGGGCGGCTTCTTCTTCGGCGGACAGGCTTGCCTTGTCGTCTGATGCGATCAGGTCGTCGAATTCCTCAGCGCCATCAAGCGCTGCGAGGCCTTCAAATTCAGACATGTCATCTTCGGGTGCGTTGTCTTCTTCGGTCGCATCAACAGGTGTGAGCCCAGCCAATACAGACGCAATCGCAGCAGACGAATTGGGTTCCGCTGTGTCGTCCGTGTCAGACTTTTTCATGCGCACAACGCGCGCTTGAACCCGAGCAGAGGACGGTTCATCGCTGGCATCTTCTACTGGGGCGGTGTTTTCTGCGGCATCTTGGGCCAGAACATTTGCCAATACAGCATCTTGGTCTGACGTATCGTCCTGTGCTGCTTCTGGCGCGTCTTCAACCGCTTCGTCCACGGTGTCAGATGCGGCTTCTACGATCTCTTCTTCGATCGTATCGACGGTTTCTGGCGCGGTCTCATCCTCTGCGGAGGTGTCTTGTGCGACAGTTTCAGGTTCGGACAGATCTTCGGTGAAAATGTCACCTGTTTGTGCCTCGTTGCGGCCAACAACTGCGCGGATACGCTGAAGTTTGGCAGCCACGCTATCCGCATCTGTGTGTACAGGCGCAGCCGGAGCAGCCGCAGCTGGCTCTTGAATTTGCACCTCCGGATCAGACGCCGCGAGCAAAGCAGACGGAGTCACCTCCGCCTTTGCGTCCGATCCGGGGGCTGTGCCGACGTCAGAGTCCGTCATCTCTTGGCCGGTTTCAGTGTTCTGTGGAGTGCCGGAAACATCTTCGGCGAATTCATCCGCGGACCAATCGGGGGCCGAAATCACTGCGCTGACGGGCGCAATGGGGTCTGACCCATGGATTGGCGTGATATCTGCGGTTTCAACACCCTCTGGCGCAGTTTCGGAAACCTTGCCAGAAACCTTGCCAGAAACCTTGACGGAGGTTTCTTCTTGGTCTGCGCGGGTGATTGTCGGACCCGGTTTGGGCGCGGTTTCTGTCACGGTCTCTGCCGTTGAACCTGCGTCAGGGGTGGCTGCCTGTTCATTGCTCAGACGGGCCTGTTCCCCACGCATCACAGCATCCGCCGCAGCGGGGCGCAGCACAATGCCGCTTGCCTCGGTGCGTGCTTCGACGCGGCGCGTGATTTCACGTTCGGCGATCCGCGACAGCATTTCTGCGTCCGGTGTCGGTGGTTCAGCGCCGAAGTAACGGTCATCGGCTGCTAAATCGCGGAAATACTCCGCAATTGATTTCATTGTCCCAAAAGATTCATCGAATCCTTCGAGCGTGCACGAGAATGTGCCATATGAAACGGTGAGAATCTTATTTGATCCAACCATGTACTTGCTCGCTTTCTCTCATACCCAGCAACGTTCGGTTTACCATGGATTGGTTCCAAAACCGGAACAAGAACGGGTAAAAGGCGGTATTATTTCGTGTCAACTTTAAGGCATGTTTCCAAAACAGAGGGTAATCGCAGGTGAAGTCTATCATTGTCTCTTCCGAATCGCCGATCACACTTGTTGGTGGTGCGCGATTGAACCCGGATGATGTAAACGAGGTCTTAAGTCTTGCGCCTTTGTTGGTGGCCGCGGATGGGGGCGCGGCATCGGCGTTAACGCTTGGGCATTTGCCAGAGGCGGTGATTGGCGACATGGACAGCCTGCCAGATGACGCCGCACAGGCCCTATCGGGGCGCATTCACTGTATATCAGAGCAAGATAGCACAGATTTCGACAAAGCGCTGCGGTCGATCGATGCACCATTGGTGGTCGCGCTGGGATTCGCGGGCGGACGGTTTGATCATGAATTGGCGGTGATGAATACGTTGGTTCGTCGCGCGGATCGTGCCTGCATTGTTGTTGGCGCGGAAACATTGGTGTTTGTGGCTCCACCCAAATTGCGATTGGACCTTTCTGCTGGGTCGTTGGTGTCGTTGTTTCCAATGGCTGAGGTGCGTGCCAATGCGACCGGGTTACAATGGCCGGTTGAGGATTTGGATTTGGCCCCCGATGGACGTGTCGGCACATCCAATGCCGCCACGGGCCCTGTCGATCTGAGCGTCGATACCCCATCGCTCTTGGTGATCCTGCCCCGATCCGCGTTGCGGGTGGCGATTATGGGGCTGTTGGCACAGCGGGGCGGCGCGCAATGGCCCGTTCGCGCAGAATAATATAAATCCCGGCGCCAACTGTAATGACAATCCCCAACGCAGCCAGGCCATTGGGCAAATCTGAAAAGAACACCCAACCCACCAGCGCGCTGATCGGGATTTCCAGATATTGCATCGGCGCCAACGTAGAGGCCGGGGCATAACGCAGCGACCAGCTCATGGCCAAATGCCCCAACGTGCCCAGCAATCCCAATACCAACAAATGCCACATAAATGAGGTATCCGGTATTGCATCGGGGGTCATCCAAACCAGCGGGATCAAAATGGGCAGACCGTATAATCCGGTCAAAGCCTGCAATGCGATGGGATCAACCTCTTTGGCAATCTGGCGGGTGATCATCATGAACAAGGCAAAAATCACCGCCACGCAAAGGGGCAACAGCGCCGGCAGACCCACTTGAGCAAAGTTGGGCTGAATGACCAACAACGTTCCAATGAAACCAACCCCACAAGCCCCCAATCGCTGTGGGCCGATCTCTTCTCCTAAAACGTATTTCCCCAGCAACAACATCAGGAACGGCATAACAAAGGCGATGGCCACCGCATCGGCAATAGGCAAATAGCGCAGAGACAGAAACATCGCGCCAATGCCGCCAATTTGCAAAATGGACCGCGCAATGATCAGCCTGTTCAGCCGCCAATCCACGCGCAATTGCGACCACCGCATCGGGGTGAGGATTGCCGCCTGCACCGCAAACCGGGTGAGGATTAACGTGCTCAGGGCAACATACGGCCCAAGATATTTGGCCATCCCGTCGCCCATTGGGGCAAACAGGCAAAACAGCAGCATCAAACCAATGCCAAGAAGGGGGCGATCATTGTGTGTCATCGCGCAACCCTACTGGCCAATACCGCCGACACAAGCCCAGATCGCCGTTATGTTTTTGTGGGCTGAAAACCGCAGATAATCAGCAATTTGGCACATTCACTGCCAAGCCGCCCAAGGCGGTTTCTTTGTATTTCTCGCTCATGTCTTCTCCGGTCTGGCGCATGGTTTCAATGGCGGCATCCAGTGGCACCAAATGGGTGCCATCGCCGCGCAACGACAGCGACGCGGCGGATACCGCTTTGATTGCACCCAGCCCGTTGCGTTCGATGCAAGGAACCTGAACCAGCCCACGCACCGGATCACACGTCATGCCTAGATGATGTTCCAGCGCAATTTCGGCAGCGTTTTCCACTTGGGCCACGCTGCCGCCCATCACCGCACATAATCCGGCCGCTGCCATGGCGCTGGCAGATCCGACTTCGGCCTGACAGCCGCATTCCGCACCGGAAATTGACGCGTTATATTTGATCAACCCGCCAATGGCCGCCGCCGTCAGCAGGAATTCGGGCACTTTGGACGCAACTGCTCCGGGCACATGATCCAGCCAATACCGGATCACCGCAGGCACAACGCCCGCCGCCCCATTGGTCGGAGCCGTGACAACCTGCCCCCCGGCGGCGTTTTCTTCGTTCACCGCCATCGCATAGGTCGACATCCAATCGTTGATGGTGTGGGGGGCGGATAGGTTCAGGCCGCGCTCTGCCTCAAGCGCGTCATGGATGCCCTTGGCGCGGCGTTTCACATTCAGCCCACCGGGCAGAATGCCATCCGAAACCAGCCCGCGATCAATACAGGCATTCATCACCTGCCAAATCCGCGCCAGCCCCGCATCCAAATCCGCCCCCGGCATGCGCGCCAATTCATTGGCACGTTTCATCTGCGCGATGGATTTGCCTGACTTAGCCGCCATGTCCAACATTTCGGCTGCGGTGTGAAACGGAAACGGGATAGTGGGGCCGTGATCCACGTCTTCGCCCTGCGCCAGTTCCTCTTGGGTCAGAACGAACCCGCCGCCGATCGAAAAATAAGTCTGGGTGACGATTTCATCGCCTTGGGCATCCAGCCCGTGCAGGATCATCCCATTGGCATGACCGGGCAGGGCGGGGCCGTAGTCAAAAATCACGTCCTCTTTGGGGTGAAAGGCCAGCTGTTCCAGCCCGTCGGGGGTGACATGGTGGTCCGCGGCCAATCGCGCCAGTTCGGCTTCGGCTTTGTCGTGGTCATAGGTGTCGGGCAGAAACCCGGACAGACCCAAAATCGTGGCGCGATCCGTGGCATGGCCCACCCCGGTAAAGGCCAGCGACCCATATAACGTCGCCCTGACGCCATAAACCCGAAACGGCTGTGCACGCAGATGATCCAGAAACCGGGCTGCCGCAACCATTGGACCCATCGTGTGGGATGATGACGGGCCGACGCCCACTTTGAACATGTCGAAAACCGATAGAAACATCAGGTTGGGCTTCCTTCTGGGGGACTGCAATAGGTGGGGTTGGTGAATATCGTGAGGCCTAAGCCCTCGGCTTGGGCGGTGATCAATGCGCTGGGCCGGGTTTGCAATCTGGCGGCCAGATCGGCCAGAGCCGGATAATCCGTCAGCGTAAACCACATCGTCTGGCCTTTGGGATAAATCGCCATCCACCGCAAACAGGCGCAGATATAGACATCCAGCACGGATGGGTGTTCGCCGCCAAACCACTCCGGTTTCTGAGCGGCCAACCCATCGAGCGTTTTCAAATGGTCGCGCAACGCGGATTGCATCTGGTTGCGCAATGGATCTGTGGCCGCCGGACCTGCGTATTTTTCTGGATAAAACAGCATCCGCAGCCCCGCATGCAGGGTGTTTGAGTTAAAAAACAACCATTTCAGAAAATTGGCCCGCTCTGGTGATCCCGATTGAGGGGCCATTTGACCGTGGGTTTCCGAAAGCCACAATAAAATCGCCCCGGTTTCGAAAATCGGACCTGACGGGGTTTCCAGAACCGGGATCAACCCATTGGGATTGAGCATTCTATAATTGGGAGAATTCTGTGCATTCTGGCGGCGATCGACCAATGTGACGTCAAACGGGACCTTCATTTCCAGCAGGACCATTCGAATGATCAGCGACGCATTGTCCGGCGCATAATGAAGTCGATAGGTCATGGAAACCCCCAGAAAGAAGCGAAAAGCTGTCCTTTTGCCATTGCTTAAAGGCAGATGCAGAATCAAAGAGTGTCAAAAGCGACGTTTCCTATCGGAAACACGTAGCGGCAGGTTTAGCAAGGTCATAAAGCCGGATGAAAAGCAGAAAAAGCCGGGATTTATGGCCCGTCTGACAGCGGCGGGATCGATGGCCGCGGGCGATGTTCTATTGGGGGTAGCAGACTGGACGATAAGAAAAATAAGGGGTTTTGGTCCATATAGGTTGACCTGTTTTAGATCATCAGGCCCGGTTCAGTGCCTTTTGGTTCACTTGATCGGATATGGCAAATGTTTCAATATTGACCACATGGCCGCCTGTTTCGGGGGGCCGATTTTGAAAGTTGGACGCCGATTTATGGTAAAGACTAACTAAAGATACATCATTGATTGCTGTCCAACCGAATTATTTTGGGGGGATTACGATGCATAAGTTTCTGACGATTTTAACTGGTTTTTTGTCATTCATAATGGTGGCGGCGGCGCCTGCGAACGCCACGGTCATAGAAACCACTTTTGGCACGTTCCCGGGGGGGATCACGTTTAGCTCTAGTGGCGTAGGTGCGGCGACAGGGGTTCGGACATGGAACCTTCCGGCCACCGATCCGTCGCAGTTTGACCAGGCTTGGTTTACGTTTGACCCGATTGCGTCGGGCATGGACGGTCGGACCAGCCCATTGTCGCTGGCGTCAGGTCTGGGAACCAGCACCGCCGTCTGGACCGGGCTTGGGAATTGGCATCGTTTTGATGGGATTCATGCCATTGAAACCCGGTTCACGGCCTTCATTTCAACGGGCCAAAACTGGATTGACCCAAGCACGATTGGGCTGATCGGTGTTGGCAGCCCTCAAACCGTGGCTGAAATGGGCGGGCCATTTACGGTCAATTTCTCATTTGAGGCACGGCTTGCCTCTGGGGGCGCATGGATGTCGCATCTGGCGCTTTATGACAGTGTTAACAATTGCGGTCCCAGCTGTTCTGGCGATGCGATTACCAGCGCCAGCACACGGTATTTTCATACCGAACTGCCAGCCGTTCCGGTGCCCGCTGGCCTGCCATTGATGGCGGGGGGACTGGCGTTGTTTGGGTTTGTTGGTATGCGTCGCAAACGCATGTCCTGAGTGCAGCCACATCAAAAAAACAAAGAGCGGTCTATTGTGCCGCTCTTTTGCGTTTGTTCATAGATAAAGTGTCATTGGATATCGATGAAACTTTTGCCAATGCCCCTCGTAGAATAGTGCGAACCTGTTATAACCCCCGCAACGCAGGACACGCGAAACAACACAAGACCAAGGAGCTGCCCCATGTCCGGAGAATTGTCCCCCATCGACAAGGCGAAATTTGCTGCTGCCAAACGGGCTGCAGAATATGTCGAAGACGGTATGAAAGTGGGGTTGGGCACCGGGTCCACGGCGGCTTGGCTGGTGAAATGTCTGGGTGAAATGGTGCGCGACCAAGGGTTGCGGATCAAAGGCGTGCCTACGTCAACCCGCACCGCCGATCTGGCCCGCGAAGTCGGGATCGAAGTGATCAGCCTGGATGAGGCACGTTGGTTGGATCTGACCATTGATGGCGCGGATGAATTTGATGCCAACCTCAACCTGATCAAAGGCGGCGGTGGTGCGCATTTGCAGGAAAAAGTTGTGGCCACGGCCAGCGATCAGATGGTGGTGATCACCGATGCCAGCAAACAGGTTGAAACGCTGGGCGCATTCCCATTGCCCGTCGAAGTGATCCCCTTTGGCTGGCAGACCACCAAAACGCTGGTCGAAGAAACATTGATTGGCATGGATGTTCTGGGCCGCACGACATCGCTGCGTATGAATGGTGACGTGCCGTTCATCACCGACGAAGGCAACCACATTCTGGACCTGCATCTAAACCGGATTGGCAATGCCCGCCAACTAAGTCTGGTGCTGAACCAGATCCCCGGCATTGTCGAAAACGGTCTGTTTATCGATATTTGTGACGCAGTTGTGATCGGCCATGGGGATGGCAAGGTTGAGGTGCGCGACATTAATGAGGGAACTGTTGAGGAATCCAAAGTAGACTTCCTCGAGAATGATAACCTCTTTAGCGACATTGCGGATTAATACATGACCTATGATTTTGACCTTTTTGTAATTGGTGGTGGTTCTGGCGGCGTGCGCGCGGGCCGGGTGGCGGCATCCCAAGGCGCCAAAGTGGCACTGGCCGAAGAATACCGTCTGGGCGGCACCTGTGTGATCCGGGGCTGCGTGCCGAAAAAACTGATGGTGTTTGCGTCCGAATATCCCGGTTTCGCCGAAGAAGCCCGCGCCTATGGCTGGGACATGCAGATCGGTGACTTTAACTGGGGCGGGTTTCGCTCCAAATTACACGCCGAACTGGACCGCCTAGAAGGCATCTATGGACGTCTGCTGGACAATTCAGGCGTGACGTTTTTTGACAGCCGCGCTGAAGTGGTGGATGCCCATTCTGTCCGTCTGGCCGATGGCAAAGTGATCAGCGCCAAACATATCCTGATTGCGACAGGTGGAACGCCGACGGTTCCCGAATTCAAAGGGTCCGAACTGGCGATCACATCCAACGAAATTTTTCAGATGACACGGCTGCCCAAAAAGGTGCTGATCGTGGGCGGTGGTTATATCGCGTCAGAATTTGCCTGTATCCTGAACGGGTTAGGTGTCGAAGTTACGCAGTTTTATCGCGGTGCGCAAATCCTGCGCGGCTTTGACGAAGAGGCCCGCGGCCTGATCGCCACCCATATGCAGGAAAACGGCATCGATCTGCGGCTGGGCGTCAATGTGACCAGCATGGAGCGGGTTGGCGAACATGATATTCTGCCACCTGAATACGGTACTCATGGTCCGATCAAAGTGTGCAATACAGATGGCGCAGACGACGTTTACGATCTGGTCATGTATGCCACGGGTCGCGCGCCAAATATCACAGGTCTGGGGCTAGAGGATGCGGGCGTGGCCGTGGAACGCGGCGCTATTAAGGTCGACGCCTATTCCCAAACCAGCGTGCCGTCGATCTATGCGATTGGCGATGTCACCAACCGGGTGAACCTGACACCAGTTGCGATCCGCGAAGGCATGGCCTTTGTTGAAACGGTGTTTAACGGCAACCCTACGCCTGTGGATCACGATCTGATCCCATCGGCCGTGTTCACACAGCCGGAATTTGGCACTGTTGGCCTGTCCGAAGAAGACGCCGCCGATCTCGAACCGATCGAGGTTTACGCCACATCATTCCGTCCTATGCAAACCATGTTTGCCGACAAAGCGGACAAAGTGCTGATGAAACTGATCGTCAGCAAAGCCACCCGCAAGGTTCTGGGCTGTCACATTGTGGCGCCAGCGGCGGGTGAATTGATCCAATTGGCCGGAATTGCAGTAAAAATGGGCGCAACCAAAGAAGATTTCGATCGCACGGTTGCAGTTCATCCCACCATGTCCGAAGAATTGGTCACAATGAAGGAACCGGTACGGTCAACTTGAAGCGACTTGATTTTGTAGAAATCAGGTACACATTCATGTGAAGGGCCCGTTTTGGGCGCAGACGAGGAAGAATAGCCAGATGGCAGGAAACAATGGTGGCCCTTGGGGCGGCGGCGGAAATAACGGATCAGGAGGGCGTGATGATGACGACCGGCCCGATAACAATGGCAACCGACGTCCGGGTCAGGGCGAAGGTCCGCAGATCCCGGAAATTGACGAGCTGGTAAACAAAGGCCGCGAACAATTGCGCGTTCTGATGGGCGGCGGCAATGGCGGTGGCAACAATGGTCGCCCCGGCGGCGGTGGCAGTGGCGGGCAAAATGGCCCTGCATTGACCAAAGGCACTGTTGGTCTGGGCCTGTTGGTGGCCGCAGGCCTGTGGACAGCGGCGTCGGTTTACACCGTCAAACCCGAAGAAAAATCCGTGGAATTGTTTTTGGGCACGTTTTCGCAAATTGGCGAACCGGGTCTGAACTTTGCGCCTTGGCCGTTGGTCACATATGAAAAAGTGTCCGTAACGCAGGAACAACGGATCGATATCGGCACATCTAATACCGGCATTGATGCGGGTTTGATGCTGACGGGGGACGAAAATATCGTCGACATCGATTTCCAGGTTGTGTGGAACATCGTTGCCCCGGATCAATACCTGTTTACGCTGGACGATCCCGAAACCACGATTAAGGCGGTTGCGGAATCCGCGATGCGTGAAATCATCGCCCAATCAGAATTGACGCCTATTTTGAACACCAACCGGGGCGCGATTGCAGACCGGCTTCGGGTTTTGATCCAACAAACGTTGGACGAATACGAAAGTGGTGTGAACATCGTGCGTGTGAACTTTAACAAAGCCGAAGCGCCCGACATTCAGGTCGAAGTGACCAATTCCGACGGTCGCAGTGAACGCAAATCACCGTTTGACGCTTTCCGCGATGTTCAAAACGCCGAACAAGAACGGTCGCGTTTGCAAAACGTCGCCGAAGCCTATGCCAACCGTGTGGTCGCTGAGGCCCGTGGTGAAGCGGCCTCGATCCTTGAGGCAGCCGAAGGGTACCGCGCCGAAGTAGTGAACAACGCGCTGGGTGAAGCGTCGCGGTTCACAGCAGTTTTGGAACAATATCTGCTGGCCCCAGAAGTGACCCGCAAACGGATCTATCTGGAAACCATGGAATCTGTCTTTGGCGAAGTGGACATCATCCTGCTGGACGATGCCGCTGGTGGTCAGGGCGTTGTGCCTTACCTTCCTTTGAATGAACTTCGCCGCTCAGGAGGGTCAAACTAATGCGCCGTTCCGTATTTATTCTGCCAGTTCTGGCGGTTATCGTGGTTGGCGCCTTGTCGTCGATCTTTATTGTCGACGAACGCGAAAAGGCGTTGGTACTGCGTTTTGGCCGCGTGATTTCCGTTCAGGAATCCCCCGGTTTGGCGTTTAAGATGCCGTTGGTTGACGAAGTTGTCACCTATAGCGACCAAATTCTGAGCCGTGATTTGGCCCCGATCCGGGTCACACCAGAAGATCAGCGTATTTTGATCGTTGACGCCTTTGCGCGGTACCGGATCGAAGACGTGACCAAGTTCCGTCAAGCGGTGGGTGCTGGTGGTCAGGCCAACTCAAACCGGTCATTGGATCGCATTCTGGATGATGGCATTCGCCAGGTTCTGGGGTCGGTTTCGTCAAACGATATCCTGTCCACAGATCGTGCCGCGTTGATGGAACGTATTCGCGATCGTACCAATGGTCGGGCCGAAAACTTGGGTCTGTCGATCATCGACGTGCGTCTGAAACGCACCGATTTGCCACCGGAAAACCAAACAGCGACATTCGCACGGATGATTGCCGAACGGGACCAAGAAGCCGCCGATCTGCGCGCCCGTGGTCGTGAGGCCCAGCAACGGATCGAAGCCGCCGCAGACCGGACTGCGATTGAGCTAAGCTCAGAAGCGCGCCGCGAAGCCTTGATCACACGCGGTGAAGCGGATGGTGAACGCAACCGTATCTTTGCCGAAGCGTTTGGTGCGGACCCGGAATTCTTTGAATTCTACCGGTCGATGATTGCCTACAATTCCGCCCTGCGTTCAGAGTCGACCACTCTGGTATTGTCACCAGACAATGAATTCTTCAATTATTTGAAGGGGGCTGACACGGCAGGCGAAAGCAATGTTAGCGCCGCTGACCAATAGAAATTCCAAGTTTCGACTGAAAATCAAGGGGGCTGATCTGCGTGTCAGCCCTTTTTTATTGGGCTTTCGGCAGGTTTTTGCCCGTGGCCGCGCCGCTGACAAAAAACGTAGTTAACGAAATCTTTCCTTTGCGCGCGTTAAGGGTCACCTTTGTTCACATCCACTTGAAAATATGTGTGGGGCTTTTTGTTGCAACTCGGACGCCCTACATACAAACTCAGACCAACCGGACCAATCGGTCCCGGCGTGATGTTGCACAGACGAAGGAGAACACCCGTGTCGTCAAAGGCGATTGCACTCGCAAAAACTCAGACCAATTCGCGCCTGTTACAGGCATTTTCTGCGCTGTTCATCAGTGCGGTCCTGTTGCTTGCTATGGTGATGTCAGCCGCGGCCCAAGATCGGCCCGCGACATTTGCTGATCTGGCCGAAGATGTCAGCCCATCTGTGGTGAATATCACCACATCGACCATCGTGGCGGGCCGCACAGGGCCGCAGGGGCTGGTCCCGGACGGGTCCCCATTTGAGGATTTCTTTAACGATGGCGAAGGCAGCCCGCGGCGGTCTTCTGCGTTGGGATCAGGGTTTGTGATTTCAGCGGATGGGTTCATCGTGACCAACAACCACGTCATCGAAGGCGCCGATGAAATCCTGATCGAATTCTTTTCGGGCGAAGAACTGCCCGCTGAATTGATCGGCACGGACCCCAATACCGATATCGCCGTGCTCAAGGTCGATGCCGAGGATCTGCCATTTGTTGAATTTGGCGACAGTGATGCAGTTGGCGCCCGCGTTGGCGATTGGGTTATGGCCATGGGCAACCCGTTGGGGCAGGGGTTTTCGGTGTCTGCCGGGATCGTATCTGCGCGCAACCGGGCCCTATCGGGGACCTATGATGATTACATTCAGACCGATGCGGCGATCAACCGGGGCAATTCCGGCGGGCCATTGTTCAACATGGACGGCGACGTCATTGGTGTGAACACCGCGATTCTATCCCCCAATGGGGGGTCCATCGGCATCGGCTTTGCCATGTCATCTGCGGTTGTCACCAATGTGGTTGATCAATTGCGTGAATTTGGTGAAACCCGCCGTGGTTGGCTGGGCGTGCGCATTCAGGATGTGACTCCGGATATGGTTGATGCCGTTGATGGTCTGTCCGAAGCATTGGGCGCGATGATCACCGATGTGCCAGATGGCCCGGCCAAAGATGCCGGTCTGGAAGCCGGGGATGTGATTGTGACCTTTGATGGTCATGACGTTGCTGACACCCGCGAATTGGTGCGGATCGTTGGGAATTCACCGGTTGGTAAAAACGTGCCGGTGATCATTTTGCGCTCTGGTGAGCTGAAAGAAATGACCGTGACGCTTGGCCGTCGCGAAACCGCCGAAGCGGCTGCCTTTCCTGTCGAAGAAGAAACCCCACAAGAAGATCCAGGCACAACCAACCTGTTGGGATTGACCCTGTCCGAAATCACCCCCGAATTGATGGAACAATTCAGCCTGGCCGATAGCCAAGAAGGCGTGGTGATCACGGCAATTGATGCAGAATCAGAAGCAGCCTCAAAGGGATTGCTGGCTGGCGATGTCATCACCGAAGCCGGGCAAATCGCGGTCGTGGCGATCGATGACTTTGAGGATCGTGTCCTCGAAGCCCGAGATGCCGGGCGCAAGTCGATCCTGTTGTTGGTTCGTCGCGGTGGGGACCCACGGTTTGTGGCGCTGAGCCTGACGGAATAAGCGTCAACACAATCAAACAGATATGGGGGCGCCGTTGGGCGCCCTTATTCGTTTAGCTGCTCTTGGTTCAAGGCCACCAAGCCCAAATCGCGCGCTGTCGCAATCGACAAGACCGACGAACGCGGACCGCCCCGTGCTGCCTGCCAATCCCGCAACGCACGGGCTGTGCGCGCATCCATCACCCCGGTGATGGGGCCAGAATAACCGCCCCGCACATGCAGAGCCCGCTGCAGGGATCCGACAAATTCGACCGTCAAAACATTGGGGCAAACGGCTTCGAATTCGATTTCGCGGCGTTCGCGCAATATCCGTTGATGGGTGACGGTCCGATAGGCCGCCGGGGATCGCACCGATCCATCCGTATCAATCACCGCAGGCTGCACAATGATCTGTTCGGTGACCGTTTCTATCACGGCGGGGCTGATTTCTTTGCCGTAGCACAGCCCATCTGTGCCCTGATAAATAATCCCGCCATCCGCATCCGGCGCCACGCGCCCGACATCGGTTGCGTCCACACAACCCAACACCCCAAACAGGGCAGGGAAAAGAAAGGTTTTAACGTTCATGCTCGGCCTTGATCCCAAAAGGGTCCCTTTGCGGGTTTTGTTGAAATTAGCGCAGATTGCGGTCCACTGATAGCCTGCGCAATTGCCGATCACGGCTCCGTGTCGCAAATGGCGCATATTCTGCGATCTGGGGACTGGCACCAAAGCGTCGGGCGCAATAGATAGGGTTGGACAAAGATCGATGAGGACCAAGAAATGGCAAAAATTACGTATATCGAGCATGGTGGCAAAGAGCATGTCGTCGAAGTGGCCAATGGGCTGACAGTGATGGAAGGCGCACGTGACAATGGCATTCCCGGCATCGAAGCCGATTGCGGCGGCGCCTGTGCCTGTTCCACCTGCCACGTTTATGTGGATGCATCCTGGGTCGACAAATTGCCCGCCAAGGACGCCATGGAAGAGGACATGTTGGATTTCGCCTTTGAGCCCGACACAGCGCGGTCGCGACTGACCTGTCAGCTAAAGGTTACGGATGACCTGAATGGCCTGATCGTGAATATGCCAGAAAAGCAAATTTGATGCGGGTTCTGGCGGCTGTATTTTGCGCGCTTGGCCCGCTTGGGGCGCAGGCAGATATCACAGCCGCCCAGTATCGTGACGTCACAAATGTCTATGGCCACGGTGCGGTTGAGGGCGGCGAATATGCCGGACTTGAGGTGCATCTATCCGATGGCCGTGTGCTGGGCACCGCTGCGCATAACGCCGTTTACGAAGATACAGCCCCGCGGCTGGTGGATTTGAACAGCGATGGAAACCCAGAGATCATCACCGTGGTGTCCAGGTTCCAAACCGGCGCAGCGATCCGGATCTGGTCCGAGGTTGAAACGGCGGATCATCCGCTTGGCTCGACTGTGGCCGTTGTGGCCGAAATCGACCCGATTGGTACGCGCAACCGCTGGCTGGCCATCGCGGGGGCTGCGGATATTGACGGGGACGGGGTTATGGAAATTGCCTATGTGGATCGCCCGCATCTGGCAAAAACCCTGCGTATTCTAGAGGTTCGGGTAAATGGCGACGATTGGGAACTGGTCCCCGAAGCGTCGATGCGCGGTGTGACCAACCACCGATTTGGCGATAGGTTTATCATCGGCGGCATTCGCGAATGCGGCTCTGATCCGGAAATCATTTTGGCCTCTGCGGACTGGACCCGATTGCTGGCCGTGCAATACGGCGAAAATCAGTTCACAACCCAAGATTTGGGGCTTTACAGCGATGCATCCATGCAGGATGCGATGGGCTGTTGAAGGATTAAACCGTTGTTACCAATACCAAAAGAACGGCAATTTCACTAATCTGTTGGGACGCGCCCAAAATGTCCCCGGTTTGGCCTCCTATTTTTGCCCGGGCCAATTTCGCGATGCCAAAGGTGCAGATCGCCAAAACCACGCAGATCGCCAACATCTTGGCTGGCCAGATCACCAACCCCAGTATTGCAGCCGTCACACATGCCAGCACGGCGATTTGCCAGACCGGGCGTCCCACAGAATGGCTTAGACCTGTGGTGCGCGCATGCGGGAGGGTCGCCATCAAAACCACCATTGGTGCGCGGCTGATCATTGGGACCAATAGCAAAACCGCCCACAAAAACCCCACCTCGATCAAGGCCATATACCCAGCCCAGCGTAGAATGACCGAAAGGATCAAACCCAACACGCCATAGGTGCCGATTTTGCTGTCTTTCATGATCTGAAGCCGCCGTTCACGATCCCAGCCCCCCCATAGGCCATCACAGGTATCGGCCAGCCCGTCTTCGTGTAGGGCGCCGGTGACGACAATCATCACCACCACGGCCAAACCGGCTGTGATGGTCGGCGAGATGTCAAACCAAAGGGCAATATACCCCATCACAGCTGCCAGCCCCCCCACAACCAGCCCAACCAACGGATAGGCCCAGGGCGCAATCGCCGCGCGGGCCTGCGCCTGATCTGTGTCCACCGAAATCGGCAATCGCGTGAGCAATCCTATTGCTGCCAAAACATCCTTGGGACGCGGACAATGGGGGCAGGGATCAGACATCGGGTCGGTTTTCGTCATCAACTGCGCCTTTCTGGCTCTTTTCTTCGCCTCTGAAACCGTTAGACAGACGCAACCCGCTTTGCAATGAAGGCCTGACATGACTGCTCCTTTTTCCTCGATCGAAACGTTTCGTGCAACTTTGGCCGCTGCGCCCAATACGGATAGTGCGGCTATGGCCGGGGCTGAGGCCCGCAATGGCCAGCTGACCAAACCCCCCGGCGCGCTGGGGCGGCTCGAAGATCTGGCGATTTGGTATGCGGGCTGGCGCGGGACGGATCGCCCGGTGATCAAATCGCCCCAAGTGGTGATTTTTGCGGGCAATCACGGTGTTTGCGCCCGTGGCGTTTCGGCATTCCCAGCCGAAGTAACAGTGCAAATGGTGGCCAATTTTGAACATGGCGGGGCTGCGATCAATCAATTGGCCAAGGAATTTGGGGCCAAAATGGACGTGGTTGCATTGGAACTGGATCGACCAACCGCTGATTTTACCAGCCAGCCTGCTATGAGCGAAGCAGAGCTGGTGACGGCATTGCAGGCAGGTTGGAACGCGGTTGACCCAGAGGCGGACCTGTTGGTTACCGGTGAAATGGGCATTGGCAACACGACCTCAGCCGCGGCGATCGGTGCGGCTTTGTTGGGGGGTGATCCTGCGGACTGGACCGGGCGTGGCACGGGCGTTGACGATGCGGGATTACAACGCAAAACAGAGGTTGTTGCCGAAGGTTTGGCGCTGCATGCGGATCAATTGTCCGATCCGTTGCAGGTTTTGCGCTGTTTGGGGGGCCGTGAATTGGCTGGCATGGCGGGGGCGATTGCCGCCGCGCGCGCGCATAAAATTCCGGTCATTCTGGACGGCTTTATCTGCTCTGCGGCGGCGTTGGTTTTGGCCAAAACCCAATCGGGCGCGTTGGATCACGCGGTTGCGGGCCATCAAAGCGCAGAAGGCGCGCATGCTAACCTGTTGGCGGGGCTGGGCAAAGAGCCGCTGTTGCAACTGGGGTTGCGATTGGGCGAAGGGTCGGGGGGCGCCTTGGCCATTGGCGTTCTGAAAGGCGCGATTGCCTGTCATTCCGGCATGGCGACCTTTGCAGAAGCGGGCGTTTCTGACGGTTAATTTTCGTCACTATCCATTGGCTTAAGTCGACCGCCAGGGCTCAGATCTTGGCGGTTTTCTTTGACATAGGATCGCATTTCCGCCAATTCACGTCGATCAACGTTATTGCCAAGCGCGCTTTCCAAATCTTTGTTCAACTCGCGTGATCGCGCCATATATTCCGGATTATCCGCCGCAGCGACACCCGGTTTCCACAGATCAGCCAATTCCAGCATGGTGGCCCGATCGTGGTGGTAAAAATAGACCTCGGCTTCGTTGGCTTCGTATTCAGAAAGCCCCATATTTTCAAGAACATACCGCCCAGCCCGAAGCGAGCTGTCAAACATTTCACGCACGATATCATTCGCACCGGCCTGATATAGTTCATAGACGTGGTGCCGGTCGCGCGCCCGCGCTACGATGTGGATATCGGGACGGGTTTGGCGTGCATATGCAACCAGTTTGGTGACGTTGGCTTTGCTGTCAACGGCCACAACCAACACCGCGGCATCCTGCAACCCGGCCGCATGCAGCAAATCAGGGCGGGTCGGGTCCCCAAAGAAGCCCTTAAAGCCAAATTTGCGCATGGTTTGAACGATTTGCAGGTCATGATCCAGAATGACCGTGGAAAAGCCTGCGCTTTGAACCAAGCGATTGACCACCTGACCAAATCGGCCAATCCCGGCGATGATCACCTGACCCTGTTCGTTGATTTCGTCATGGGGCTGATCAGGATGCACCGTCAGACGCCGCCCCAGCTGTTCATAAAGGATAAACAACAACGGCGTGACCATCATCGACAGGGCAATCACCATCAACAGCAAACCGGACAATTCCGCGCTAAGCACATGTGTTTGCAGCGAAAATGATACCAGAACAAAGCCAAATTCGCCCGCCTGAGCCAATCCAAGCGTAAACAGCCAGCGATCCCGGCCATGAATCTGAAACACCCGTGACAACAGGTACAGCACGGCGGCTTTGATCAGGATCAGGCCCAATGTCAGGCCCAGCAATGTGCCCGGCTGGTCCAGCAGCAAATCAAAATTGATGCCCGCGCCGACGGTGATGAAAAACAGCCCAAGCAACAGGCCTTTGAACGGTTCTAGATCGCTCTCTAATTCGTGGCGGAACTCAGTATTGGCCAGCACCATCCCGGCCAAAAACGTGCCCAAAGCGGGGGACAGGCCGACCATATTCATCAATGTGGCGATTGAAATGACCATCAACAAGGCCAGCGCTGTGTACATTTCACGCAATCGCGCCTGATGGATGTAGCGAAACAAAGGTTGGGTCAGGTATATGCCCGCCAAAACGACCACCGCCACCGCGCCCAAAGTCACCAATGTGACGCCCCAGGCGGGCAGGCCTTCGACCAGTGACATGGTTGCGCCGTGACCTGTGTCATGGGCCGCGTCCGTGCCTGTGGTCGGGCGGTCAATCGATCCGTCTTGGTTAAAGCTGGCGACAGGCGCGACGGCCAGCAAAGGCATCAGCGCCAACATCGGAATGACCGCGATATCCTGTGTCAGCAGCACCGAAAACGACGACCGACCACCGGGGGTTTGCATCAGACGTTTTTCAGAAAGGGTTTGCAGGACAATCGCCGTGGAAGACAGGGCAAAAATCAGCCCAATCGCAAGCGCCGTTTGCCAAACCTGCCCCAGAATAAGCGCAGCAACGGTTACCGCCAACGTGGTTAATGTCAGCTGCAATCCACCCAGCCCGACCAGACGTTGGCGCATATTCCACAATGCATGCGGTTCCAGCTCTAGGCCGATGAGGAACAGCATAACCACCACGCCAAATTCGGCAAAATGCTGTAATTCCTGCGCCTCGGAACCGATGCCGGGGATAAACCCGATCGCGATTCCGGCCAGCAAATACCCCAAAACAGAGCCAAGCCCCAGACGCGCGGCCATTGGCACCGCTATGACAGCCGCACCTAGATAAATTGTCGCTTGAAAAAGAAGGCCTTGCATCCCGGATACCTTAGGTGTGCGACATGACAATCGCAAGACAATCAGAAGCTGTGTGACGTGGATCAGAACGGATTTTTGTCAAATTTCCGTTAAATGGGCAGGGGCGCATCCTGCTTCAGTTGATCCATAACAATCTGACTTTGAACGCGAGCCACCGCTTTGTGCGCCAATAACACATCGTGGATCAGCGCGTTTAAATCCGTCAACGTCGCGGTCCAGACCCGCAACAGATAATCTGCTTCGCCGGTCATGGTCCAAGCGCTGACAATTTCGGGACGGGTATCGACCAAACGGGCAAATGATCGCGCATTTTCAGCCCCATGTGTTCCCAGATGGACCTGCACAAAGGCCTGCACATTCAACCCAAGCCGATCTGGGTCAAGGCGCGCGGAAATATAGGAAATATACCCTGCCGCCTCGAGCCGCTGCCGCCGTCGCCCGGCCTGTGACGGGGACAGATTTAGAGCGTCACCCAATTCCTGTGATGTGGCTTGTGCGTGGCGTTGCAGAATCGCCAAGAGCTGTTTGTCTGTGTCATCAAGCATGCGGCAAATTTCCAGGATTTTCCGAATTTGTGCGGTTGTTGGTCAGTTATACCCAGAAATCCCACGTATTACACGCAAAACCCGCGCGAAATGTGCGGTAGGATTGATCAAACAAAAATGGAGAGACAAATGGGCCCGTTTCCACATGATGCCCCCAAGGCGCAGATCACCCCTGAAAACCCGGCGGGGACAGATGGGTTTGAGTTTGTAGAATTCGCGCATCCCGACCCCCAAGTGCTGCAAGAGCTGTTTTCCAAAATGGGGTATGTGCACACGGCCACCCATAAAACCAAAGCCATTCAACTGTGGCAGCAGGGCGATATTACCTATGTGTTGAACATGGAGCCCAACAGCCATGCCGCTGAATTCATTGAGGAACATGGCCCCTGTGCCCCGTCAATGGCGTGGCGGGTTGTAGATGCTGACAACGCTTTGGCGCATGCGCTGTCCAAAGGCGCCACAGAATATACCGGGGATGGCAAAACCATGAATGTTCCCGCCATTGTCGGGATCGGTGGGTCATTGATCTATTTCATTGATCAATATTACGAAGCCAACCCCTATAACGCGGAATTCGATTGGGTGCATGACGCCCATCCAACGGGCATCGGGTTCTTTTATCTCGATCACTTGACCCATAATGTCCACAAAGGGAACATGGACGTTTGGTTCCGGTTTTACGGTGACATTTTTAATTTCAAAGAAATCCGTTTCTTTGACATCGAAGGCAAATTTACCGGGTTGCTCAGTCGTGCGTTGACATCGCCCTGTGGTCGCATCCGCATTCCGATCAACGAAGATCGCGGTGAAAAGGGGCAGATTGTCGAATATCTGAAACGTTATAACGGCGAAGGTATTCAGCATATCGCGGTTGGGACGTCGGACATTTATGCCGCCACGGATGAAATTGCCGAACGGGGGATCACGTTTATGCCCAAACCCCCCGCGAGCTATTATGAGCTGTCCCATAACCGCGTGGTTGATCACCAGGAACCAGTGGATCAAATGATGAAACACGGCATTCTGATCGATGGCGAAGGCGTTGTGGATGGCGGCGAAACCCGGATTCTGTTGCAGATTTTCTCAAAGACCGTGATTGGGCCGATCTTCTTTGAGTTTATCCAACGCAAAGGCGATGACGGATTTGGCGAAGGCAATTTCAAAGCCTTGTTCGAAAGCATCGAGGCAGATCAAATCGCGCGGGGTGTGCTGGATAGCGGTGAACAGAAAGCCAGCTAAGGTATTGACGTAACTAAAAAACGGCGCCCGCATTGTGGCGCCGTTTTGTGTTTTGCAAACATGATGATCAGGTCATGGAACTGATGCCAAACAGATTGCCTTCTGTGTCTTGGCAAAGTGAGACAAAGCCAAATTCGCCAATCGAAAATTTGGGGCGGATCACTGCGCCCCCGGATTTGGTCACGCGGGCTTCTTCTGTGGCGCAATCCAACGCTGAGAAATAGACAATCGTCCCACCGATACCCGGACCCGCATGGGGGGATTTCGACAGAGCCCCGCCAGCGCCATAAACGCTCATATCCGCAGGAAAGCTCATCATTTGGGTTTCCCCGGTTGGGTCGCCAATTTGAACAAGCTTGCGGTCAAAAACCGCTTCGTAAAATGAAACGGCCCGGTCCAGGTCGTCCACAAAAATATCAAACCAACCAATCGCGTTTGTCTGTGACATATCCCACTCCTTTATTCGTGTTGATATGTCGGGTGTAGCGCATGCAATTCAGGGCGTATTGTAGATTTCAGACATAGAATTTGCGTGCATATTGGCCGGGCGTGTACCCGGTGGCGCGGCGAAAGGAATGAATGAAATGGGATTGATCCGCATAAGATAACGACGGTTCCCCCAAAAGCGATTGCTGCAGGCGAATGATTTTCAGGAAATCATGCGGGGCAAATCCGGTGGTCCGTTTGAGGACGCGCTGAAATTGCCGCGTTGAAAGACCGGCAATCTCTGCCATATCGGCCACGGAATGAATATCTTGGAGCTGGGTGAAAATCCGTTCAGTGATCTGATTGCCGCTGACCTTTGATTGCGCCAGCAGGTCATCGACAAACTCTGATAACTTGGCTTGTTGATCGGAAAACCCGAGCCCGGACAGGGCTTTGTTCAAATGCAACAGGGGCAAATCCCCGACATAGGGCTGTTCAATGGAACCAAAACCAACCTGATCTTGCCACACACCGGGCAAAAAGCGGATATTCACAAAATGAAAGTCGCGCCCCAGATCGATTTCTTCTGATGATGCCTTTAGGCGGGTAACCCCGGCAATGTCAGGTTTGTTTTGGTCAAGGACGACATAAACACAGGCATCCGGCAGGGCGTGAAACCGATAGTTTTCCAACAAAGGCTGGCAGGTGCGCAGCGCAATGAAGCGATGCACAATGTCGCGCAAATGATGCGGTGGTTCAGCCTCTAGGAACTGAACATGTTCAAACCGGCGGTCTACGGCATTTCCGGTTGGATCATACATAAGATATTGATGCCCTTAGCCTTTCAGGTCGCCGGAATTGACATTTGCAAACCGCCCATCATGAAATTCAGCCCGCGGGCGCACCCATAATTGACCGGTTTCCAATGACCGATAGGCAACCGCTGGGGTCAGGTCAGCCTCGATCAGGGCATTGTCATCAATGATTACATAAAGCCCACCGGTTTTACGGTGAATCCAGATTTGGCTGGGCGCGTTCGGATCATGGTTTACAGTCATCAAAGCAACTCTTTGTCAGAGGAAAAGGGCAAAAAACGGGGTCAACCTAACCGGCAGGCATGTCCAGACGGGTGGTGCGGCCCCGGTCGGTATAGGTGATATACGTATCGCCGATCGCGGCAACATGCCCACCGTCCAGCCGATCGCCCACGGACACTTTGATGTAGCGGCCATTTGACAGACGCACCAGGGCCCGCCGGTCGCTGTTGCTGCCATAAACACCGATCAAATTGATACGTCGCAGATTGATGGCATTGTCCAATGTCGCGGCAGAGGCAACGCTGGTTGGCGTCGGACCAGATGACGGGGCAGGGCGGGCAACGGCGGGTTGCTGGGGGGCCTGACGCTGGGCAGAGGCTTGTTGTTGTTGCACAACCCGCGAAAAATTGCGTGGTCTTGTATCAGGGCGCACGGATTGGGCCACCGCCTGAGCAGAGGCATTGGCGAACGGATCGGGGCGGTTGGCCTCTGTGAGTGCGCCTTGGATGGCCGCAGCAAGGGACGCATCAGCGGCGGCATTGCGTGCCGGTTCCTGAGGGGGCGTTTCAACGCTAGGTTCGGCTGGGACTTCGGCAATCACAGGGTCTGTTTGTGGGGCCGGTGCAATGCCTGACGGGCGCAGACGTGGGCGAAACGCCACAAGTTCAGGGTTCTGCGGAGTCACAGTTTCCGGTGTCGCAGGCGCGGCAGCGACAATGGTCGCAGGGCGGGATTGGGGGCGGAAACGGACCAGTTCTGGATTGGGTTGAGGCGTCGCTGTTGCAGTGGGCGCAGGTGCAATTGCATCGGTTGCGGCCGCAACAATTGTTTCTGGTCGGGCCAGTGGGCGCGTGGCTGCCAAGGCCGCCTGTGCGGCTGACAATGGCGGCGTGGCGGTGGTTACTTCGGGCAGAATTGGGGGCGTAATGGACGGAGACTGTGGCGAAACAGCGGGAAGGGCCGCTAAGGTTTGCGCGCCGTCAGGTGCTGTCGTTTCGGCCGGGGCTGGCTGTGCGGTCTGCGCAGTGGGGGCTTGCGTTACCGCCAGGGCCGCTCGCTGAAAAAACGCCTCAGGGGGGCGCACAGCCGGGGAACCTGCAAAAATCAGCGCCCCATCTGGGGTGCGTGTGCCTTCTGGGGTTGCCAGAATAAAACCACGGGCGTCACGGGCATAACGGGTGCCGGGCGGAGGGGGCGACATGACTGTGGCCAAAGCAAAATCTGTCGTCGACGCAGCAACGCTGGGCATGAATGTTGGGGTGGTTTGGGTTGTGATCTGGCGATCCAAATCAGATGTACCCAGATCAGAGATGGATTCATCTCTTGGAATCAATGGGATACGAGGGGCGCGTTGCCACACACCAGTGGCGGCATAGATGCGTTGCGCTTCGGATGGGCTTAAAACTTGGCCAATTGGGGGCGTTGGGGATGCCAGCGTCTGAATCGTTGCTGACGCGGATGCGGTTTCAGGTGCGGACGTGGCTTGGGGGGCGGCCTCGTTTGGGGTGTCCACCCCCAAAGAGGCAACAACCGGTTCGGCATTGTTGCGCCCGCCAAACCAATAGGCAAAGCCTTCTTCTGATAGGGCTGCGAGGGCAGCCATGGTCGCCAGAAACAGGATCAATATCACGGTTAAGATCAAGCCGAGAAAACGGGGCTTTCCCCCGACCACTTTGGCCGGTTTGGCGGATTTTCTGGCGCCAAAAATGCTGGATTTTGCGGCAGGCTGCGCCGCTGGATTGGGATCTGTGGTTTGACCTTTATTCGGTTTTCTGCGGCTGCGAAACAGACTTCCAGCCCCTGAGAGGGCAGACCCGGCGCTGGAAACCAAACCAGTAGCTAAACCGGCGGCTTTGCTAGTTGAAACCGTCGATTGGGGTTCTGTTTCAGTGGGTTGCAGGGTTGCAGACAGGCTTTCTGCCATGTCCGCAGATAGAGTTGGCGCTGCCACAATGGGATCAACGGCGGTTTCAGAAACACCGGTGACAGGAGCGGCATGTGCGGGCATGTCGGGTGCATTGGTCGCAGGCCCAAGATTGGGCGTGTCCCCAAGTGGTGCAGAAATGCCGGCATCAACCGCCGCCGCATCGCCGGAAATCGCAGGAGCGTTTCCTTCGGTGATGGGTGACAGAACTGGCGCGGTCACACTTGGTTCGCGCCGCTCAATATTGGGTTTCTTGTTCTTTTTGCGCGCAGGCTTTTCTGCGGGGGGGGCGGTGTTGGCCTGTGATGCGCCGTCACGCTGCGCCACCAAGGATGGATCCCTGCGACTGCCAAAAACAGGTTGTGGTGCAGCAACATCATCCGGGGCCGCATCGGCAGGGGGGCCCGTAACCTCGGCTGCAGAAACCTCTGGGCCCGAAACCTCTGGGGCGGAAATGTCTGGTGCAGAAACATCCGGCAAAGAAACAGTGGGTGCAGCATCGTTGCTCGGCACGGTTGGTGTCGCAGAGAGACGCGGACGCGGCACAAAGACCGGCATATCCGCCTCTTCGTCCTGCAAGTCACCTGTGTCGTCTTTCTGATCATCCTCTTGGGGCTGATCTGCCACCTCATCCGCTGTTTCGTCCGGATCGGTTTCGGCATACTGTGGGGCGGCGGCTTGTTCTTCGTGGGGCAATGACGCCGCCAGAGCCAGCTCGTTTAGAGCGTCAAAATCCGTCAGCGTCGAATCGGCTGGGGTGTCATCCATGTGCGATGCGTCATCCGCATCCTGAATGGCGACCACATTGCTGTCGGCATCGGTCGGGGGCGATGTGTGGTCTGTGTCATCCTCAATCGCGGGCAGTTCTTGGGGGGCGGCACCCACAACTTCGATGGCGCTGTCTTCGCGCGCAATTGTAATGGCGCCGTCGCCCATAGTGCTGGCAAATTGCGTCGCGCCAAAGAACGCTTCGCCGGAAAAGGTAAACGGTTCCGGGATCGCAGCAAAGGCAACCGGGGCCATGTGATGGGCCATTGCGAAGGCTTCGGCTTCGGCCAGTGTTTCGCGCGCAACCGCCGCAATATAAGTGCGTCCGCCGCCATGCACAAAGTCATAGACCAGTTCGTCAACCGCATAGGGGGTGGCCCCATCCAGCGCGTGACGCACGTCGTTTTCATCGGCGCGGGTGGTGTCCAAAGCCAGATATTTGATCTGATCGTTGGGCAGGATCAACCGCGTATAAAGCGTGTCGTCGCCCTGTGATTTGGCCGCAGACATGGCCCGCATATGCACCGCAGCCAGATCGGCATCCAAGTCTGGGGACTCTAACCCAACCTCGCCAAATAGCAGCCACCCTTCGGGGGCGCGCTGCAACAGGCGGATACCTTCAAACGACAAAGAGAGAGCAAAATTTGGTTTCATTAGCGCGGCTTTAGCATTCCTGTTTGTGTGGATATAGCATCCCCATCGCAGCGGCGAAACACTAGCAATTTCTCGCCGATGAGAAATTTCGCGCTAATCGCCAAGGATCGGTGGCTTCGCGGCGTCCAATAGTCAGGGTAAAGTGCCCAAAGAGATAGCGTGAGGAATGCAAATGTTTGGTTTGAAAGCAGCGATAAACGGGAAATGTCGGATCGTGGCGTTTGGTGTGATGATGGCCTGTGGGGCGGTTGTTGCCGGGGCGGTGCCAAACGGGGTGCAGGCGGAAACGGTCAATGGGTCAACGATTCAGGTATCGGGCCAGGGCCGTGTAAATGTGGCGCCTGATATGGCCTATATTCAGGTCGGAGTAACCCACGAGGCGGAACTGGCCAATGATGCCTTGGCCGGAATGAGCCACGCCATCGCGTCGGTGCTGGATCAGCTGGACGCCGTCGGAATTGCCAAATCGGACATCCAAACCGGGCAAGTGCAATTGCATCCGCAATACAGCAACTCTAGCCTAAGTGGGCGTGAACAATCCGGATTTGTCGCCACGACGATGTTGAACGTTCAAGTGTTGGATCTGGCCGATCTTGGGCATGTTTTGGATGCGGTTGTCGCCCAAGGGGCCAATCGTTTGGGGGGATTGCGGTTTGACGTCCAAGATCGCGCACCCCATCTGGATCACGCGCGTCTGGCCGCCGTTGAGGACGCACAATCCAAGGCCGCCTTTTTCGCGAATGCGGCAGGCGTTGAGATCGGGGATGTGATCCATCTGATCGAAGACGGCGTAGCAAGCCCATCTGGTAGAGCGATCCGTATGGCTATGGAATCTGCCGTGCCCATCGCCGAAGGAGAGATCGAGATTTCCGCCGGCGTGGTTATGGTTTTAGCGATCGATTGATCGTTTGAAAAACAGCGCGGGCTTAAACGGGCAATGTACTGTTCAGTTTGAACAATGGCAGATGGCTTGGATGTCAGCGGTCAAATAACCCTGAGCGGTAGTGTTTGCTTGTGAAATGCAACTTTTGGGTGTGTTTGCTTCCGATAATTATGGTAAACCTGCGATTAACATTCGCGCGCAAACCGATCTTGCCGCTATAAAACATAACGGTTTGCCATTTGCGTTTAACGTGGCCGACTGCGCTACAAGATAATTAATTTCAAATCGAGGGATACGACAAATGGTTCGACCACTCCTTAGTTTGTTAACAATTGGATGTTTATCAATTTCAACCGCCGCACAGGCCGTTCCTGTGAGTTTTGAATATACCAGCACAACCTCATCAGGTTTGGGCGGATATTTTTCAAGCGGTGACGCCGTTTCGGTCACTGTTGCCTTGGAAAATGGGGGCTCAGGCCTGACGTCTCAATCTTGGGGTGTCTCCGATATTTTGAGCGCATCAGTTCAGATTGGGTCCTATGCGGCGTCTTGGTCGACCTCGTTTTGTGGTGGATTCTCAACGGATGCATCGGGCAATATTTCCAGCAACTTCTGCGGATCCTTTTCCAATGCTGGGGTCGATAATGACGGGTCGACTGCATATCTATTCAATACCGGGATCAACTCAACCACGGGCAGCTCAGTGCACTTTTCTCATATTTTCGGAGACGACACGCGCTGGACCGTCGCTTCTGTCGCGCCATTGCCACCCGTACCGCTGCCGGCAGGTCTGCCGCTGTTGTTTGGGGCATTGGGATTGTTCGGCTTGGCCAAACGGCGTCGCGCTGCGGCCTAAATCACCTAAATCAATATGATACACTTAAACGGGTCGTGATTGCGGCCCGTTTTTTTGTTGAAGCGGATGGCGGCTTAAAGATTTAGCTGAAATGCGTCTTTTACGGTCGTGCAGGCTGATCAATTGCAACTGCAGGCCGTGTTCGCCACGTATTATCATGGTAAATATGCAGATAGCATTCGCGCGCAGGCGTATCTTGTCTCTATAAAAAAGAACGGTTTGCCACTTTTGTTTAAAGTGGCCGGCATCTCTACAAAATGATAATTACAAATCGAGGGATAAGACCAATGGTTCGACTATTCTCTAGTTTGTTAACAATCGCATTTTTATCAAGCTCTACCACGGCGCAGGCGATCCCTGTGTCTTTTACGCAAACAGTTGAAACAAACGTTGGATTGACAGGGTTCTTCAGTTCCGGTGACACGGTTTCGATCACTGTGACGATGGACAATGGCGGAACAAGCACGGCGTCTCAAACTTGGACAACGGCTCAGATATTGGGCGCCGTTTTAACAGTCGGCAGCTATTCTGCCAGTTATGGTGATACTTTCTGTGGAGATTTTACGTCGACGGCAACAGGATCGCTAAGCACAGCCTTTTGTGGGACGTTAGCATCCACAGGAGTAGACAATAGCGGGGTTGGTGCCCGTTTGTATAATGGGACCATTCGGATTTCCGACGGCACTTTGGTCGGCCTGTCTAACAACCTTGCTCACTTAGCTGCTTGGTCAGGAGGGTCTATCGCGGGGCCGCCTTTACCACCTGTACCACTGCCAGCGGGCCTGCCGTTGCTGCTGGGCGCTATTGGATTGTTTGGATTGGCCAAGCGTCGTCGCAACGCAGCCTAATCAATTCATGCGACTCATGTGACAAAAAACGGGCCGTTGTTGCGGCCCGTTTTCATGTGATTATATCCGCCGGTTTAGGCGGTGGCCGCGCTCAGCGCTTGGTCGAGATCCGCGATCAGATCTTTGACATCCTCGATCCCGATAGACAGCCGCACCACATTCGGACCGGCCCCTGCGGCTTCTTGTTGTTCTGGGGTCAGCTGACGGTGGGTGGTAGACGCGGAATGGATGATCAACGACCGCGTATCGCCCAGATTGGCCACATGGCTAAAGATTTCCAAAGCATCGACCAGTTTCACGCAGGCCTCATAGCCGCCTTTGACCGCAAAGGTGAACAAACCGCCTGCGCCTTTGGGGCAAATTCTGGCGATCCGGTCATGATAGGGGGAACTGGGCAGGCCCGCATAGGTGACGTAATCCACCCGCGGATCATTTTCGAGCCACTCTGCCAGGGTCTTGGCGTTTTCTACGTGACGCTGCATGCGCAATGACAGGGTTTCGATCCCCATCAATGTGTAATGCGCCGCCTGAGGGTTCATGGTCATGCCCAGATCGCGCAGGCCAATGGCGATCCCGTGGAACGTAAAAGCCAGCGGTCCAAAGGTTTCGTGGAATTTCAGCCCGTGATAGGCCTCTTCTGGGGCGGAAAGCGATGGGAATTTGTCACTGGCGGACCAGTCAAATTTGCCCGAATCCACTACGCAGCCGCCCATAACCGTGCCGTTGCCGGTCAGGTATTTGGTGGTGGAATGCACCACCAGCGTAGCGCCATGTTCGATTGGGTTACACAAATAAGGCGTCGCCGTTGTGTTATCCACGATCAATGGCAGGCCAGCCCGATCCGAAATCGCCGAAATAGCATCCAGATCCGTGATATAGCCGCCCGGATTGGCGATGGATTCACAAAATACCGCGCGGGTTTGATCATCGATGGCTGCGGCGACCGCGTCCAGATCATCAAAATCGACAAACTTTGCCGACCAGCCAAAGCGTTTGATGGTCTGGCTAAACTGCGTAACAGACCCCCCATATAGCCGTGTGGACACAACCACATTGTTGCCCGGCATCATCAATGGAAACAGCGCCATCAACTGCGCTGCATGCCCAGAGGAACAGCACACAGCCCCAGCGCCACCTTCAAGCGTGGCGATGCGTTCTTGTAAAACCGCGACCGTTGGGTTGGTCAGGCGGGAATAGATGTAACCCACCTCTTGGAGGTTAAACAAAGCTGCGGCGTGATCGGCATCGCGAAACACGTAAGCGGTTGTTTGATAGATGGGGGTTTGGCGTGCGCCGGTGGCAGGGTCGGGGCGTGATCCTGCATGGATTTGCAATGTGTCAAAGCCGGGTGTGTTGGTCATTGGGGGTCCTCCGCAAAAGTTGCCGCGAGGTTAGGCGCGTGACGCGCGAAAGCCAAGGGCGGGTTTGTCGCAAGTATTTCATCGCCAATGACGCGCGCGTTTGCGTCAACAAAACACCACAGACCGACGGGGCTTACCGCATCCAAAAACCTTCTTTTTTGATGATGTTGCGGATTTTCTGTTCCTTACGGGGCAGATCATTCTGATCAAATAGCGCGCGCACTTTGTGGCCGCGCCCCTGATAGATCATGCGTTTGAACGGGTCATGTTCCTTCAGCACTTTTTTGATTTTATTGGGGGCAGTGACGGTTTCAAGGCATTGCACCACCGCGTCGCTTTCACGGGCATAGGCCAGTGGCAACATGCGATAGTGACAGGTGATGTCCCCATCCAACCCATCCAGATCCGGCCCCGGACGCCCGCCGCCCAAGGCATGAATGACCAAGGGCAGGGCGATCTGATCCAGCCAGGGATCCAGCGGTTGAATGACCATTTCATCGGTCGGATTGTCACGGATGCTTAGCGCGAAGGTCAGGAATTTGTCGCGAAACGCTGCCGGGTCAGACCCATAGAACCAACCGGCGTTGAAATAGAGGTATCGTTCCCAATATTCGTCGGGTTTAGTCAAATCCAGCGAACTGTCAAAATCCAGCTCGAACCGATCATAAAGCGATTTCCAGATGGCGCTGTAGCCGGGCCAATAGAGTTCCTCAACCGGCCATGTACCTGTGCGCCGCATAGAGGCAGAGGGTTTGGTGAAATCAATGACCAGATCGTTCAGCTCGCCCAGCACCAATGTGTCGGTGTCAAAGAACATAAACGGCTCATTTGCGGGCAGGGCGGACAGGCCTTCGATCTTGTTTCCATAGGGGTAGCTATGGCCGAAATGCTGATTGTCAAACGGGACGATTTCGGCGCCCAAATCCAACAGGGCGGTGCGCACATGATCGGGTAGGCGCGGATCATGGGGCCAATGATTGCCGGGTTGGGGTTCAGCAACAATCAAACGACCGGCAAAATCCGGGGAATTGGCGCGTAAAGACGCCGCAAACAGCACGGCCTCATAGGCCAGACGCCCGGATTGCCCAACAATCATGATATTGAAAAGCTGGCCTGATTTGGATTTGCGCGCCATACTTGTCCTGCCTCATTCGTTATGGGTGTCACTATAGACCCGCAACCCGCGCCGCAAAAGCCAGATCACGGCGTCGGAAGGAGAAAAGACATGATTGAATTATTTTTACCGTTTGTGATTGGAACCGCGCTGGGCGCAGAGCCGGAAATGGACGCCGTCGCAGCGATGCAGGACGATACTGCTGTGGTGTTGCCGCAGATAGATGCCGGATCAGGGGATGGGGCGGACCGCGTGCCCGAACCACAGGTGCCAACGGGCAAATTCACCACCGCCGTAGAGGTAAAACCGATCCTTGGTATGACCAAAGCCAATTGGGTCGCCGTGCGCGACTATGAGGGGCAAGATTTGGTGTACTTTACCCATCTGCTGTCATGGCGCTGTGGGCTTTGGGACATCCGCTATGGCGTGAACGGCGCCCCCGCCACCGAAGTGTTCCCGATGGAGCCTTGCCACGAAGACACAGCCAGCCCCAATGCCATGACTGATGTGGAGAATTTCCTGCCTTATGTGATCATGCCATCCGGGTTTGTGAACAACATCTATGTGGAAATCACCTTGGATGACGGCACGGTCGATTTCGCCCGGTTCGATCGCAACCAAGTGCTTATTCCGTAGGGTTTACAGATTTTATGACCCATCAAACCTTTTCATTTCGGCGGCGTGAATGGTTTTCCCGGACCTAGGTTCCTGAATAGTAAACGACCTGAATAAATGCGCCTGACACACGCTCTGTTTTGAAATTTGGGGGGCGCATGATACATTGTTCAACTCTTTCATTGCGATAAAACCCAGATATAATGAGGCGTCCGTTGTTCAGAAAACAAAGGTGTTTGGTATGTTACGCGAACTTTTAACGGTCATAAGCTTGGTGGGAATTGCACAAAATGCGGTTGCACAGACCGATGAACCCGCCCCGCTGACCCAGTTTCAAGACTGCGATGCCTGCCCGGAAATGATCATGATGCCCGCCGGTTCGTTCATGATGGGTGCGATTGAAGGGGAATCACGCAATCCATTCGACGTTTTTGGCCCCGATGCAACGTGGCGACGGCGCGGCCCAGATGAGGTGAATATCCTGCCGCATGAACATCCCCGTCACCCGGTTGTCATGGACATTCCCTTTGCAATCGGGCGCAATGAAGTGACGTTTGGGGAATGGTCCCAATGTGTGGCAGCGGGGGCCTGTCGCCATGAACCGGATGCGTGGATTTTGACGCGCACTGGCCGCATTGAACTGGGGCCAGACCATCCCGTGATCAATGTGTCTGTTTTGGACATTCAGGAATATACCAATTGGCTGAATGCTCAGGTTGGGGCAGACGTTTACCGCCTGCCAACCGAGGCAGAGTGGGAATATGCCGCGCGCGCGGGGACAGAAACCCGTTTTGCCCAAGGTGATGATCTGACACCTGATCAAGCGAATTTTTCACGTGTAGGAACGGAGAGACTTCGCGGTGAGGAAATGCCGCATCTTTTGTCGCGCGAGAGCCCGGTTCCGGTGCAAGAATTGGATGCGGCAAATGCGTGGGGACTACGGCACATGTCTGGCAACGTGTTTGAGATTACCCAGTCGTGCCGGGCGGACCAACATCTTGGGCTTGCGCTGGACAGTGACTATTTAGCCCATGACCTGGCCTACCCAGACTGCAATCGCGCCTTAAAAGGTGGCAGTTATGCTGTTGCAATGGATTATGCGCGACCATCGGCGCGAGGGCATGTTTTTGTAACTTCCAGCGGGGATATGATGGGGTTTCGGATTGTGCGCGAACTTGACTAATTTTTGGAGATAAGTAACGTTTACAGGTGTATTTCCGGGGGGAAGTCATGACACATCTGTTGAAAACAGCATTCATTTCGTTTTTTCTATCCTGTATGGCATTGCCAGTTTTCGCTTTAACAATTTCGCCGTCAGGTATCGTTGGGATAGAAGTAAACGGCGTGTTGTATGACGTCGCTTTTGAGGACGGAAATTGTATAACTGTTTTTTCGGGTTGCGATGACCAGAGCGATTTTCTGTTTGATGTCAACACTATTTCAGATGCTGTTGTGGCATTAAGCGAAGCAGTCCGTGGTACAATATATGATACTGATCCATCTTTGATTGACGGGTGCGACGACAGCCGTCTGTGCAATATCAGGACACCCTATGCAGGGTTCAGCGATCATGTGGGGTCGTTTGCCGTTGTCGGAGTGTTTAGCAACGATACTCGCCTCGATTCAGTATCTCTGGTCGTGAATGTGCCGATCGATTTCTTCCAGCCGAATGATGGACGGGTTTTTGCCGTCTGGTCTGTTGCGGCAGTCCCAGTGCCGGGCTCGGTTTTGTTTATTTTTAGCTTTTGCGCCGGGTTTCTTGGAATTAATGCGATGCGCAAGACGAAAAAGCGTCGCCTCGATTGCTCTGCGTTCCAGAATGTAAACGGCAGTGCCTTAACCTGATAGGGCAAAAATAAAAGGCTTCTGAGCTGGCCTCCGAACCGGGAAAACCAATAAAAAATGTCGTGAGGAGAATGGTGGGCGACCCTGGAATCGAACCAGGCGTGCGTCTCCGCGAGGGAGTTACAGTCCCCTGCCACACCTTGCGGCCTGTCGCCCAAACCGGGGTCTGATTACGACCGAAGTTGAGGGGCGTCAAGCGGTTAAATCGGGAAAAACCTTGCTGATGGTGACTTTTTCTGCGACTTGTCCGGCTCTGATCTGGCAGGAGTGGATTTCAATGAAAAAACCGACATGGGTTGTTGCCAAAGAGCAGGCAAAACGCGCAGCAGCAGCCGAGACAATCTGGCTGTTTGGCATTCACGCCGTGCGGGATGCGTTGGAAAATCCAAATCGCACCAAATTGCGTTTGGTTGTGACCCGAAACGCCATGGGCCGGCTAGAGGATGCGATTGCCGCGTCGGGCATGGAGCCTGAAATGGTGGAGCCACGCAAATTTGATGTGCCGATTGATCCGCAATCGGTCCATCAGGGCGCCGCACTTGAGGTGAAGCCGCTGGATTGGGGGCCGGTGAATGAAATCTGTCTGGGGGACGGGGATATTCCGCCGCGGGTTATATTGCTGGATCGTGTGACGGATCCCCATAATGTGGGGGCGATTTTGCGATCTGCCGAAGTGTTCGGCGCGCGCGCTGTGATCGGGGTCAAACGCCATTCTGCACCCGAAACCGGGGCCTTGGCCAAAACCGCATCTGGCGCGCTGGAACGTCAGCCCTATTTGCGCATTCGCAACCTTGCCGACACAATGGAAGAGCTGCGCGCGCTGGGCTATATCATTTTGGGTCTGGCGGGCGAAGCAGAGCAAACCATAGAGCAGGTGCTGGACGGCAAGAAAGACCGCCCCGTAGCGCTGGTTCTGGGCGCTGAGGGGCCGGGATTGCGTGAAAAAACCCGCGAAACCTGTGATGCGCTGGTGAAAATCGACTTTGCCGGGGCTTTTGGGTCGTTGAACGTGTCAAATGCCGCCGCGATTGCATTATATGCCTCTACGGGACGCTAAGCGTCTGATAAAATGCCATAAAAGCGCCCCTTGAGGAGCCAGGACGCCCCAAAGGCCGCAAGCGCAATTGTTTCACACCAAAACGTGCCACGTGCGTCGATCCAAGTTTGGAAAAACGGATCAAACGGATCAATTGCAAAGCTGACCCAAACAATTGTCGCGGTGGGAATAACGATCATCGCGGCAAAAATTCTGTAAAGCAGGTTTCTGATTTTCTTGTTCTTTGAGAAGGCTTTGCCATGCGACGTTAATGCGTCTTGGGAATGGATTCGTGTAAACACAAAGGCTGAAAAATAGGCCAATATTCCAAACATGACCCCGGCTGCGCCATAGTGAATGTCGCCAATCCAGGCCCATGCACCATCGTCAAACGTCGCCATCAGGTGGAACCCTGCAACGGCGTCAAAGGAACTGTTGCTAAATAGGGCAGCGTCACCGGGGAAAAAATCCTCTGAGCCTGAGGATTGAACAACAAAGGCGCGTCCCACTTGCCCTGCATAGTCGCAACCGGACCCACGGGTCGGGAACAGGGCCACGATAATCGCGCACAATCCCGCCACGCGGATCAGCCAGCGATCCATTTTCCAATGGGCGCTTTCACGTTCGGATTGCTCTAATCCGGTATAGGCGAATAGCAACAAAAAACCAATTGCGCCCAAAGCGGCGACAAACATATCGCCACTAAAACGGCCATAATAATAGTGGCTTAGGGATACGTAATCGCAGTTTCCCAACCATTGGGACGTCATCAAAGCCACAATCGGCAGGCTCAGCGCAACAAAGCCGACGCTTTTGTTCAGGCGACGTAGATCAATTTGAAATGAGGTACCGGGCTTACTCTGTTGAGACATAGATTTCCCTTTGGTTTGCTCTTGAAGACGCGGGGGGTATCACAAATATAACGGGGACCAGATTAACCCATCGCACGCATCTTTGGTCGTGCTAACTGACCTAGGATTGCGGATGACTGTACACAAAGTTGCGACTTGTTCATATTGTGGGACGCGCGCGGCGTTGGTGCTGCGGGGGGATGTGCGCCATGAATTGAGCTGCGCAAGCTGCGGCGCACCTTTGCATAATCTTAAAATAATGCCCAAGACGACCCAGCCAAAGGTCAAATCAAAGAAACCGGCGCGGTCGCAATATGGGGCACATGACGTCAAAGAAATGCCGGTCAAGAAATCAAAGAAACGCAAACCCAAGCGCAACAAGATTTTTGAGGAACTTTGGGACATCGTCGAAGATATTTTCGACTAGGATCAGTCACGACGGTTCACGCCTGCGTTAGGCATATGTCTTTTGGGTTTACCCAATCGCAATTGCGCACATTTACTGAGGGCTATGATCAACCCAAAGGAACGCCTCATGCTGTCACGTCGTCAATTGTTGAAAACTTCGCTGGTGCTTGCACCGATTGTTGCGCTGCCACAGATTGCGCTGGCGGGCGAACCAGAAACGTTTGCGGTTGATGGGATTGCGATCCGTGGCGCTGATCCCGTGGCCTTTTTCACCCAAGGTGGCCCT
Source organism: Aestuariibius sp. HNIBRBA575 (assembly GCF_040932005.1). Lineage (NCBI taxonomy): Bacteria > Pseudomonadati > Pseudomonadota > Alphaproteobacteria > Rhodobacterales > Paracoccaceae > Aestuariibius > Aestuariibius sp. HNIBRBA575. Next base: position 1,259,555 of record NZ_CP162414.1, read on the forward strand.
GTGATGGGGGATGCGGCGCATTCCTATGATTGGGCAGGCGCGACATGGCATTTTGCCAACGCCGAAAACCGTGACATGTTTGCCGCCGATCCAACCGCATATGCCCCGCAATTCGGCGGATATTGCGCCTTTGCGGCGTCAAAAGGGGCGCTCGCAACCTCTGTCCCAGAAGCGTGGACAATTTACGAAGGCAAACTGTACCTGAATTTTTCAGTCGCCGTGCGCCAAGTCTGGAGCGAAGACATCCCCGGCAATATCGCACTGGCAGAAGCCAACTGGCCGGGCATTTTGGGGTAAACACATTTCTTGCGGTTTTTCGCCAGTTTTTAAGCCCGTGTTCACAGATGCGCGACATGCTCTTTAATGTGAGAATGGGCCTCTTACCTATATAACGAGGGCCGGCTTTTGGAACAGGCCGCCCCAATCTCACTGTCCCTCGTTCCACGACTGACGCCCGGGGCTATGCCTCGGGCGATTTTTCTTGCACAAAGGATGGAAAGGGGATTGTTGTGACCTATAGCGATGCATTTCTGACGCGGGTGTTAAGGCGCACCAAAACCATCGCGATTGTGGGAATTTCTGCCAAAGAAATCCGGCCCAGTTTCTATGTCGCGCGCTATTTACAGCTAAAGGGATATCGGATCATCCCGGTGAATCCGGGGCTGGTAGGCCAGAAAGTCCTGGGCGAAGAGGTGTATGCCGATTTGGCGTCCATCCCGCATGATCTTGATATGGTTGATATTTTCCGCAGGTCAGACGCCGTGCCCGAAATAGTGGATAACGCTTTGGGGCGTTGGCCAAATTTGCAAACCATTTGGATGCAGATTGGCGTCGAACATGAGGAGGCTGCAAAAATCGCCACGGCACGTGGTGTGGACGTGATCCAGAACAAATGCCCCAAAATGGAATATCAGCGCCTATTCGGGGAATTGCGCATGGGCGGTTTCAACACCGGGATGATCAGCTCGAAACTTTGAAAAGTCGCTCAGCGGCTGGCTTTTTCTGAAATCCCGGAAACACCTTCGCGCCGCGCCAGTTCTGCTTCGATATCATCCAGATTGACGCCGCGTGCCGCACACATGACCAACAGATGATAGATCGAATCCGCCGCTTCTGAGATGAGTTTGTCGCGATCACCCTTCACCGCTTCGATGATCGCTTCCACGGCTTCTTCACCGAACTTTTCGGCGCATTTTTCCGGCCCCTTATACAGCAATTTCGCGGTCCACGAACTGTCAGGGTCGGCCCCAATGCGGGACTGAATGGTTGCGTTTAACGTCTTCAGGCTCATGTCATCCTCACGGGGATACCTGCATCGGCCATGTGTTGTTTGGCCTCACCGATCGTATAGGTCCCAAAATGGAAAATCGACGCGGCCAACACGGCCGATGCGCCGCCTTCTGTCACGCCTTCGACCAGATGATCCAGATTTCCGACGCCCCCCGATGCGATCACAGGCACGTTCACCGCGTCTGAAATCGCGCGGGTCAATGGCAGGTTAAACCCCGCCTTGGTGCCGTCGCGGTCCATCGAGGTCAGCAGGATTTCTCCCGCGCCTTTTTCGGCGGCAGTGATGGCAAATTCAATGGCGTCGATCCCGGTGGCTTTGCGCCCGCCATGGGTGAATATTTCCCAGCGTCCGGGTTCCACCGTTTTGGCGTCGATTGCGCAGACGATGCATTGTGATCCAAACCGCAATGCGGCTTCGGTCAGAACATCTGGGTTGGCCACCGCCGCAGAGTTAAAGCTGACTTTGTCCGCCCCAGCCAGCAACAGATTGCGCACATCTTCGTGGGTGCGCACCCCGCCACCAATGGTCAGCGGCATAAAACAATGTTCCGCCGTGCGGGTGGCCAGATCATACATTGTGCCACGATTTTCGTGGGTTGCATGAATATCAAGAAAACAAAGTTCGTCGGCACCTGCGGCGTCATAGGCGATGGCGGCATCCACCGGATCGCCAGCATCGACAAGATCGACAAAGTTCACGCCTTTGACGACACGCCCATCAGCGACATCCAGGCAAGGTATGATACGTGTTTTAAGCATGCCCGCTTGATAGGCCGCGCGACCTGAAACGGCAAGGGGTTTGGCGACCCTTCGGTTTGGGGCGTGGGGCAGGGCCCCACGAGGCTCAAAATCGGCAGATTTTGAGCCACCTGTTCAGAAAATCGTTTAGGCGCGGCAGAGGGTCAACGCATCGCTTAGATCAATTGCCCCATCATAGAGCGCACGGCCAGAAATCGCGCCATTTAACGCAGCACCGCAATTTTTCAGTGCTTGCAGATCCTCAAGCGAGGACACGCCACCAGATGCAATCACAGGGATTGATACGGCATTGGCCAGATCGGCCGTGGCCTGCACATTTGGCCCTTGCATGGCCCCATCGCGGTTGATGTCGGTGTAGATGATTGCAGCCACGCCAGCATCCTCAAAGGATTTTGCCAAATCAGTCACCATGACATCGGTTTCCTCGGCCCAGCCTTTGGTCGCCACGCGCCCGTCACGCGCGTCAATGCCCACAGCAACTTTGCCCGGAAAGGCACGCGCCGCTTCGCGCACCAAATCAGGGTTTTCCACGGCAACCGTGCCCAAAATGACCCGTGCCAGCCCGCGATCCAGCCAGCGTTCGATTGTCGCCATGTCGCGGATCCCGCCCCCAAGCTGCGCAGGCACTTTGGTTTGTTTCAGGATTTCTTCAACTGGGGCGGCATTGACAGGTTCACCGGCAAAGGCGCCGTTTAAATCCACCAGATGCAGCCATTCACAACCCGCATTGGCAAATTCCATCGCCTGAGCAGCCGGATTGTCGTTGAACACGGTGGCTTGATCCATTTCGCCTTTGATCAGGCGTACGGCATTGCCGTCTTTTAGGTCGATGGCGGGATAAAGGATCATTTAACGTGCCTTTCACGATTTGGGCGCAATGTTGGGGCTGTTTATGCATGTTGGCGTCCGGGATGCAACGATGCGGGGCCGACCCCACGTCATACTTGATCGGGTGGGGGGCAATGCCGCAGCATGCGTTCAGTTCATGGGAGGACAGAATGAAAAAGTTTGTATTGAGCGTCGTTGGCGCAATTGCATTGGCGGGGGCGGCAACGGCGGACCCGTTAGAAGGCACGTGGCGCACAACCGCTGATGATAATGGCAATTCGGGGCTGATTCAGGTTGCGCCCTGTGGGTCTGCGCTGTGTGGCACATTGATCCGCGCTTATGGCCCAAATGGCGCCGAAATTCCGTCTGACAACATCGGTCAGAACATTATTTCCGAAACGGTCGCCAGTGGCGGCGGCGCATATACGGGCAAAGTGTATTCGCCGGATCGTGATAAAACCTACAATTCCCGGCTGCAGCTTAGCGGCAATCAGTTGACTGTTTCTGGCTGCGTTTTAGGGATCTGCCGCGAAGGCGGGGTCTGGACGCGCCAGTAATTGCATCTCTCAAATCAGATGTAGCGCCCGCCGGTTTGGCGGGCGTTTCTTATGGGGCCCAGCTTAGAAAGTTGGCGATTAGTTTCAGGCCAGCAGCTTGGCTTTTCTCAGGGTGGAACTGCATGCCAATCATGTTGTCCCGTCCCACAATGGCCGTGATGTCACCGCCGTAATCAACATGGGTCAATCGATGCTGCGTATTGTTCATAACCATCTGATAGGAATGCACAAAATAGGCGTGATCCCCGGTGGCTACACCGTCTAGAACCGCATGTTCCTGATCGATGATCAGGTCATTCCACCCCATATGCGGCACCTTCATTTTAGGATCAGAAGGTGCAATTGGGTGAATATGCCCGTCAATCCAGCCAAAGCCCGGCGTTTCCTGATATTCAAAGCCGCTTTTGGCCATCATCTGCATGCCAACACAGATACCTAAAAACGGAACAGCCCGGCTTTCAACGGCATCCGTGATCGCTTCGGCCAATCCGTCAACACCATGTAGCGCGGCGTGACATGCAGGAAACGCGCCGTCGCCGGGCAAAACAATCCGGTCCGCCTTGGCCACGACATCAGCCTCAGACGTGACAACAATTGTGCCGCCATCCGTTTCCCGAGCCATCCGTTCAAACGCTTTTTGCGCCGAATGCAAATTGCCACTGTCATAATCGACCAGCGCAGTCAGCATTACAATGTGCCCTTGGTCGAAGGAATCGCATCCATTTTGCGTGGGTCCAATTCAACCGCAACCCGCAATGCGCGTGCCACAGATTTGAACATCGCCTCAGCAATATGGTGCGAATTGAACCCGTGTAGTTGATCAATATGCAGCGTCATCCCGGCATGTACCGACAGAGCTTGGAAAAATTCGCGGACCAATTCGGTATCAAACGTGCCGATTTTATCCGAGGAAAATTCGGTGTTGAAAATCAAATAGGGGCGTCCGGCCAAATCCAGTGCCGTGCGGATTTGCGCATCGTCCATCGCCAGGTGGCAGGACCCGTAACGGGTGATTCCCCGTTTGTTTCCAAGCGCTTGGGTGATGGCTTGGCCCAATGTGATCCCCACATCTTCGACGGTGTGGTGATCATCAATATATAGATCGCCTTTGGCCCGAATGCGCATATCGATCAGCGAATGACGGGCCAGTTGATCCAGCATATGGTCAAAAAAACCAACCTTGGTCACGTTGTCATAGGACCCTGTCCCGTCAAGATTAACTTCAACGGTGATCTCGGTCTCTTCGGTTTTCCGCGTGATCGTGGCTGTGCGCATTTTCGGCTCCGGTTTGTCGTTCAATGCCTTATAGGCGGCTGTTGCGCCGGGGCCAAGCAGCCGATTGCAAGCGCCGTTCCGCCCGTGTCCTTCTTGTCTCGGTTTTTAGAAAATGACATCAAAATCGGGGCGGGGTATCCCTACTTTTACCTTGGTTTATACCACGTTACTATTTGTTAACTCGGCAGGGGGGCGCTGTGATACGATCATTACTTAAATCATTTCGTCACACCTATTTGGACCTGCGGCTGCGTTCTTCTGGTTTGCATATTCGAATTCTGGAACGTCCCGGTTTGTGGATGCAAGATGCTGAACTTGAACAACTTTCCGACGACTTAAGAAAAGTCGCATCAGCGACCCTGCCAGTCGGAAGCTTGACCTATGGCGTGTTCTCTGCGGATCGAAAACGAATGTCTTCTTCGATTGTGACCTTGGTGAGCCGGCCGGACGGCACACCGATCGCATTTAACGCTTTGGCGATCATGACCCTCTCAACTTTGCCAAAACCAACCGAAGTTTTGCATTTGGGATTGGTGATGGTCGACCCCAATGAGCGTTCAAAAAACCTGTCATGGGTGCTGTATGGATTAACATGTTTTTTGTTGTTTGTGCGGCGAAAATTTCGTCCGTTATGGATTTCAAACGTGACGCAGGTTCCAGCTGTCGTGGGCATGGTATCTGGTATGTTTTCAAATGTTTACCCATCTCCTAGCGCATCTCGGCGCACGCTTAGCCAGCTGCAGGTGGCGCGTCGAATTATGGCAGATCATCGGTATGTATTTGGGGTTGGGGACGAAGCAGACTTTGATGAAAACCGGTTTGTGATCACAAACGCCTATACCGGCGGATCGGACGATCTGATGAAAACGTGGGAACAGGCGCCTAAACATCGTGATGACAGTTATAACGACTTTTGCGCGCGCGAACTGGACTATGAGCGGGGGGATGATGTGCTGCAGATTGGGCAATTGGACATGGCAGCCATCGGGCGATACCTCTCAAAAGAAGTGCCCAGTTCCGCATTAAGCGGACTGTTGCTCGTGGCTGGAATGGTCATTTTACGTCGATTGATCCTGCCCATTCTACATTGGTTCGAAAGTGACCAAGAATGGTCCATTCTGCGCCCCGTGAAGGACAAAACAAATGTTTAGCTACGACGAAATGACAACCCGAAATCAGGGGTTTGTGTCTAACGACGAACAAAATGCGTTAAAGTCTAGCACGGTGTTTGTTTGCGGTAATGGGGGAATGGGGGGCGCTTGTATTCAGGCTTTGGTACGGATGGGAGTTGGAAAACTCATTCTTGCGGACGTAGATGAATTCGAAATTTCGAACCTGAACCGGCAGGTTTTTTGCAACTTACACGGGGTTGGATTGCACAAATCGAACGTCACTGCGAAAATGTGCCGAAACATTAATCCTGAAATCGACATCGAAGTATATGGTTTAGAATGGATGGAGTTGGCCGAAGGTTTGGTGTCTCGGTCCGATATTGTGGTTAACGGAACTGATGATTTGGCGGCTACGTTGTTGCTATACCGGACAGCACGCGAGCAGAACAAAGTGATGATTGACGCTTATGCCGCGCCTCTGCCCTCAGTTTATGTTACCAAGCCGACCGATCCAGCACATGAAACTCGGTTGGGATTTCAAACAGAACAGACGGATTGGAGGTCAATCTCGCAGGACCAAAGAGAGTCCGCTTTTATGGCAGAGGCTGAGTATGTTGTCCTCAATTCTTCATCGCGACATTACATCGATTTAGATTTGATCGGTGATGTGATCACAGGCAAACGCGGGCGTCCGAGTTTTGCCCCTATGGTCATCACAACGGGTATGTTGATGGCATATGAATGCGCAAATGGCGTTATGGGCCGACCATTTGGTGCAAATTGCCAGGGCTATTTTTTGAACCCATATCGCGGCCGTGTTGAGCGACCAAATCCAAAATGGATGTCCGCAGTCATACGCCCATTTGTCCGTCGGTTTCTGGCACGATTGCTAAGTCAATGATGACCGCGGCCCCATATATTGTTGATCTTTTCCTATCGATTTCGGCGGTCATTGGATTATTGCTGATGCGGGCAATGATCGTTGATCAGGGGCGGTATGACCCACTTAATCAGCGATTTCTATTTGGCGTTCATGCGATGATTTTGCTGTTTGGTGCCCGTGCGGCCTACAGTTTGACCGATTTGAATCTTTTTCGCGCATTGGTTTTGTTTGCCGCAGCTTTGGTGCCGCTCGCTGCTCTCTTGCTCACCGAAGGTTTGTTGCGACGGCACGCCGCCAAATTCATTAAGGTCGGTTTCGCGGTGATGACCACGCTGCTGTCGGTATCAGCGTTGTTCCCGGTTGAATTGGTGGATCCGTTCAGGTTGGTGATCCTGTTGATGTTTCAGGTCGCAGGATTTTTGATCTGCGGACTGTTGGTGTTCACGCGGGATGTGTCGTCTTTGTCCCGGGCGGAAAACCAAATGGCAGAACGTATCGGGCTTTCAGTGTTTTTGTTGCTGCCATTTGCAGCGGCTGATTTCCTGATGGTGTATTTTAACCTTCCGGTTCGTGTTTCTGCTTTGGGTGTGCTGTTTTTATGTTGGTTATCAATTACTTTGGGGAAATCATCACGGTCCCATATCGACGCATTGATGGGGTTTTGCGTAACCGTTGTCGCCGCAATTTTATCCGGTGCAACCGTTTCATTTTTGATGGGGTTCAGCTGGAATGCGACGATCATGACAGTGGCGATTTTGTTGGGATCGGCGCTTTGCGCTGCGCTTTATAATGAAATTCGAACCTTAAAAACAGAGGCACAAGGCGTTGCTGTTTTAGAGGAAATGTCGAAAAATTCGGCGTCCTCTCCTATGGATTTCCTACGAAATGTTGTTGGGAATATGGACAATGACGGGGTCGCATTGATTGACTTAGATACGTTACACGATTGCCAAGAAGAGGTTCTGACCGAGTTGTTTCGCAAACATCCCGTCCTGCGACGCTCGGATCCAATCCCGTCAAACCCAGACTTGGCAGAGCATAAATCACATCTGTTTGAGCGATATCAGGCGTCCCATATTCTATGTGCTCAGGCCCAGCCATTGACGTTGATCGCTTTGTCGATCCCGATGATCGCGGCAACAAAACGTGTGGAGTCTGAGCTGAACGCAGCACAGAGTTTTTCGCGTTTGTTGGAGGTTAAAAATGCTGAATGATCAGTCGTTTAGATCGGTGGTCGCGCGTGCCTGTCTGGCGCCATCGGTGCATAACATTCAACCAACGCGCTGGCATCGGTCAGACGATGGTATCGACGTTTTTTGCGATTTGACGCAATCGCTACCAGTGGGCGATCCACACCACCTTGATGCGGGTCTGTCATCTGGCGCTGCAATCGAAGCAACGGTGCTGGCGCTGTCTGAAATGGGGGTTTCAGCGCAGGTTGAGGAACGCTGGGACGCGCATTCAGATTTAAAACCAGTCGCGCATATTCGTCTGCAATCAGGACTGCAGGATGGACTAAGCCGTCAGTTGGAAAACCGGTTTACTTGGCGTGGAAAATTCGCGGATCAAACGCCTGACCTGTTTGGTTGGAGCCGCAGCGACACATTTGTGATCACAGATGCAAAACGACGAAATTGGTTGGCAGAGCTGAATGACCAAACCAGTTACCGAATTATGCAAAATCCAGCATTTCGCAAAGAGCTGCTAAGCTGGATGCGATTGCGCGACACACATCCACGTTTGGGCTTGGATGGAATGGGGCGAGAGGCCTGCCAAATGAGCGATTTGCAAGCCCGCATGGCGGGATTGGCCTTGGGTCCTCTTTGGGGAATGCTGAACCTATTTGGTGCAACAAAATCAATCACATCTGAGGCCGAAGCGACCAAAAGCGCCCCGGTGATCGCCGCGTTTCATCAGCCCACAGAAGCAAGCCCAATTGCCAGAGGCCGCGCCTATTTGAGAATGTGGTTAGAGGCGACGTCGCTCGGATTCTCAGGATGGCCAATGGCGGCGTTGTCCGACGATCCATCCGCAAATGCCGAAATTTGCGCGCGTCTCGGGATCGGTGCGGATCGTGACTTGGTTCAGGTTATTCGCTTTGGGGTCGCAATGGGGCCACCGCCCGCAAGAGCGCGGCGCCCGTTGGATGAGTTGATCATCTAATCAACAGGCAGTCCAGACGGCACGGATTCCGGGGCACCGAGGGGGCGATAAAGAGCGGTTTCGCCGGTTAGCGCCTGCAAAAACGCAACCAAATCATCAATGTCCTGATCGGTTAAGGTCAGCGGAGTGATATCGAGGTGATTGCGTTGACGCTCCATTTCCATTTCGTCAGATTGAATTGCAAAATCAATGGGTTCCAACCAAGGCGCAAGTGGGAGCTGCGCCTGATCATGGGGCCAATTGTCCCGTGACGTGAGCGGGTCCAAATGATGTCGGATCATAGCGTCCAACGTCGCAAATGCACCATTATGCCCATAAGGTGCGGTGAGCGCGACATTGCGCAATGATGGCGTACGAAACCGATACGCATCTTGCAATAAATTGGTTTTTCCCATGCGTCCAACATCGCGGGGGATCGGATCATGAACCCGTGTGCGCCCGGGTCCAAACGCGGGCAGGGACAAGGCGTGAAAGTCCTGATCGCTAAACAACGGCCCCGAATGACAGCTGGAACAGGCACCCGCTCCAAAGAAAATCTGACGTCCGCGCTCGGCCGCTTCGGGCAGGGGGGTGCCAGCCAGATAGGCATCATAGGGGCTGTCAAAGCTCTGCCATTCCGTGATTTCAAACGCGGCGATTGCATTGGCAATTTCTACGATTGTGATCTGGTCTGGACTGTCGATATGATCAAACGCATCTACAAACAGCGCCCCATATTCGGGAATGATCCGCACCCGTTTTGCCAAAATCGGCCAGGGCGCATCGATGCGATCATGCAGTGCCCCCACGACATCATTTTCCCCCAGATTGCCGGCCATTTCAAATTGGGCGACCAGCGGAAACAAGGCCTGAGCGGCTAGAATATTGTCCAAACCTTGTGGCAGCCATTCCTGAGCGGGGGAATTAAAACCATTCCCGTAAATGTCCGAAACCTCTAATCGGCCATCATGAAATAACACATCCACGTCGCGGTGGCCCAGATTCCACAGGGCAGGGGCGTTGCGTGGCACGCGTTTGATAATGTCCCCGGCAACCCGATCGGGCCCCAGACCGACACCGCCTTCTCCGATGCCAAGACTAAGCCCATCGCCGGATGCCAAATCGTGATGATGGCATGTCGCACAAGAGATATTCCTGTTCCCGCTCAGGATCTTATCGTAAAATAGCAACTGACCCAATTGGGCCTGTGCGGGATCCGCATTCAGAAAATCTGTCGGCAAAATCGGGTCCGCCCCAACCGGCATCGCAACAAACAGGAGACCGACAAAATGCGCCACCTTGCCTTTGCTTTGGCGATGATCGCCACACCGTTGGCCGCGGATATCGAAGATGCGCGTGACCTGATGGAAGACGGAAAATTTGAAGAAGCGCGCGCTGCGTTGGACCCATTTGCCAGATCGGGAAATGCCGAAGCCGAAGAGCTGATTGGGGTCATGTATGCCATGGGGCTGGGCGTGCCGCGCGATGACGAACGGGCGTTTGACTGGTATCTGCGGGCCAGTCTGAAAGGCCATCCCGGCGCGCAATCGGGGATCGGTTGGTATTATGAAACGGGGCGAGGCCTGCCGGCGCCTGACATGGTCCGCGCATATGCGTGGTACGCTTTGTCGACGATTGGCGGTGATCCAGATGCGGCGATTTCTCTGGAAGAAATCACACCACGTTTGACGGCTGAAGAAATTGAACGTGCGCATCATCTGATCGAGGATTACCGGCCTTGGATTTATCCTTTTCGGTGATCCGCCTTTTTGTGTGGACGTAAAAACGGCGGCCCTGATCAGAGCCGCCGTTCTGATTTGATTAGTTCAGGTCAGATTCATAATCCGCTGCCAGATCGGCTTCGGCTTCGGCCACCGCGGCGATCAAGGCATCCAGAATTTCATTCCCACCGTCTACATTGCCGCGGAACCATTCCTGAACGGGCAGGGCGGCTTCTGCGAATGCAGCTTTTTCTTCTGGTGTGGGCACATAAAGATCACCGCCACCGGCGACAAAATCTTCGTATGCTTGGATTGATTTACGTTTTGGTGACGCAAATGTGGCCTGCTGCAACTGATAGAACCCATCAACAACAACGCGGCGCATGTCTTCTGGCATCGCCATGAAGTTTTCGTTGCTCATCCACCACAGCGCACCCATATAGGCGTGACCGTCCAGCGTGACATATTGCAGACCCGCATCAGGGAATTTCATGCCCATGATGTCGGTGATGCCGTTTTTAGACCCTTCAACAACGCCCGTTTGGAACGATGTGAACAGCTCAGGCCACGGGATTGGGGTCGGGGACGCCCCCATGGCGCGCACCAATTCCTGCGGCAGGTCCGCCACAACGGTCCGGATTTTCAGGCCATCCATGTCGTCAGGACCCTGAACGCGGCGTTGTGTGTTGGCAAAGTTGCGCCAGCCACCTGTGTTGCCAACAGTCATCAAACGCACGGTGTCACCGGATGTTTCCAGCGCCATATCCCGCATAGTGCGGACAAAATCACCTTGCAGCACAGCTTCGGCGACGCGGTCATCGGCCATCAGATAAGGCAGATCCAGCACCTGCACATAAGGGAAGATACCCGCAGCCCCCCCAGAGGTGGAGATATAGATATCGATCGAACCCTCAGACACACCTTCGAGGCATTCCGCACCGGTTGCACAGAGTTGCGTGCCGATAAACAGCTCTACCGCGATACGCCCGTTAGAGGCCGCCTCGACGTAGTTCTTGAAAACAACCAGACCATCATAGTCCTCGTCATTTTCGTTAGAGTTGGCCGTGGCGCGCAGCGTAAAATCCTGCGCAGCGGCCAATGTTGCAGAACCGGCCACAAGTGCGGCAAGTGCAACGGTTTTAAGACCTTTAAGCATGGTAGAACCTCCCTTTTGCTTGGTCATTGGACGAACCCCGTCAGGCGGGGCACCGTCATCGAGATGAAGGGGAAATACGTGATCAAGAAGATCACCAGCACTTCCACTGCAAGAAATGGCAGAATGGCTTTGGCGATGGTTTCAACCTTTTCGCCACTGACGGTTGAGGCCACAAACAGGACCAACCCCATGGGCGGCGTTGCCAATCCGACGGTTAGGTTCACGGACATGATGATGGCGAAATGCACGGGATGCACGCCCAGTTCCGTAAATATCGGGCCCAAAATTGGCCCCAAAATGATGATCGCTGGGCCTGCATCCAGGAACATGCCAACCACAAACAGCAGAATGTTTATCAGGAACAACAGGATCAACGGATTTTCGCTCAGGCCAAGGATCGCATCTGTTAATATCTGCGGTGCATATGACAGGGACACGACGGTTTTGAACGCCACAGCTGCACCCACCAACAACAGCACCGCTGACGTGGCCAAGGCGGACCGGGTCAGGATACCTGCGAGGTCTGAAAACTTCATCGATCGCAGGACCGCAAAGCTGACGATCAGGGCATAGGCCACGGCCAGGGCAGAGGCTTCGGTCGGGGTGCAAACGCCCGTCAGAATGCCGCCCAAAATGATGATTGGGGTCTGCAACGGCGCGATGGCCTTTTTACAGACGGACCGGAAATCAGAGCTAACCTGACCACGGGTCCACATGGCAATCCCATGGGCAATCGGTAGGAAAATCAGGTAGATAAGCCAAGGATTCAGCGTAATTTCGAGCCCTGCCAAGCCGCGGATCATGGCAAACACACCATAAAGCAGTCCGGCGATGTTGATCCGGATCAGAACCAAGCTGACCCAGTATTCAACCGGGCTGACGGTTTGACCTTTGGCCACAATGCGTTCGGCCTTGGGCAGGTCATAGCGATCCGCCATCAACCGGACCATCACCATCAGGCCAGCGCCCACCATAATACCCGGCACAATGCCCGCCAAAAACAGGGCAGCGACGCTTTCGCCCATCACATAGGCATAGATGATCATGATGCCAGATGGGGGAATGATCGGCCCAATAACCGAGGATGCAGCGGTGATCGCTGCTGCAAATTTCCGGGTATATCCGTTTTTTTCCATCGCTGGAATCAAGGTCGATCCCAGCGCAGATGTATCCGCCACCGCAGAGCCAGACAGGCCCGCAAACAGGATCGAAGACAGGATATTTACATGGGCCAAGCCACCGCGCATATGCCCCATAAAGGCTTGGGAAAACTCGACCAGACGCACGGTGATGCCGCCCCGGTTCATCACTTCTCCGGCCAACATAAAGAAGGGCAGCGCCATCAAAGGAAAACTGTCCATCCCGTTGTAAAGATTGCGATAAAGAACGGCCAAATCCCGTTCTTGGCCATTGAGCAGCAGCAGGGCGCCGGGGGCTGCGAGCAGGGCAAAGACCACCGGCAAACCAACCATGATCAAAACGATGAAAAGCGGAAGAAACCAAATCAGCATCAGTCGGCTCCTACCATGTCAGATCCATCCAAATGGTGCAGGCGGTCCCCGCTGCCCAATAGGGTGATTATTTGGCGTAAAATCAGTTCGATATTGACGGAAATCAGCAATGTGATGCCAACCAAGAGCGATGCATATTGCCATGCGTTTTTGAATTTGACCCGTTCCCCGCCAAACCAATCCAGTGGCAGCCTAAGCGAGGCAGACGCGCCGCGCCCTGACAGGCTATCGACGTGATTGTTCAGGCCTTTGTCCCAAGCGAGAACCAGGACGAGGAGGCTGATGGTCAACAAAATAAGGGTTAAAGTGCCCGCAACGAACCGGGGTAGCGCGCGTTCCAGCATGTCGATCGCTACAAAGCCACCCATTCGGTACGCCATAGGCGCCATCAGACCGGTCATCCACAACATGCCAAATCGGGCGGCTTCTTCTGTCCAATTGGGGGCCGCATCCAGCACATATCGCCAAAAAACCTGCCCTAAGATGAGCATAACCATGATGGCAAGAGCAAGGATCGCGATAATCCGGCCAACAGACAGAACGAGGGTGTTCACTTTCTCAAGAGGCCACAAGACCCCAAGCAATACCGCCATGGCGGATTCCTCCCTAAATGGGGCTTAACCCCTTTTTCTCTCCTAAGTCAGGGTCTTACGCCCCGATCTTAAAGTCAGCCTTTGAGGCTGACAAACCGTCCCGCTTGAAACAACAGCGGCAAACCTTCGCGATAGCTGACGCGGGACACTTGCCCCACGAGGATCACGTGATCGCCTGCATCATGTGCAGCTGACAAACTGCATTCAAACCGCGCCAGACAGCCATTGATCAGCGGCACGTTGTTTGCGCCCTCCTCCCAATCAAGACCGTCAAACGCGTGTTTGTTACGGGTAAATCCATCGCAGATTTCACGTTGATGGGTGTCCAACACATGGATGGCGAAATGGGATGCATTCCGGAACGTGTTGAAACGTTTGGACGATTTCGCCGGAGACCACAGGACCAAAGGTGGATCCAGAGAAACCGACGCAAAACTGTTGGCAGTGATACCAACAGGGCCCTCAGAAGTCCCCGTGGTCACAACCGTGACACCGGTGGCATAAGCCCCAAGCGCGTTGCGAAATGCGCGGGCATCCTCACTTGGGGCGAAGCTCTCCATTCCTATCCCCTTTGTTCCATCCATTAAGGAACCTCAGCGCCGAGCGCTGCGGTGTAAAGTTCGAACCAAGCTGGTCGATCCAGTTTCACTTTAAGAGCATCAGTCAGGTTGCTGATTCTATTCAAGTTATTCGTACCCATAACAGGCAATATTTTTGCCGGGTGGGCCAATAACCAAGCCACGGCAACCGCGCCACGATCTACGTTGAATTCAGCGGCAACACGGTCCATGGCAGCACCTGCCTTGGCGTCGGCGGCCATCAATGCGCCCCCACCCAACGGAGACCACGCCATAATGGGCAGATCGCGTTCCTGCAAATAGGCAACGTCGCCATTTGTGAACCCGTCATGCGCTTGCAAGCTCAGTTCAATCTGGTTGGTGGTCAGCTTGGTTTTCATTGCCGACTGCAGCAATGTCCAATCATGCAATTTGAAATTGGAAACGCCAACTGCGCGTACCTTACCGGATGCAACAATGTCGTCCAAGGCAGCGCCGGTTTCATGATGATCCATCATGGGATCGGGACGGTGGATCAACAGCATGTCGATCCGGTCGGTTTTCATCAATCGCAAGGAATGATCGACCGACGCCATAATATGGGCGCGGGACGTGTCATAATACTTAGCTGACGCATCACTATAGCGGCCCATCGGCGCAACGATATCGCATTTTGTTACGATCTCGATCTTGTTCCTCAGATCCGTCGTCAGCGCATTCCCCAACACTTCTTCGGCCATGTAGCCGCCGTAAATATCGGCCTGATCCATGGTTGTGATACCTTGATCCAGACAGGCGGAAATTTTGTTTCTCACATGTTCCGGGCTGGTATCGTCGGCCTCAGCAAGGCGCCACATACCATAGATAATTTCACTAAATTCAAGGTCTTGAGCAATTTTAACGCGATCCATTAGGTGCGAACTCCTGCGCCGAGTGGTGTCATTGGGGTCTCTGCCGGCACACGTCCATAGGCGTGGGGCAAGGAACAGGTTTTGATCTGGGGCAACACTTTGGTGCCAAAATGTTGCGCCTCATCAATATGCGGATAGCCCGAAAAGATGAACGCGCGAATGCCCATTTTTTGGTACTCTTCGATCTTGCTCAGAACTTGGTCCGTGGAGCCAACCAAGGCCGCCCCACACCCCGAACGCGCCCGACCGACTCCGGTCCACATATTGGGTTCGACATAGCCGAATTTGTCGGCCAATTCGCGGGCTTTTGCCTGATGGGATACCCCCAGAGAAATGCTGTCATGGGCGCGGTCGCGGATCAATTTGCCATATTCATCGTCCAGCTTTGACGCGATGTAATCGGCATATTCCTTCGCTTCGGCTTCTGTGTCGCGCACAATCATATGCACACGAAGACCAAAATCCAGCGTCCGGTTGTATTTTTGCGCTGCTGCATGCGCATCTTTCATGCGTTGTTCAATATTGGCCTTTGGTTCTGGCCACATCAAATAAACATCACAAAATTCGCCACAAAGATCCAAAGCGGCAGGGGAATACCCGCCAAAATAGAGCAGGGGACCGCCATTGGTTTGATAGGGACGCGCAGGGTCTGTGGTTAACCCCTGAAAGTTATAGATATCGCCGTCAAAGTTGATCTCATCCTGCGTCCATGCCTGACGCAGAATTTGCACAACTTCGCGGGACCGTCGATACCGGAATGCGCTGTCTGCAACTTCGCCCGGGAAATCCGATGAAATGACGTTTAGCGTCAACCGACCCTTTAGCATATGATCGAGGGTCGCGATTGTCCGTGCCAGCATGATGGGTTGCATTTCACCACACCGGATGGCGGCCAGCATGTTGATTTTGCTCGTCAAAGGGGCCATGCCAGCAACAAAGCTGAGCGTATCCTGACCAACCTGGTAGGAGGACGGGGCGAGGATGTTGCGAAAACCCTGACGTTCTGCTTCCAGCACAATGTCACGGCAATGTTCAAAAGATGAACGAAGATCACCATCGGGCACGCCCAAAAATTGGTAATCGTCAGAGCATAGCGCGGAGAACCAGGATACTTCTGCAGCATTCAGGTCCGCCGACGTGACTGGCACGACGGTCATCGAATCTCTCCCTTATGTTTCTTTTCTACTTGCCTAGCATTCAAAAGATAATGCATCAATGGTGTAACAATTTGCCCACCGAAAAGGGGGCTGGGGAAGGGAATACGTTTATGTCCAATGGCTTGGGCGGATACGAAACGCCATCGGCATTGCCGCGCTATGTACAAATCAGTGAAACTTTGATTCGTGAAATAGCGGCGGGGCACCTTGCGGATGGATCGCGTTTGCCGCCCGAACGGCAAATGGCCGTCGAGATGGAAGTTTCCGTCGGCACATTGCGCAAAGCGTTAGATCTACTCGTGGATCAGAAGCTCTTGGAGCGCATTCAGGGGTCCGGAAATTATGTCCGGGCGCGTCAGGACGTTAATTCTGTTTATTCCATGTTTCGACTGGAAAACGTGCAGGGTGGTGGTTTGCCGACCGCCCAGGTTCTGTCCGTGGATCGGCTTTTGAAACCTCAGGATTTTCCAGAGTTCGGCGCTTCGGTGGAAGGGTTCCGGATCAGGCGTTTGCGGCGGTTGGACAAAATTCCAATGGCGATCGAAGAGATTTGGCTGGATGGGGGCTATATCGAAACCCTTAACGCATCAGATTTGTCAGACTCGCTTTATCTGTTTTACCGGCAACAATTGGGGCTGGTTATCGGTCACGCCGAAGATCGAATTGGCGTTGCAAATGTGCCTGAATGGGCACCCACAGAATTTGATCACGATGTAGGTCAAGCGGTTGGCTACATCGAACGCGTGAGCTGGTCACAAGCTGGAACACGCGCTGAATATTCACGAACATGGTTCGATTATAACAAAGCGAGATACATCTCGCGCCTTGGGAAGGGCTAAGAATGTTGAAAAAAGTAAACTACGGCATCATCGGCTGTGGGATGATGGCGAGCGAGCACATTCAAAACATCAAGTTGTTGGATGGGGCTTGTGTAAGTGTGGTTTATGATCCGGTGCCAGAACTTGCGCATGCGGCGGCTCAGCTTGCGGGTGGGACAAAGGTCGCAGAAAGCTTGGCCGATTTACTAGCCCATGAGGCGTTGGATGCGTTGGTGATTGTCAGCCCTAACCATTTGCATGTCGCACAATTAAAGGAAATCGCCGCGACCCGCCCATTGCCCGTTCTGTGTGAAAAGCCGCTGTTTACGGAACCATCAGATCACCAATGGGTTTCTGACCTCGAACAAACCTTCCCGCAACCGATTTGGGTTGCGATGGAATATCGATATATGCCGCCTATTACGGCGCTGATGGACCAAGTCCAACAGTCAACCGGGGGCATAAAGATGCTCACAATTCGCGAGCATCGGTTTCCGTTTTTGCCAAAGGTCGGCAATTGGAACAGGTTTAATTCTCAATCAGGGGGGACACTGGTTGAGAAATGTTGTCACTTCTTTGACTTGATGCGTTTGGTTTTGCAGGACGAACCCGTACGGATCATGGCAAGTGCGGGACAATCTGTTAACCACCTTGATGAAGTCTACGATGGTGAGGTGCCTGATATTTGGGATAACGGCTATGTTATCGTGGATTTCGCGGGCGGCGTGCGTGCAATGTTGGAATTGTGTATGTTTGCCGAAGGTGCCGAATACCAAGAAGAAATCAGCGCGGTAGGGCCCGACGGGAAAATTGAATGTTTCGTCCCGGGACCAGGTCGGTTTTGGCCAACGGAAACTTTGGGCGCGGCCCCGGTTTCCAAACTGGTTCTATCCCCGAGATCCCCTAAGATGCCGGAAACAATTGAGATTCCAGTGAACCCAGATTTGTTGGATGCGGGGGATCACAACGGATCAACCTTCTACCAACATCAAAGGTTTCTGAATGTCGTCCGAGGACAAGGTGCGGTTGAGGTAAGCCTAACCGATGGTGCACGCGCGGTGTTAATGGGGCAAGCGGCCCAAGAATCTGCGAGGACCGGTCGGGCTGTTGACCTTAGTTTTTAGCTATATCGGCCGCGAGCGGTTGATTTCTGTCCCAAAGCCAAGAAACGAGATCCGAAATCGGCATAGGTTTTGCAAAATAGTACCCTTGCACTTCTCGGCAGCCGAGCTCCTTCAAAACAGAGAGTTCGGCTGCTGTTTCCACCCCTTCGCATATGGCGTTCAAACCCAATCCGGAACAAAGGTTAATGATCGCAGAGGTGATCATGCGAAGCTCGGCGTCTTGATCAATCCCTCGGATCAAGCTGCGGTCAATTTTAATTCGATCAACGGGGAATTCGCGAAGGCTCGCGATGGCGGTATGGCCGGTTCCAAAATCATCTAGCTCTACGGAAAACCCTGACGCCGCCAGTTTCCCAATGTTTTCAACGACATTTGCGGTTCTTTCATCCAGCAATGTCGATTCAAGTATTTCCATAACCAACTGATCGGGACGAAGATCAAACAGACTGAGGTTCGTGTGAATTGTGTCCAGCAGATTTGGATCACATAAACGCGACGTCGACAAGTTGATGCTGAAACGCGGGTTTTCAAAACCAGCAGCCATCAGTTCTGACATGGCGGCACAGGTGAGATACAAAACATGCTGATCAAGGGAATCCATCAGATTTGCTTCGTCCGCTGCGGGCAAAAAATCCCCAGGCAACAACAAGCCACGTTCGGGATGTTGCCAGCGGACAAGGCTTTCGAATCCAATGACTTTTTCGCCATCAAGCGACAATTGAGGCTGGAACCAAACACAAAACGCATCATCGGCCAACGCTTGGACGATTTCATGGGCCAATTGCGCACTGGCTTGTGCAAGGTGTCGCATTTCCGGAAGGAAGGTGACGTATTTACCTCTTCCTGAGTCCTTTGAAATTTTTAGTGCAATATCAGCATCTTGTAACGCTTGATCCGCCAGTTGTCCTGTGCGCGGACGCCAGGTCGCAACCCCGATACTGGCACCGACATAACAGGGTTTGTCTTCGAAAATAATGGGTTCTGACTGGGTTTCGACAACCCGACGCGCCATAGCATCAACATCCGTTAACTCGGTGATTTTGCAGCAAATCACGAATTCATCGCCGCCCACACGCGCGACCACATCATCCCGCCTGGTTTGGGTGCGCAGTTTGATCCCTGATTGGATCAGAACATGGTCCCCGGCAGCGTGGCCCATCACGTCATTGATCGCTTTGAATTTGTCCAAATCGATGTGCAATAGCGCAAATTCCGCGGTTGGGTCAGCTTTGGTCAATGCGTCCAAAACATCACTTAGCCCACGCCGGTTTAGCAACCCCGTCAGCGGATCGGTTTGAGCAGCAAGGCGCAGTTCGGCCTCTTGATGTTTGAATGCGGTAATGTCGAAGCGAAAACTAACATATCCGCCATCCGTAGAGCGTTGATCTAGAAACCGAATCCAGGTTCCGTCTTTCATTTGGCCTTCGTAAATATGGGTGGAATCATTGCGGTTAGATAAAACACTCTCCAACCATTCTTGTTCTTTTTTGCCGGCCAAGTTCATGGGGTGGGCGCGGATGCTTTCGCGCAGAACGTCTTCGAAGCTGAGCCCGATCGCAGGTTCCCAATCGACTTTGTTAAACATTGTGGAAATCTGCGGATTATAAAGGACCAGACGGTCATCTTTGTCAAAAAGCAGGAAACCCGCCGGGGAGGCATTGATCGCATCTATCAGGTATTGTTCCGCTTGTTCCGCTCGGTTCCGGCTTTCGATTTCTTCTGTGATATCAATGCGTAACCCAACGCGCCCCCCATCTGGGGTCTCACTTTCAATAATGCGTAACCATCTGCCATCAATCAGATGTTGTTTCATGTTGATCTGGGCTTCTTGGTGTTGACGCATCCGTTCAACAAGCCAATCCTGTTCTCGACCAACGGCCTCGACATACTCGCCTTGTTTCAATCCTTCCCTTAATATGTCGATAAACGGGGTTCCGGGTTCCATCACGCTGGCGCTCAGCGGGTAGAATTCCTTGTATTTTTGGTTGCAGACGACCAAGTGATCATTTTTGTCATATAAAACAAAGGCATCCGGCAATGTTTCAATTGCAGTTCGCAACACATCCTGTGCTTCACGCGCTTGTTGCTGTGCTTGGTTGCGCGCGCTGATATCGACCACATAGGCAATCAGGTCTGGGTCAGGTGAATCGGTTAGCTGAACGACTGCGTCCGCTTCGTATATGGTCCCATCCTTGCGACGCAATGTCGTGCCAAGGGTGATCATGCTCTCTTTTTTCTCGAAAAGCGGCACCATTTTGTCTGCAACCCACCGAGTGTTCAGGTCAGGGTTTAAATCATAGACGCACATGGTCTGAATTTCAGCTTGGGTATATCCGGTATTTTCCAACGCACCACGGCTGGCGTTTAAAAACTGAAAGGTTTGTCGGTCAAACAAGAATATTTCATAAAAACATTGTTCGAAAAAGCCGCTAAATAGCGGACGTTGTGTCCCTGATGTTAAATCGTCCACCACCAATTTCAAAGAGCTTCTCCCTCCGGCAGACACACCCGTACTTCGACTTTAGAACACAGCTTAGGGTAGATTAGGAATTATTCGTTAACGAAAGGTTTCTGCCCCTTTTTGGGGTTAACCAGTAAAGCGGGTTTGCATGAAACTGAGGCCATTTCAGGGGCATCGTTGATTGGATGTATCCCTACCTCCCCCTAAAAATCGGATCACATTTGTTTCGAATCGCCAATCCGGTTAGCCTGAGGTACATTTTTAGAAGGGTTATTGTTTTGAGCCGGTTTGCAGCGATCATTTGCTGCACGGTTGCTGCCTCACCTTTGTCGGCTGTGACTTTGCATCTTGAATTGATCACCCCAGATCCCGCTGGCGGGACGGTGGTTGATATTCAGCCGTTACAAGGCGCAGATCAGGGGGGATATTTCCTGTCATTGCGATCCGGTGCCATTTCCCACCGAAATGGCGCAACGGGTGAACAATCTGTCATTCTTGACCAGGTGCCAGACGACAATTTCGATCTGGCCTATGGGATGACACTTGCACCGGATCACGCGATGAGTGGCCAAGTTTACATCAGCTATGCCACAACCGATAACCGCCATGTGATTGCGCGATACACAGAAACGGCGTCGGGAATGCTTGATCCCAATTCCGCACAGATTGTGATGTCTATTCAACATGATCGCAGCAACAACCATTATGGGGGGGATGTTGAATTTGGCCCCGATGGATATTTGTATGTCACAACTGGGGATGGCAATCAGGACATACATGCCAGTCCAATCGACAGTCAGGATGTCACCAACCGGCTTGGATCGGTTCTGAGGGTGGATGTGGGCGGGGATGCCTATCCTGATGATCCGTTCAATAACTACGCAATCCCAGCCGACAATCCGGATTTTGGGGCAGGGGCCGATCCCGCATTATGGGCGATTGGGCTGAGAAATCCGTTTCAGGCGACCTTTGATCCCCTAACCGGGCGTTATTTTATCGCGGATGTCGGTGAAGATGGCGCAGAAGAGATCAATATAGGTGTCGCTGGGGCAAATTACGGCTGGAACGTTTATGAAGGCACAGCACCCCTGACAGGCGGAGGTGAGCTCGCCACTGGGACGCTTACCGACCCGTTTTACGCGTATGGGCACGATCAAGGTCAATCGATCACAGGCGGTTTGGTTTATCGTGATGGATTGGCAGAATTAAGCATTCTGGAAGGCCAATATCTGTTTGGCGACTTTCGTACCCCCGGCCTGTACGGATTTGACGCAAGCAGCCCATTGGGGACCGCGCCCGCCATCACGTCCTATGATTTCATAACCGATGTGGGGCGTTTGGGATCGATCGTTGCACTGGGGCGTGACGGGGCGGGGCATTTATATGTCTCAAGCCTATATGGCGGTGTCTACGAAGTGACCGGCGTGTCGGGATTGCCCGCAGTTCCTGCACCGTTAACATTGCCATTATTGGCAACGGGTTTTGGAATAATGGCATTGTTCCAACGACGTAGGTGCAGGGGATTTGCAATAAAATCGCACACTGATTTTTGAATTCTCGACGTTGTGACGAGTTCAAAATCGAACTCCGATTTGTTCTTATCCAGGATTTGTTAGAATTGCACTGGCGAAGTTTCGGCGCAGGTCGTCGTTTAAAAACAATAAGATACGAACGAGTTTTATTTCCTGCATTGGCGATGACCCTACTCAATATGTGAAAGATGAAGCCGGGGAACTTGTTATTAAGAATATGGTTCTACGTTCACCTGAGAAATTAGTTGAACCTAGGATCAGAAGCCTCATGAACATTGCTTCAGAAAATCCAAAATCCTCTGGCAAGGCAGTCATCGAATTGCCGGCAAGGTTGGATATCTCCGTGTGCGAAGAATTGGCACAGAAGTTTAATTCGAGTCGAAATTCCGAGATTTATGTCGTTGCTGATAAAGTGACTCATATCGGGGCGCTTGCCTTACAATTGCTCTTGTCTGCCCGGCTCCAATGGGATGCAGATGAGCATCCGTTTTTTATCTCCTCCCCCTCAATCGCATTCAACGAAGGTATTGCACTTCTTGGATACGACCAATCTCCATTTCAAGAAGGCGCCATTGCATGAAAAAGAAAATCCTCGCAGTTGACGATTCTCGCACCATGCGAAGCCTTCTTGAACGGGCCTTACATGATGCTGGGTTCGATGTAGACCTCGCAGAAGATGGAGTTGATGGGTTGGACAAACTCGAAGACGCGCAACCGGACCTGGTCATCACTGACATCAATATGCCCCGCTTGGATGGATTTGGCGTGATTGAAGGTATTCGGGCAATGGATCAATACCGTGGATTGCCAATTCTGGTTCTAACAACAGAGAGTGGCGCTGAGCTAAAATCCAAGGCCCGAAAAGCCGGGGCCACGGGATGGATCGTAAAACCCTTTGACCAAGACAAGCTCGTGTCTGCGATCAACAGGATTGTAGCATAATGGCGGGGGATCACATGAACGAACTGCGGGAAAGCTTTTTTCAAGAATGTGATGACCTCATGGAGGTTCTCACAGATGGTCTTGAGGCGCTGGATGATGGCAATCACGATGACGAAACCATCAACGCGATGTTTCGGGCCGTCCATTCAATCAAAGGCGGGGCAGGGGCATTTGACCTCACGGCGCTGGTCGAGTTTTCACACGCCCTAGAAAACCTCTTGGACAATATGCGTTCCGGGAAAACGGATCCGGAACCCAATGTAACGGCAGTGTTGTTCTCTTCGGGTGATCATCTATCTGATTTGATTGAATTATCTCGCCAAGGGCAAAGCCCAGACCCCCAAAAAGGCGCGCAGATTGTCAAAGAATTGTTCGCCCTTTGTGGTGAGGACCCGCAACAGGCAGAAGAAGAAGAAGCAGAAGCGGCTGCAAATTTTGAACCTGTTGCCTTTGACTTTGGGGATGACGATTCGGGTGATATAGATCCTCTTGCTGCCTTCTCGGCCCCCGCCGAGACCGAAATCGAATGCTTTGAAATCGACTTCAAAGCAGATCCAGACATGTTCAGAACCGGGAATGATCCAGCTTTGCTGTTCCGTGCTTTGGCTGATACCGGTACATTGCAGGTCGAAATTGATGACAGCGCTGTTTTGTCTTTGTCGGAACAGGACTGGGCGGATCCAGTCCTAAGCTGGAAGCTAACGCTTGTTCCAATTGCTGGAGTAACCGAACAAACTCTTCACGATGTATTTGAATTCGTAGAAGGGATTTGCGCATACGAAATCAAAGAGATTGCGGCCAAATCTACTGAATCCATCGTTCCAGAAGTTTCAACGGATGTTCTGCCTGGACCTGAGCCAACTCAACCCGAAGTCCCAAAAAAAAATGAAGTTTCCACTCAAACTAAATTAAATGAGACAGTTGAGTCTGCCCCGGATGAAAGTGCTGCCAAGCCCGCTCAAAAGTCACAAAACCGTGCTTCCGCGGCGGCGCGCAACACTATTCGCGTTGAATTGTTCAAAGTAGATAGATTGATAAATCTGGTTGGTGAACTGGTTATCAGTGAAGCAATGCTTCGCCAATCAATGGGGGAATTGGAAATTTCATCGCATGGATCGATCGATTCAGCGATGGGGCAACTCAAACAACTCTCTGGAATCTTGCAAGAAAGCGTCATGACTATTCGCGCACAGCCAGTACGTGGTCTGTTTCAGCGAATGTCGCGCATCGTTCGAGAAAGCAGTAAAGAATCTGGTAAATCTGCACGTTTGGTTACGAACGGAGATGCAACGGAAGTCGATAAAACTGTTACTGAAAGGCTTGTCGATCCATTAACTCACATGATCCGAAACGCCGTCGATCATGGGCTTGAAAACCCAGAGGATAGAGTAAAAGCAGGAAAGCCGGAAAGAGGCACCGTAACGTTGAGTGCTGCGCATAGATCAGGACGTGTTCTTATTACATTGAGCGATGATGGCGCCGGCATAAACCGAAAACGGGTTCGACAAGTTGCCGAGCAAAAGGGACTGGTTTCACCAGAAGATGATCTTTCAGATTCTGAAGTGGACAACCTTTTATTCATGCCTGGTTTCTCTACAAATGATGAGGTTTCCAAACTGTCTGGGCGTGGCGTCGGGATGGACGTTGTTCGTAGCGAAATTAGCGCATTAGGCGGACGGGTAAGCTTACAATCTGTTGCAGGTCAGGGCACAACTTTAACGATCAGCTTGCCTCTTACATTGGCTGTTCTTGAAGGGATGATTGTTAGTGTCGCTGGACAAACAGTTGTCGTTCCAACGACGGCCCTCAGAGAAACCTTTAGGACCGACGAAGCTTCCATCCATCAATTTTGTGCCAGCGATCGGGTTCTATCGATGCATGATGGGTTGGTACCGATCGTTGACTTAGGGGCTGCACTTGGGTTCCGCCAACCATTGGACGATATTTCAGCTCAATCTCTACTTTTGATAGAAGGAGATTCCAACAAACGAACAGCTCTGGTCGTCGATGAAATTCAGGGCCAAAGAGAAGTTGTAATCAAAGGGCTTGAGCAAAACTATCAACGTATTCCGGGAATTTCGGCGGCTACAATTCTTGGTGATGGGCATATTGCTCTGATCGTGGATACCGACCAATTGATGGACCAGACACAGACGCCTAACCAGGCGGTTCCTAAATTAGATGAAAACGCCATGATAGGGAGTCTACATTCATGACCGACAACGCATTTGACGTAGTAGAAAACTCGGGCGAAACCGTACAAAAGTCTAGCAATGTGCAAAGAGAAATTGTGACATTTGCAGTCGGTGACCAAGGGTTCTGTATGGAAATAGAATATGTCTTGGAAATCCGCGGTTGGGCGAAAACTACTATCTTACCGCATGCACCTGATTATGTCGTTGGTTTAATGAATTTGCGGGGAACAGTCTTGCCTGTCATCGATCTGTCTCTTCGACTGGGATTAGGCAAAACTGAAACCACGGCGCGGCATGTGATTATCATTGCAAAAATTGAAGATAAAACAATCGGACTTCTCGTCGAAGCGGTTTCTGACATCATGAGTGTTAGCGAAGGGGAATTGAAGCCTACGCCTGACGTAGCCTCAAATCAAACCCGAGCTTTCATCAAAGGCGTATATTCCATTGAAGACACATTGGTTCGTGCAATTGACATAAACCAAGTTGTTCCAAATTCGGATGGAATAGCTGCGTGAAGTTGTCGGAACAAATATCAAATTCAGACTTCAACGGCATAGCGCAGTTGATGCGTGATCTTACTGGTATTCACCTGACTGAATCGAAAAAAGCCATGGTCTCAGCGAGACTATCACGCCGGATAAAACATTTGAAGATGAGTGGTTTTCCTGAATATTGTTCATATGTTGCAACAGCTTCAGCGAATGCTGAACGGGAAGAGCTGATCCTCGCGCTGACAACAAATATAACGAAGTTTAATCGTGAGAGTAAGCAATTCGACCACCTTCAGAAACACAAATTGCCTTTGCTCATTGATAAAGCTCGAAATGGGGGGCGTGTCAGAATTTGGTCCGCCGGATGTTCAACTGGAGAAGAGCCATATTCACTTGCGTTTCGAATTATGGATATGTTTCCGGATGTTTTATCATATGATTTCAAAGTTTTGGCTACAGACATTGATCGCAATGTGGTCAAAAAAGCACGGGCAGGCCAATATACTGATACCGAATTGGCTTCTGTATCCGAGCCACATCTTCGAAAGTACATAAGGAAAGGCCACGGGGCGAAATCTAAAGCACAAATTGAAAAAAGTGTAATGGATATGATTACTTTTAATGTGTTGAACTTACTTGGAGAATGGCCGTTCTCCGGTTCATTTGACGTGATCATGTGCAGAAATGTCGCAATATATTTCGAAAATGAAACGCAGAATGAATTGTGGGGGAAGTTTGCAAACAAGTTGCAGAGCGATGGTGTTTTGTACATCGGTCATTCTGAAGGTATTTCCAGTCCGATGGATCTAGGCTTGAAAACAATTGCACCTAGTACGTTTCAGAAAACTCAAACAACGTTCGACAGTGTTGGGAAACAACTCATCGCTGTAAATAGTAAGGAAGTCCAATGAGCCTTAAAGACAAACTGCAGGTGCTCGTCGTAGACGACATGTCAACTAGTCGCGCGCTAATCGTGCAGGCATTGGATGAAATCGGTATTAAAAACTACCGTACAGAAAATGACGGCGCTACAGCTTGGAAAAACTTGGTCTCGCATCCAGTACACCTCGTGATTTCGGATTACAACATGCCAGGTATGGATGGGTTACAACTCCTTGAAGCTTTGCGCTCGCACAAAACGACTTCGCGAATTGGTTTTATTCTAATTACTGGCCGCGCTGACAAGGAAATTCTGGAAAAGGGGCAAAGGCTTGCAATGAATAACTATATTAAGAAGCCCTTTCAAACGGCCGCACTTAAGGCTTGCATCGAACGAGTTGTAGGTCGGTTATAATGAGCAATCCACTTCTCATGATCAAGTGATGGAGGTCACATGTCACGTCGCCCCATAAATGAAGTCATCGTAGTGTTGAAAGAAGAAGTTAGTGAGCTAACAAAAATTACGAGTTCTCTGGATGAACATTTTGTGGAAATGCCGCAGAAAATTGAGGGGTCGGAAAATTTGATTTTGGTGCAACGAATTGACACTCTACATCAGTATTTACATGACATTTCCAATTTACTCTCTGTTGTCGGATCTTCGATACCTGAAAGTTTGCTAATGGACGTTTCTAACATTCACGATGTCATTATTCTGGATGACCTGAGAAGACGTGTTGCCGGGCAATTGGATGAATCTGCGCTCCATTTGTCATCCGTAGGGAATGTTGAGCTTTTTTGATGTATGCTACTAATATGAACAACAAAAATTCCCGAAACCCGATGCCCGATTTCGTGGCCGATTACACTTTGCATTGCAATCCTCGACTGGAGACGCGCCAATGTCCTTTATGAACAAAGAAATCTCCCAAGATGAATCTTCAACAGACATATTTACAACGCTTACCGACAAGCGAGGAACAATTACCTATGTCAACCCGGGCTTTTGCCAAATCTCTGGTTACTCTGCATCCGAATTGATAGGAAAGCCTCACAGCATAATTCGCAACGATAATATGCCAAAATGTTTGTTTCGCTTGTTTTGGGAAAAACTGAAAGCAAACAAACCGGTTTGTATCTACATCCTGAACCGAACAAAAAACGGTGATGATGTTTGGCTTTTGACATTGGTGGTGCCGTCGGTAGACGGGTTTATTTCAATGAGAGTTTCCGCTGATGCTGAAAAGCTATCAGAAATTTCAACTTTGTATCATGAGTTGACAGAGCTTGAAAAAAACGAACCAGTTTCCGAAGTGGCTGACAAGTTTCTCTGCAAAATTGCAGAAATGGGCCATCAAGATCTTGATAGTTATTCACAAAGTCTGTTGGAAGATCAGATATTGCGTCGACCTATAAAGGATGATTTGGTGGTTTCCTCTAGATTACCAGGTTTAAAAGAGCTGTCTGTTCTCATCGAAGGATTAAATGACACCGCGACAGAACTCAGTACCGGTTTTAAGCACATTCGAAGTGAACCCGTAAATATGAGAATACTTTCCAATAGATTGGACAGTAGCGGTGCTTCGATTAGCATGATATCACAGAACTATGACATGATGGCGCGGGAAATGTGTTCCAGCCTTGACCGGTTATGCACTGATGAAACAAACTCGCTCAAACACCTTAGGGAACTCTCAAATAAGGGGTATTTTTCTGTTCTGTCGTCAGTCTTAATCGGCGCTACTCAGAGAGGATTTTCTAAGTCAGATACTGATCCTGTAAAGGAAGAGTGGTCTAATTTGGGGCAAGATCAGATTAACCATCTGATGCGGTCGAACGAGAAACAAGTAAAGGACGATATTAGCGATATAGTCCGGGCGAGTAATGGTTTGCCAGATATTAGTCGCCAATTGAGGCGCCGAATAAACGGTTTGGATGTTGTTAAGCTGTTGTGTCGGGTTGAAAATTGTAGAATTGGCAGCCGGGATTCTGGCCTAACTGGGATCATTGAAAGGCTTGAAACATTTCATTGCGACGCAGATGGGATGTTGTCTGAGCTATCGAAAAAGGCAATTCAAATCTCTCAACGAGCTAGATCGTTATTGTGAAAAATGCCGGTTTCTGCGTGTTTCATTATCCTGCTCAGAAATGGTGAGTTGGAACGTTGAGTATTGATAAGCGGTGGGAAAAATTGTTTTCTTTCCGTGAGGTAAAAACTAACTCAAACGCTTAGAACGATTTTAACGAACCGTGGAATATATTTGAGACAAGAAATGGGAAATCAATAAGTGGTGGCCAATAAATGAATATACGTTCACCAGTCTTTGAACCTGGTCGGAAGAATATCACTGAGACTGTGCTTCAGGGTGAGTTTAAGATTTCTGACAATCCTAACGTAATGATGTCAACCCTGCTTGGGTCATGTATTGCAGCATGTATTTGGGACCCAAAGGCGAAAGTTGGGGGTATGAACCACTTTCTCTTAGCTGATGGAAAGGGTTCTGGTGACGGTGACCTTGGATTTGGCGTCAATGCAATGGAATTGTTGCTGAATGGCCTAATAAGCCGCGGTGCTACTCGCGAAAACTTAATGGTTCGGTTGTTTGGCGGGGCAAAGATGTTTGCTGGCCGTCAGAATATTGGTGAACAAAACGCTGAATTTGCGAAATGGTTTGTAGAAAATGAAGGGCTGGAATGTGCCAGCATCTGTGTTGGTGGGCTTCGTGGCCGAAAAATTCGATTCTGGCCTGCGTCTGGGCAGGCACAGAGAATGTTTATGGACGATACCCTAAGTGTTGATGAACCAGTCGCCGTAGTATCTAAGAGCATGGCCACCAGTTCTGACAAAGAATCTGGTGATGTCGAACTGTTTTAACGGCTTAACATTCGAAGTCTTGGAATGTTTTATCATCGTGTTGAGATCGCAGAAAAATTTCTGATCTCAACACAATAGACTACCTTTTTAGGTCTTTTTTCTTTTGGGCGGCGTCGATCCGCCCTTGTTAGAACGATCCGCTTTTTTGGCCAGCGCCTTCGCACGGTTTTTCTTGCTGGATGGTTTCCCTTTTGGAGGAGGTGGCCCTTTCGGCCGATCCGCACCTGAATTTGGCTTGCGAGCGCGAGGTTTGTCCGTTTTCTTGGGCTCTCTTTCAACGACAGCACCAGATTTAACGGCTTCGGATTCAAACGAACCTTTGGGTTTGCTGTGCTTTAGTGTTGATTTTGGCTTTTTCGTACGTGGAGCAGGGCTATCGTTCCAATCAACCGGCGGGGTAGAGGGACGTGATTTACGATGTCCTTCTTTTGCCGGATGTTTGCGTGGCTTCGCAGCAGGATCAAACCGTTTTTTCGACGCAATCACAGGCGGCGTTTTCAACTCTGTTAAAACAGCGTCATCTTCCACCTTCATCTCGGGACCGATTTTTGCGATGAAATCAGCGGCTGCCGATTTGCGAATTTCCACAAAGGATTCATCCTGTTGAATACGGATGGCACCAATGTCGTCTTTCGTGATGCCGCCAGCTTTGCACAACATCGGCAACAATCTACGCGGTTCGGCGTTTTGGCTACGTCCCCCAGAGAGTGAAAACCAAACACTTGGGCCAAATTCTTGGCGTGGTTTGGGCTTTTCGTTAGAGACGGTGGTCAATTCTTCGGGTGCGGAATGTTTCGACCGGTAAAGGCGCAGGTAAGCTGCGGCGATCTGTTCAATCGTGAACTTCTCGGTCATCTTTTCGATTGCTGCGCGTTCTGAATTTGCCGCTTCTTCTAACCATGACGGGTCGGCCAGCATGCGTTCTTCGTCCCGCAATTGCACGGCTTCTGCCGAGGGGGCCGTGTCCCAATCTGCGGAAAGTTTTGCCCATTTCAACAGACGCTCTGCCTTTTTGCGCGCAGCTGGCGGCACAATCAATGTTGAAACACCTTTACGACCTGCACGGCCTGTGCGCCCAGACCGGTGCAGCAATGTTTCGTGGTTGGTCGGCAATTCGGCGTGCACCACCAAATCCAAGTTCGGCAAATCGATCCCGCGCGCGGCCACATCAGTCGCAACGCAAACGCGGGCGCGTCCGTCGCGCATCGCCTGTAGGGCGTGGGTGCGTTCGTTTTGGGACAGCTCGCCGGACAATGCCACAACCGAAAAACCCCGGTTGGACAGGCGTGTGGTCAGGCGATTCACCATGGCGCGTGTGTTACAAAACACGATGGCGTTTGGTGCCTCATAATAGCGCAATACATTGATGATCGCGCTTTCGCCGTCGCGTGGGGACACATTCATCGCGCGATATTCAATGTCCGAATGCTGGCTGCTTTCGGATTTTGTGACCACCCGAATGGCGTCTTTTTGATAGCTTTGCGCCAGTTTTCCGATTGAGGCAGGAACCGTCGCAGAGAACAGCAATGTCTGGCGATCATCAGGGGATTCCCCAAGGATAAATTCCAGATCTTCACGAAATCCAAGATCCAGCATTTCATCTGCTTCGTCCAAAACCACGGCGCGCAAGAAGTTCAAATCGATGGAACCGCGCATAATGTGGTCGCGCAGACGGCCGGGGGTGGCGACGACAATATGCGCACCGCGGGCCAGATTGCGGCGTTCGTCGCGCATGTCCATGCCACCGACACATGATGCAACAACGGCGCCGGCCTTGCCATAAAGCCAGCTGAGTTCACGTTTCACTTGCAACGCTAATTCGCGCGTCGGTGCGATGACCAAGGCCAGCGGTTTATCGGCCGAGGGGAATTTTTCATCCTCGCCAAGCAAAGTCGGAGCAATGGCGAGGCCAAACCCGATGGTTTTGCCAGAGCCGGTTTGGGCGGACACCAACAAGTCGGCACCGATGAGGTCTGGCTTTGTGACAGCCTCCTGAACGGGTGTCAGGGTGGCATAGCCTTTGTGTTCGAGCGCGTCTGCGAGTGCTTTTTTCAAGGTCAAATTTTCTGTATCTACGAGGATCATTCAGGCCCTATGCCTGTGCGTGGTTGCGGCCGTCCTGGCCCCGATGCCAATCTGGGAGGTGGCAATCGGCGGTGTCTAATACGTCTGCGCGCAAATGTATAGTTTGTTGTTGGGATTTGATGGTTTCTGGTGAACTGGGCGGATTTGAAACGAAAAATGGCCGGAAATAGGGACCGGGGCAGGTGAAATCTGTCACATAAAGGCGCTTGAAATCAGGGTTCACAACAGATTCGCAAGCGAAAATCGGGAACGCAGAAGAGGGCAGGATCACCGCCCTCTCTTAGTTTGTGGGGATCAGGAAATACCCATCATTTTGGCATTCAGTGCTGCATCTGCACCGCCATCAGCAAAGTCATCAAAGGCCCGTTCCGTAACGCGGATGATGTGGTCCTTGACGAACTGCGCGCCTTCGACGGCACCGTCTTCTGGGTGTTTTAAGGCGCATTCCCATTCCACAACGGCCCAGCCATCAAAGTCATTTGCTGCCATTTTGGAAAACACTGCGGCGAAATCCACCTGACCATCACCTAAACTGCGGAACCGTCCGGCCCGATCAACCCAGGACTGATATCCGCCATAAACGCCCTGACGTCCTGTTGGATTGAATTCGGCATCCTTAACGTGGAACATCCGAATGCGGTCTTTGTAGATGTCGATATTATCAAGGTAATCAAGACATTGCAGCACATAATGGGACGGATCATACAGCATGCAGGCCCGGTCGTGTTTACCGGTCCGTTCCCAGAACATTTCGTAGGTGACGCCGTCATGCAGGTCTTCGCCTGGATGGATTTCATAGCAAACATCCACGCCACAATCATCCGCATGGTTTAAAATCGGCAGCCAGCGTTTTGCCAATTCATCAAAAGCCTGTTCGACCAGCCCAGCGGGGCGCTGCGGCCAAGGGTAAACATAGGGCCATGCCAGCGCGCCAGAAAACGTCGCATGGGCATTGATCCCCAGATGTTTGGATGCCGTAATCGCCTTTTTGACCTGATCCACCGCCCATTCTTGGCGCGCTTTTGGATTGCCACGCACGGATTCAGCGGCGAAACCGTCAAATGCATCATCATATGCCGGGTGAACCGCGACCAGTTGACCTTGCAAATGCGTTGATAATTCAGTAACTTCGACGCCATTGGCACGGGCTTGTCCGGCCCAATCTTCGCAATAGGCTTTGGATTCTGCTGCCTTGTCCAGATCGATGAAACGTGCATCCCAGCTGGGCACTTGCACCCCCAAATAGCCACAATCAGCGGCCCATTTGGTGATGCCATCCCATGTATTAAACGGTGCGTCGTCCCCGGCAAATTGCGCCAGAAACAACCCAGGTCCCTTAATGGTTTTCATGGTTTTCCTCCTAGAAATCAAACAAATCTATTCACGATATTTTCCAACTTTTCCTGTGCGCCAGACACAGGTTGTGGGGTCAGATTGCGCGCCTCTGCGTCTGCGGCGATCCCATCCAATGTGGCATCGGGCGCCAACATGGCTTGGGCTGCGGCATTGTTCCAACCCGCATATCGTGCACGTCGCGGAGCTTCTAATGCGTCGCTTTCGATCATTTTATGGGCTGAGATCAGGCCGCGGGCACAGATATCCATGCCGCCAATATGGGCCGCGATCAGATCTTCGGCGTCCAAAGATTGACGGCGTAATTTCGCGTCAAAATTGGTGCCGCCGGTTTTAAATCCACCGGCCATTAGCACTTCGTAATAGGCCAGGGCCGCTTCGGATGGCGAATTGGGGAATTGGTCGGTGTCCCAGCCGGATTGGTAATCGTTGCGGTTCATGTCGATCGAGCCAAAGATGCCCAATGTGCGGGCCATCGCCAATTCATGTTCAAATGAATGGCCCGCCAGAATGGCGTGACCTTGCTCTATATTCATCTGCACTTCGTCCTCAAGCCCGAACCGTTTGAGGAAACCATACACCGTAGCCACGTCAAAATCATATTGATGTTTTGTGGGTTCTTGTGGCTTTGGTTCGATTAGGATCGCGCCTTTGAACCCGATTTTGTGTTTGTATTCGACAACCATCGACAGGAACCGGCCCATTTGTTCCAATTCACGCGATAAATCCGTGTTCAGCAGGGTTTCATAGCCTTCGCGCCCGCCCCATAAAACGTAATTTTCGCCATTTAAACGGTGGGTTACGTCCATGCAGGATTTGACCGTTGATGCGCAATAGGCAAACACATCCGGGTCGGGATTGGTTGACGCG
The DNA here is from genome assembly GCF_040932005.1 of Aestuariibius sp. HNIBRBA575. Classification (NCBI taxonomy): domain Bacteria; kingdom Pseudomonadati; phylum Pseudomonadota; class Alphaproteobacteria; order Rhodobacterales; family Paracoccaceae; genus Aestuariibius; species Aestuariibius sp. HNIBRBA575. The sequence continues at coordinate 1,293,635 of NZ_CP162414.1, forward strand.
CCCGACATGTAGCGACGGTTGGAAAACATATTTGCCGTCCCCCAAAGCAGTTTTGGGCCACCCGCGGCCATTTTTGCTTCAAAGTAATCGGCCATCTCATTCAGGCGTTTATGGCTTTCGGCCAGGGTGTCGCCTTCGGGGCGCACGTCATGGTCGTGAAAACAAAAATAAGGCACATTCAAAATGCGGAACATTTCAAAGGCGGCGTCCGCTTTGGCCCGCGCCAAATCCATTGTGTCAGCCGGGAACCAAGGCCGTTCAAAGGTCTGACCGCCAAAGGGATCATTCCCTTCCCAGACGAAATTATGCCAATAACACACGGCAAATCGCAGATGTTCTGCCATGGTTTTATCCCCGAGCATCATATCGGGATTATAGTGACGAAACGCCAGCGGATTGGTGCTGTCGGGGCCTTCATAGGTCGCGGCGGGGATGTTTTGGAAATAGGTGGACACTTAGACGTTCTCCCGAACAAAAATATTAAGGGGGATGGTCCCCCGAGTTAGATCAACCTGACGTTTGTCACTCAGGTCTCGCATCAGTGAAACGGCGGCGCGGACTTCGGCGGCGGGGTTTTGATCGATGACCAAATCAATGTCCTCCGATTGCAGCGCGGCGCGTGTGTTATCGGTCAATTCATGCACAATCGTGACCGGACGTGGGGCGGATCCAGACAGCGCACGCAACATGCCGCGCGACCCGGCGCCAACGGAATATACCCCGACCAGCGGTGTGGTCTCTCGGGCGTTTTTCACTAGTTTTTCAACGGTTTGTGCACTGTCAAACCCCTGTGCTGCGGGTAAAAGCGTCAGATGTGGAAACCGTTCTGCCATTGTCGCACGGAACCCCATCACCCGTTCCATATGGTCACGCGCGCTTAGGCTGCCGGCAACCATTAACACCGTGCCGGATGGGGCGCGCACGAACCGGCCCAAAAACGCAGCGGCGGTACGTCCAGCGGCGACATTATCAGGCCCGACATAGGCGTTACGTTCGGATAGGGGCAGGTCAGACACCAAGGTTAACACGCTGACATTTTCCGCGCGCAGGCGCTTGATTTCGGTCTGCACTTCGGTCGATTGGGCCGCAATCATGGCAACACCGTCGGTGGTTTTCGCAGATAGGGCCCGTAACGCGGCCACTTGGGATGCGGTGTCAAAGGCGCGTGTTTCGATGATTTCGATTTGGACTTTGTCCTGATGCAGGCGTTTTTGTTCTGCATTCAGTTCCGCACGCAGCAAACCGACAAAACCAGATGCCGTGTCTGGCAGGATAAAGGCGAACCGATACTCGCGGCGTCTAGATAGGTTTGCGGCAGAAATATCCCGGACATAGCCGGTTTGCTCGATTGCTGCGTGGACCTTTTTTAGCGATTTTTGGGCAACGCCGCCCCGATTGTTCAGCACCCGGTCTACGGTTGCCAGACTAACATTTGCGATTTTAGCGACATCATGAACGGTGGGGCGTGACATGTTTTCTCCTCGGGGTGTTTGTGGTCTTTCAAAATGAGGTACGTCAATCAAAAAATGAGGCACTACAGGCAAAAGGGGGGGTAATGACATGAAAAATATATACTTAATTTTTGCGGGTCGATGCTGATTTTGGCCCGCGGATGGAATTGTTTTGACCTGCCTTAGGGCCACAATCAGAATCGACGGGCCTGGATTGAAACCTAAAATGCTGCGTAAAGCCCGCGTTTGGAGGGTTTTGCTTCAAATTAGGGTTTGGGACAGGTATTTTTTGACGCTATAGGAGCGCACGAAACAGAATCATCCCACATCCATCCACGCTTCAGGAGCCACCAATTTGAACCAACACGATCTTGCTGCGCATTCCGTTTATGCCATCGACCGCTGGGGGCATGAATTTGTAGAAGTGATGCCAAACGGGGATCTGGGTTTGAAAAATCCGCTAAATCCTGACGGACCAAGTGTGAGTTTGCCTTCGATCATCCATGGCCTGCAGGATCGCGGAATTGATGCACCATTATTGCTGAGGGTCAGTTCGTTTCTGGAACAGGGCATTCGCAATATTAACGAAAGTTTCCGCACAGCGATCGACCGGGTGGGGTATCGCGGCGTTTATCGCGGTGTGTTCCCGATCAAGGTTAACCAGCAGGCGCAGGTCATTGATCGCATCGTCGAATTCGGGCGTCCCTATTCCTACGGGTTAGAGGCCGGATCAAAACCTGAATTGGTGATTGCACTGGCGCATCGTTTGGCCAAAGACGCGTTGATTGTTTGCAACGGTGTCAAAGATGCCGAATTTATCCGGCTCGCAATTTTGTCGCGCAAATTGGGGTTCAATACGGTTATCGTTTTGGAAAGCCCCAAGGAATTGGAAACCGTTTTGGAGGTTTTCCAAGAGTTGGGACAAGAGCCGTTGCTGGGCGTGCGGGTTAAACTGACCAATCAAATTAGCGGAAACTGGGCCGAAAGCTCTGGTGATCGGTCCACGTTTGGAATGCACACGGATCAATTGGTGGCAGTGGTAGATCGGTTGAAACAGGCCGGATTACTGCATTGCCTAAAGCTGCAACATTCGCATTTAGGGTCGCAAATTCCGGACGTGAATGACGTGCGCCGCGCCGTTGGAGAAGCCTGTCGTTACTTTACCGAACTCAGCCGGGAAGGGGTGCCGTTAACACATCTTGATCTGGGCGGGGGGCTTGGGGTGGATTACACGGGCGAACGGACTGCCAGTGAAAATTCGATCAATTATACCGTGGCCGAATATTGCGCCAACGTGGTCGAAACCGTCGCCTATGCCATGGACGAGGCAGAGTTGGCGCATCCCACATTGGTCACCGAAAGCGGACGCGCGGTTGTCGCGGCGTCCTCGATGTTGGTGTTTAACGTGTTGGAAGCGACATTTTATGACGCCCATTCTGCCCCCAAACCAGATGCCGAGGATCACCATCTGATGACGGATCTGGCTGAAATCGCCAGCTATCTCTCTGAAAATCGCATTCAGGAATGTCTGAATGATGCGACGTTTTATCGGAACGAATTGCGGGCTTTGTTTCGGCGTGGATACATTGATTTGCGGCAAATGGCACGAGGAGAGCGGATTTACCTGCATCTTATGTCCAAAATCAAAGCCGCTGTTCCCTCGGCGGGTGCATCTGCCGAAATCGATGCGCAGCTTGAGCAGCTGGCGGATATTTACCACTGCAACTTTTCGTTATTTCAATCCCTGCCGGATGTTTGGGCGATTGATCAATTGCACCCGGTTGTGCCGCTGCAAAACCTAAACCAAGTGCCCGACCGGCGCGCCGTTTTGTCCGACATTACCTGTGATTCAGACGGCAAAATTGATCAATTCATTCTGGCGGACGGTGTTTCACCTTCTTTGCCTGTTCATACTTTGGACGACGAAACGCCCTATTATATCGGGGCGTTCTTTGTTGGGGCCTATCAGGAAACGTTGGGCGATTTGCACAATCTGTTTGGCGATACAAACGTTGCCACGATCGAACTGCGCCCAGATGGCGGGTTTGATCTGTTGCACGAACAGGACGGGGATACGATCGCCGAGGTAATGTCCTATGTGGAATACGACCCGCGCGATTGCGTGGATGCATTCCGTAAATTGGTAGAGCAGGCGATATCTGAAAACCGTCTGAATGCCAAAGAACGCAAAACCTTAATGGCCGCCTATCGCGACAGCATCAACGGCTATACATATTATGAATAATCAATCCATCTGGAGGCAAACCCATGGGTAAAACGCTGGTGATTGGCGCGGGCGGTGTATCGTCCGCAGCTGTGCATAAAATGGCGATGAATGCGGATATTTTTTCCGATATCACCTTGGCATCACGTCGAAAATTCAAATGTGATGACATCGCCGCTGAGGTGAAAAATCGCACTGGCGTGACCATTAAAACCGCAGAAGTTGATGCAATGGATGTGGCCGCAACGGTTGCCTTGATCCGGGAAACCGGGGCAGATCTATTGGTTAACCTCGCGCTGCCATATCAGGATTTGAAACTGATGGATGCCTGTTTAGAAGCAGGGATTCACTATCTGGACACGGCCAATTACGAACCCGAAGACGTGGCGAAATTCGAATATCATTGGCAATGGGCCTATCAGGACAAATTCAAAGAAGCGGGGCTGACGGCGATCCTTGGCTCAGGTTTTGATCCGGGGGTGACATCGGTTTTTGCGACTTGGTTGAAAAAGCACAAGCTCGACACAATTCGCCAAATTGACATTCTGGATGCCAATGGTGGCGACAATGGTCAGGCATTTGCGACAAATTTTAACCCCGAAATTAACCTGCGCGAAGTTCTGGCCGAAGTCCGTCATTGGGAAAATGGCGACTGGGTGCATAGCCCTGCATTGACCAACAAACAGGTCTATGATTTCCCCGGTGTGGGCGTGAAAAACATGTACCAGATGTATCACGAAGAGTTAGAGAGCCTGTCGACCCATTTCCCTGAAATCGAACGTGCTCGGTTCTGGATGACCTTTGGGGACGCCTACATTATGCACGCTACGGTTTTGCAAAATGTGGGCATGACCCGGATTGATCCGGTGATGCATGACGGTCAGGAAATCATTCCGATTCAGTTTCTTAAAACGTTGTTGCCTGATCCCAGCGATCTGGGCGCATTGACCAAAGGCAAAGCCTGTATTGGCGACATCGCGACTGGTCAGGCCAAAGACGGATCGGGCGAAAAAACGTTTTATATCTATAACATATGTGATCACGAAGAGTGCTATGCCGAGGTCGGATCACAGGCCGTTTCATACACAACCGGCGTGCCGGCGATGATCGGCGCGGCCCAAATCCTGAAAGGAAATTGGCGCCAACCCGGTGTTTGGAACATGGAGCAACTCGATCCTGATGACTTCATGGATATGTTGAATGTTCATGGCCTGCCTTGGCATGTTCAGGAACTTGACGGTCCGGTAGATTTTTAAAAATGTCGGATGTGATGCAAACGCAGGCCGGAGATGCTGGGGCGTTTCGGGATTTTGATCTGTCCCGTGTTCCCAGTCCTGCCTTTGTCGTGGATGAGGTTGCAATCGAACGCAACCTCATGATTTTGAACGATGTTTCGGAACGTTCCGGCGCGCATGTTCTATCTGCGTTAAAGGCGTTTTCGATGTTTGCATTGGCGCCATTAATCCGCAAATACCTATCGGGCACCTGCGCGTCGGGCCTCTTTGAGGCGCGGCTTGCCCGGCAGGAATATGGGGGCGAGGTGGTCACATATTGCGCCGGATATAAGGCGCATGAGATCGAAGAGATAATCGGATTGTCAGACCATCTGATTTTTAACTCCGCCGCGCAAAAGGATCGCTTTCTACCTCAGGTGAACTGCGCTGAGCGCCCTGTTCAGGTGGGGTTGCGCATCAATCCCGAACATTCGGAGGGTGAGATCCCAAAATACGATCCCTGCGCACCCGGATCGCGGTTGGGCATGCCGATTTCGCAGCTAAATTCTGACATTTTGACTGGGGTGGACGGTCTGCATTTTCACACATTGTGTGAGCAGGGCTTTGAGCCGTTTCAACGGACTTGGGCGGCGATAGAACCCAAAATAACACCCTATTTGGATCAGTTGAAATGGTTAAATTTTGGCGGTGGGCATCACATCACGCGCTCTGATTATGACCGGGACGGGTTGATCAACCTGATCCGCGAAATCAAATCAAAAACCGGGCTGGAAATCTATCTGGAACCGGGCGAAGCGGTGGCATTGGATGCCGGCATTTTGGTGGGTGAAGTGTTGGATTTGCCAACGAACAAAATTGATCTCGCGATTTGCGATATTTCCGCGACTTGCCACATGCCCGACGTGATCGAAGCACCTTATCGCCCCGCGATGTTAAACGAAGCCGAACAGGGGGCGACCTATCGTTTTGGTGGCCCGTCCTGTTTGGCCGGTGACGTGATCGGCGATTACACGTTTTCCGCGCCGTTAAAGATTGGCGATCGGTTCGCATTTTTGGATCAGGCCCATTATTCGATGGTAAAAACCAATACTTTCAATGGCGTACCGCTGCCTGCGATCATGCTTTGGAACTCTAAAACAGATCAATTGACCACTATCCGAGAGTTTACATATGACGACTTCCGCAACAGACTTTCGTGAAATGACACCGTTTCTGGACAGCGAATTAACGCCATCGGAACGCGGTCAAAACGCTATGTTTCGTGTCATTCCGATGCCTCTGGAACGCACCGTGTCATTTGGGGCAGGGACGGCCATGGGGCCGGGTGCGATCCTATCGGCCAGCGATGAACTTGAACGGTTGTGCAACGGGTCAGAGCCATGTGCAAACGGGATCACCACGGAACCTTGTGTTGATTGCGACGGACCGCTGCCCGAGGTCATGGAACGATTGGCAAAGCGGACACAAACAGCCGTTGAAAATGGTAAAATCCCGGTCACGCTTGGGGGCGAACATTCGTTAACATATGGCGCGGTGATGGGGGTCATGCGGGGATTGGGCAAACCGGTCGGGATCGTTCAGATCGACGCCCATGCGGATCTGCGCATTGCCTATCAGGGCGAAAAACATTCACATGCTTCGGTGATGCATTTGTTGTCCGAACAGGGGGTGCGTCTGGCGCAATTTGGTGTGCGCGCCCTATGCCAACAAGAGGCAGAGAGCCGCGAAAAATATGATGTCTTTTTTCGCGACGCTGAGGAATTGGTGGTCAACAACATTTTCGAAGTTGATCTACCCGATGACTTTCCCGAATTGGTCTATGTGTCGTTTGATGTGGATGGGCTTGATCCGTCACAGATGCCCGCCACAGGGACGCCGGTGCCCGGTGGGCTTAGCTATTACCAAGCGCTGCGTTTGGTCGAACATTGCCTGAAAGGGCGCACATGTGTTGGCCTGGATGTGGTGGAGCTGGCCCCAGACGGCAATGCCGCGTGGGATTTCACCGCCGCTCAGATCACCTATCGCTTGATGGCCGCCGCAATTTGAGGTGGTTTGAATGATCCCCCCTGTATTAAGAGAGCTTTACTCAGGTAAAAGCCCAACAGATGGGCCTTGGAAAAGTCGACATGACCACAAATGTAACCCAATCCGCACGTCTATCTGTCGCCCCGATGATGGATTGGACGGATCGCCATTGCCGGTATCTGCATCGTTTGATGTCCTCGCAAACGCTGCTTTATACAGAAATGGTAACGGCGCCGGCTTTGGTGCGGGGCAATGCGCTGCATTTGTTGGACTACAACCCCGAGGAACATCCGGTTGCGTTGCAATTGGGCGGTTCTGATCCCCATGAATTGGCGCAGGCAGCGTCGCTTGGGGCAGAGTTTGGATATGATGAGATCAATCTCAATTGTGGGTGTCCGTCGGATCGGGTCCAATCGGGGTCATTTGGCGCGGTATTGATGGAAAACGCGGATTTGGTGGCGCGTTGTTGTCAGGCCATGATTGACGCGCAGCCCGTTGAAATAACTGTAAAATGCAGGATTGGTGTGGATGATCAGGACCCGACACAGGTCCTGCCTGATTTTATTGAAACGGTTGCAAAATCGGGCGTAAAACGGTTTTCAATTCACGCCAGAAAGGCATGGCTGCAAGGGCTGAGCCCCAAAGAAAACCGCGATATTCCGCCTTTGGATTACGACATTGCGTTGCAGATGAAACGCGATTTTCCGCACCTGCATATTTCGCTCAATGGGGGGGTGACTACATTGGACGAAGCCGAGGCTCATCTGGCCGCGGGATTTGACGGCGTGATGATTGGACGTGCTGCCTATCATGCACCGTCCAGCGTGTTGCTGGATGCGGATCAGCGGATTTTTGGCATCGCCAAATCCAAGGAAGCCGCTGAAATCGTTCGTGAAATGCTGCCTTATATTGACTGGCATGTGTCGCAGGGGGGCAAATTGGCTCAGGTGACGCGCCACATGCTGGGGCTGTTTCAGGGCCGCCCCGGGGCACGTCATTGGCGTCGTATTCTTTCTCAAGAAGGGCACAAACCTGGCGCGGGCACCGACATTGTGTTGCGCGCATTAGAGGCGGTGACATGAATGTGCGTCCCGCGCGTGTCACGGATGCCAAAACAATTGCGCATCTGACCCAAGGCCTGTGCGAACATCATGGCGACACGTCCTCTTTGACGGCTGAAACAATCGCCTCTTTGATTGACCAAGCCGGGTTTTTGACCTTTGCGACCTGTGGTGATCCTGTTGTGGGTTATGTGGCCTATTACCGCGTGACACAGCTACATGCGCAGGAATTTGGGCTATATGTGCATCATTTATACGTCGAACCGGATGCGCGCGGGCAGGGGATTGGTCAGAAACTCATGACCTATGTCGAACAACAGGCCCTCGCAGGGGGGATGACCTATGTCCAAGTCAGCGCCGATCCTGACAATCAAATGGCCAGCGCCTATTTGTCGATGGATTACGAAGAAAGCCCGCCCAACACGGCGCGCCGGTTTCTGAAAAACCTGAAAAGTCACCCCTAAGGCTGGTCTTTTCTATTTGCCCAACTAAGGTGCCGACACGGGTTAACCCCAAAGGAGAAAACCATGCCGGACCTATCCCTCTTATTGCCGATGGCGTTGTTATTGCTGGGAATTGGCGCGTTTGCTGGGGTATTGGCCGGATTGCTGGGCGTGGGTGGCGGCATAGTGTTGGTGCCTGCGTTTTTCTATGCGTTCACCGTGCTTGGCTATGACTCGCCGCAATTGATGCAGATGTGTCTGGGCACGTCGTTGGCCACCATTATCGTCACATCGATGCGGTCCGTTTTGTCCCATAACCGCAAAGGGGCGGTGGATTGGGGCATCCTGCGGGGCTGGGCGCCGGGTATTGTGGTTGGTGCCATCATCGGTGTCAGCATCGCAGCTTTGCTCCGCTCTGCTACGTTGCAATTCATATTTGGGGGACTGGCCATCATCGTTGGGCTTTATATGGCATTTGGTCGATCGCATTGGCGGTTGGCGGACACAATGCCAACAGGGCCATTGCGGTGGGCGCTGTCGCCATTGCTGGGGTTTTTATCCGTGTTGATGGGGATCGGCGGCGGATCCTTTGGCGTCCCCGTCATGAGCCTGTTTGGCACGCCCATTCACCGCGCAGTGGCCACGGCGGCCGGTTTTGGCGTGATCATTGCCGTCCCATCCGTGATCGGGTTTTTGATGGTCGATATGTCAGTGGCCCCGCCCTACACAATCGGCGCGGTCAATCTGGTCGCCTTTGCGCTGGTGATTTCAATGACATTGATCACCGCGCCATGGGGGGCAGCACTGGCCCATAAAATGGACCCCAAACCGTTGAAACGGGTGTTTGGTGTGTTTCTGATCTTGGTGGCGCTGAATATGTTGCGCAAAGCGCTGGGGTATTAGATCGCAATCAGGCCGGTTTTACCGCTAGCCACGGCCCAAACGCGCGGCGCGTCCACCCCAGCGTTTTTTCAATTGCCCGGCACGGTCTGGCAACGCGGCCATGATGTCTTGGCGCATCTCAGGGCTCATTTGGCTCCAATCGCGGATTTCATCCATCGACCGCAAACAGCCCGTGCAAATACGCGCCTCTGGATGAACCACACAAATGTTCACGCAGGGGCTCTCAATCTCGGAACGGGCCCAGATGTCATTTGATTTGTCGGGTGTGTTCATCCGCGTTTCAATCCCAATTTTACCGCTCAAGTGGCGGCGTTCAAATGTTGCAATCGATCCAACATCCCCTGTAGAATATACCCAGCTGCCACATGATCTATGACCTCTGCGCGACGTTTTCGAGACGTATCCGCCTCAATTAGGGCGCGTTCGGCGGCAATGGTCGACATGCGTTCATCCCAATAGACAATCGGCAAATCGGTTAACCGGCTTAGATTGCGGGCGAATGCGCGGGTGGCTTGGGCGCGCGGACCTTCGGATCCGTCCATGTTGCGCGGCAATCCCAGCACCAATCCGACGATGTCGCGTTTCTGGCAGATCTCTAATAATTGCGCTGCATCAACGCCGAATTTTTTGCGTTTGATGGTTTGGGTCGGGGTCGATACCGACCGCAAGACATCGGAAATAGCGACCCCAATCGTTTTGGTGCCCAAATCCAGCCCGGCCAAGGCGCCCATTTGGGGGACTTGGGTTACAAATTCTTCTGCGGTTTCAGTGATCATTCCGTTAGTCCCGCCTGCGCTGCTGCGCGTTCGATCATGGATAATTCATTGGGATGTTGGGCAAAGACGTCGCGGGCTTCGCCCAGAATGGCATTGGCCCTGACGGTGTCGCCCAAAACCGTATAGGCGCTGATCAGGCGGGCCCAGTCGCTGGCAGGGCCGCCTTCGTTTGCCAAACGGTCAGACAATTGCGCAACCATGCCTTGGATCATGTCGGCGCGATCCGCCTCAGACATGTCCGCGGCCGCTGCAATGTCTGCGGCACTCGGGCCTGTGACAGGTGTTTCGGATAGGGCGGGTAATGTGTAATCAATGCCAGCACGGAATGCTGCGACTTCGATCTGGGACCGGGTCAGGCGCACATGCACATCTTCTATTTGGCCATGATCCACAATGGGTTGCCATAGCCGAAACGCCAGATCAGGACGATCTGTACCATCATAAAGCAACCCTAGATAATACCGCCCCGCGATATTTTGTGGCTCGCGATCCAGTATTTGACGGGTGATGAATTCGGCCTCTGGGGACACAAAGCCTTCGGTTGCGGCCACCATCAGATCAACCAGCCGCACCTGTTCCTCTATGGGGACCCGCACCCCCAGCAAATCGACAACCCGTTCCTGAGCAATCGCCGCTGCACCGTATTGCGATAGCGCCGCTTCGTGACGGGCCAGCAATTGCCATCCGTTCAGATCATCCGGGCGGGTGGGAACAATGTCACGCAATTGCGTGACCATCGCCATATATTCCTCTGGCACATCACCTAGGTCTGGGGCCGGGGCGTTTTGCGCGACCAATGCCGCCATGTCAGCCTGCGAAGGACGGTTTTCACGCATCTCATCGGACCGGGCCAATCGATCTGCCAGCCGAATGTCTGGATAACCCGGCGCGCCCAGGCTCAGATACAGGCCAATCGTTAGGCCAAGGATCGCGATGCCGCCCCCCAATGCCAATGCTTTGTTGGCCAATCCTGACCCATTGACCAAAACCGCCTGCTGCGCAGTGTCAGCCGCCAACAGGCGACGCGCAATTTCCGTGCGAGTGCGTTCTGCTTCGGTCTGGTCCAAAACGCCCCGCGCCAAATCCCGGTCCACCTCGGCCAATTGGTCCCGATAGATCGCCAAATCTTCGCGCGGCGCATCCGCCTGATCCGGGTCGGATTGGGATTTGATCCGCAACAGCGGCACTGCAATAGTCGCGACGGTCAAAATCGCCATCACACCTGAGATGATCCAAAACAGCATAACGTCTCCGATACTGGTCACCACTTCCCTAAAGAAGCCCGCAGCCGGGGGAAACCCCCGCGACATTGTAGCCCTGTGCCCCAGCAAGGTTTCACAGTAAAAATCCGGTGAATGGATCACATGTCGCAACTGACCTGTGTCGTGCCGTTCGGCAGCTTTGTCGCAAATGTGAAATTCCGTATCAAAATATCCAACGCCCGAATCCACAGGTTCGAAATCTGTGCACCGAATCCATAGGGAAACGCCCAAATGAAACGCTATTCAGCCTTTGCCATCGCCCGTGAAGCCGCCCGGTATCATACCGGTTGGGAACGGGCTTGGCGCGCGCCAGACCCCAAAAAGAAATACGATGTTGTGATCGTCGGGGCCGGGGGGCATGGTCTGGCGACGGCGTTTTATCTGGGCAAAAACTTTGGCATCACCAATGTGGCTGTGATCGAAAAGGGCTGGCTGGGCGGCGGCAATACCGGGCGCAACACCACCATCATTCGATCCAATTATCTGCAGGACCCGTCGGCGGCGATCTATGAAAAGGCCCGCAGCCTGTATGAAACCATGTCCCAAGATCTGAACTACAACGTGATGTTCAGCCCCCGTGGCGTGATCATGCTGGCCCAGACCCAATCCGAAATTCGCGGCTATCAGCGCACGGCCTATGCCAATGCATTACAAGGCGTTCAAACCGAATGGATCGGGCCGGACCGGGTGAAACAATTGGTGCCGATCATCAATTTAGATGGGCCACGGTATCCGGTTCTGGGCGGGCTTTATCAGGCACGCGGCGGCACGGCGCGCCATGATGCGGTCGCCTGGGGCTATGCGCGGGCCTGTTCAGACATGGGCATGGACATCATCCAGCAATGCGAAGTCACCGGCATTCGCCGCGATGGCGCCCGTGTGGTTGGCGTGGACACCACCAAAGGCGCGATTGATTGCGACAAACTGGGCGTGGTTGTGGCCGGGTCCACGTCTGTGTTGACCGAAATGGCCGGGTTCCGCGTCCCAATGGAAAGCGTGGCGTTGCAGGCCTTAGTGTCCGAACCGATCAAACCCTGCATGGATGTGGTGGTGATGGCCAATACTGTGCATGGCTATATGTCCCAATCCGACAAAGGCGAAATGGTCATCGGCGGCGGTACGGACGGGTTTAACAACTACACCCAGCGCGGATCGTTCCACCACATCGAAGAAACCGTGCGCGCGCTGGTCGAAACCTTCCCGATGGTGTCGCGCCTGAAAATGCTGCGCCAATGGGGCGGGATCGTGGATGTCACAGGCGACCGGTCGCCAATGATCACCAAAACCCCGGTTGAGGGCATGTTCATCAATGCTGGCTGGGGCACGGGCGGGTTTAAATCCATCCCCGGATCAGGCTGGGCCATGGCCGAACTGATGGCCAAAGGTCATTCCCCCCTGACCGAAGAATTCACCATGAACCGGTTCCGCGAAGGCAAATTCATCGACGAAAGCGTCGCAGCAGGGGTGGCCCACTGATGTATGACCTGATTTTTCACACCTTTTCTTCGATTAATCGAAAGGGCGTACAATGCTGATCCTCGATTGCCCCTATTGCGGCGTGCGCGCCGAAGAAACTGAATTTCACGCCGGTGGCGAGGCGCATTTGAAACGTCACGGCCCCGGGTCCACTGACGACCAATTCGAAGAATACCTGTTCATGCGGGAAAACCCGCGTGGGGTGCATTTTGAACGTTGGCGGCACGTGAATGGCTGCGGAAAATGGTTCCATGCGGCACGCTGCACGGCGACGCTGGAAATCTTTGGCACCTATAGCGCCCAGACCACCGAACCCCCGCAAAACATCTGTGATGCGATCACCGCCAAACGGCCCGGTTGGAGCTGGAGGACCTTTTCATGAGCACACGTCTGGCCACAGGCGGTCGCCTGATCGACCGCACCTCAACCGTGAAATTCACCTTTAACGGCAAACAGTTACAGGGTCACGCAGGCGACACGCTTGCCTCGGCATTGCTGGCCAATGACCAGATGCTGGTCGGTCGGTCGTTCAAATACCACCGCCCGCGCGGCATCGTGGCCTCTGGCGCTGAGGAACCCAATGCGCTGGTCGGATTGGGGCAGGGTGGCACGTTTGAACCCAACCAACGGGTCACAACCACCGAATTGTTTGACGGGCTGACATCGTCCAGCCAGAACCACTGGCCCAGCCTGGAATTTGACATCGGCGCGATCAACAACAAAGTCGCCCGGTTCCTGCCAGCCGGGTTTTACTACAAAACCTTCATGGCGCCGCGGGCCGCGTGGAAACACCTGTTTGAACCGATTGTCCGGCAATCCGCCGGTCTTGGCAAAGTGCCCAAAGACCGCGATGTCGACACCTATGAACATTTCTATGCCATGGTCGATGTGCTGATCATTGGCGGCGGCATTGCAGGGCTTTTGGCGGCGAAACAGGCCGCTGCGAATGGTCAAAAGGTCATGCTGGTCGAACAAAACGCCCATTGGGGCGGACGCGCGCCGGTTGATGGCGACGTGATCGATGGCCAACCGGCCGCGGATTGGATCGACGCTACCTTGGCTGAATTGCAGGCCATGGAAAACGTGCAAATCCGTGCGCGCTGCATGGGGGCGGGCATCTATGATCACGGCTATGTGCTGGCGTATGAACGGCTGAGCGATCATACCCCCGACGTTGATGGACCGCGGCACCGTTTGTGGCGTATTCGCGCTGGCAAAATCATCACCGCAACCGGTGCAATTGAACGCCCGCTTAGCTTTGCGGGCAATGATATTCCCGGTGTGATGCTGGCCGCTGCGTTGCGTGATTATGTGGTTAATTGGGGCGTTTCAGTTGGGGACCGCACTGTTGTGGTGACCAATAATGACGACGCGTACCGCACCGCGATTGCCCTGAAAAACGCCGGGCTGGACGTGCCTGCGATCATCGATGCACGCCCCTCTTCGGATGGGGATTTGGTGGCGCAGGCGCAGTCGCTGGGCATCAATGTGCAGTTCGGCAAAGCCATCGCATCGGTCAAAGGCACCAAACGTGTGACCGGCGTCACAATCTGTGCCCAAGCAGGCGAAGGCGCTGTTTTGGAAGAGATTTCTTGTGATGCGGTGGCCATGTCCGGCGGCTGGTCGCCCGTGGTGCATCTGTGGTCTCATTGTGGTGGCAAACTGACTTGGGACACCGAAAACGCGATGTTTCGCCCAGATGCAAACCGTCCGCCTTTGGGGGCTGATGGCACCGGATTTGTGCAGGTAGTTGGGGCTGCCAATGGCGCGTTGACCTGTGATCAAACCCTATCGGATGTGGTGGCAACATTGGGTGGCACCACCCCCAAAGCAGACATCGTTGCCCAATCCCCGATGGCCCCAGTTTGGATGATGCCACAGGGCGCAGGCCCGGCTTTGCGCATGAAAATGTGGCTGGATTATCAAAACGACGTCAAAGTTTCGGACGTGCGATTGGCTGCCCAAGAGGGCTATGAAAGCGTCGAACATACCAAACGTTACACCACATTGGGTATGGCGACTGATCAAGGTAAACTGAGCAACATCAATGGATTAGCGACGTTGGCTGGCGCGTTGAACGCGGATATCCCGTCTGTGGGAACCACCACGTTCCGCCCGCCCTATACGCCGATTTCCATGGGATCGATTGCAGGCGAAGCACGCGGCGAGCTGTTTCAACCGATCCGACAAACCCCGATGCATGCGTGGCATGATCAAAACGGGGCGGATTGGGAACCGGTTGGCCAATGGCGCCGCCCGTATTGCTATCAACGCGACGGGGAAAGCCAGCATGACGCGGTGATGCGCGAAGTGCTGAACACGCGGCAAAACCTCGGGCTGTTGGACGCGTCTACGCTGGGTAAATTGATCGTCAAAGGCCCAGATGCAGGGCGTTTTCTGGACATGATGTACACAAACATGATGTCGAATCTGAAACCGGGCAAATGCCGCTATGGGCTGATGTGTTCCGAAAACGGGTTCCTATTGGATGACGGCGTGGTTGCGCGCATTGATGACGACACATGGCTATGTCACACCACATCTGGCGGCGCAGACCGCATTCATGCCCACATGGAAGAGTGGCTTCAAACCGAATGGTGGGACTGGAAAGTTTACGTCGTCAATGCCACCGAACAATTGGCTCAGGTCGCTGTTGTTGGTCCTAATGCACGAAAAGTATTGGAAAAAATCGGAACGGAAACCGATCTGTCCGCAGCGGCCCTACCATTAATGGGCTGGGTTGATGCCAAATTAGGCGGCTTTGACGCCCGGATCTATCGCATTTCATTTTCCGGCGAATTGTCGTTTGAAATCGCCGTTCCCGCCAGCCAGGGCCGCGCATTTTGGGATACCCTCATCGATGCCGGGGCAGAGTTTGGCGTGATGCCGTATGGCACGGAATGCCTGCATATCATGCGCGCCGAAAAAGGGTTCATCATGATTGGCGACGAAACGGATGGCACGGTCATTCCGCAGGATTTGGGCCTGCACTGGGCCATTTCCAAAAAGAAAGACGATTTTATCGGCAAACGCGCACAATTGCGGTCGCATATGGCTGATCCAACGCGTTGGCAGCTGGTCGGGCTGGAAACCTTGGACGGGTCGGTGATCCCGGACGGGGCCTATGCCATCGCCGATGGGGTTAACGCCAACGGTCAGAAAATGACCCAAGGCCGCGTCACATCCACCTATCATTCGCCGACATTGAACAAAGGGATTGCAATGGGATTGGTTCTGAACGGGCCGGACCGCATGGGCGAAGTCATCACATTCCCCGGCATCAACGCGCCTGATGTGGCGGCCAAAATCGTCAGCCCTGTCTTCTTTGATCCAGAAGGGGAGAAGCAAAATGTCTAACCTTGTCAGCGCTTTGAATGGCAAATCTGAAAACGGCGTGCAGGAATGCGGATTGCGTGGCATGATCACGCTGCGCGGGGATTTGTCCGATGTGACTTTGCGCAAAACCTGTTTGCAAATCACCGGGGTAGAGGTTCCTGAAACACGTCGCGTAAACATGTCAGGTGATCGCGGATTGGCCTGGATGTCGCCGGACGAATTGTTGATTTTGCTGCCCTATGGGGATGTCGCAGACGCTTTAACACAGATCGAAACAGGTCTGGCGGGCACACATTTTATGGCTGAAAACGTCTCAGATGCGCGAGCAATGTTCACAATCGCGCCGGATATCGCACGTGATACGATCGCACGATTGTCACCGGTGGATATGTCTAACGACAGCTTTTCATCGGGCGATTTTCGCCGCACGCGTATCGCCCAGGTGGCCGCGGCGTTTTGGATGTCCGACACCGGAATGGTGCAGGTGATCTGTTTCCGGTCTGTGGCGCAATATGTGTTTGGCACCCTGTCAAACGCTGCCAAATCCGGCCCGGTTGGACATTTCTAACGGGGTACAAACCGACCACGGACAAGCTCAAAACTTTTCACGAATTGGACACATTTTCATCCATTTCCACGGCTAACCTCTGTTTAACAAAATAAAGAGGGTGGTGTTATGGGTGAGCAGCTAACGCGTCCGTTCTATGAAAATCAGTTTTATTTGAATCGGGCCAGAAACGAGAATCATGATCGATACATTCATGATTTTGCTGAGGATTTTCATCGTTGGCATGTCGCCCAAGTTGCGGCGTCCGAAGATGAGGTTTCCTCGGAAACGCATATGACTTTGCTGTCTGAGTTCAGCGAAAAAATGGCAAAGTGGACCGCCTGTAGGGGCGCGGCCAGTTATTACCGCAAAAATGACGTTTGGCCGAATTTTATCGAACCGACATCATTTGGAGCGATGAACATTCTACATTCCGTGACAATGGCCATGCCGCGCGTTAACCCGGCTGACAAGCTGTTGGTCGGTGAATGTATCCCCAGCGACCTAGAGGACACCGTTTCCACGGCGACCGTCGCCGGTGCGTGGTCCAACGCGGATGACATGGATTTTAGAGACATCAAGCCGGGGACATATTATCTGAAGGCCAATCACGGCAGCGCGATGAATGTCAAAGTTGAACTGCCATGTTCGGACATCCAAATGAAAGAGCTGCGCAAGATCGCAGATGAATGGCTGCACACCGCCTATGGGAAGTCGAGCAGCCAATGGTGGTATTTCAAAATCGACCGCAAGGTGTTCTTGGAACAGGACCTTTTGGACGGAAATGGGGACGGATCTCTGACCGATTTCCGGTTTCATGTGATCAATGGGGCCCCGGTTCTGTTGCAAATGGATGTGGGGCTTCATTCCGAGGATCGGCATAATCCAGTTTACGACGAAAACTTGAACTATTTGCCGCATGATTTTTTACGTGTGAACAAACACGAAGAGCCGCTTCCGGAAAATGCGGATAAGGCGCAACAAGTTGCTGTGCGACTGGCCAAAGGGTTCCAGTATTGTCGTGTTGATCTGTATTTGCGCGGCAAAGATTTGTTTTTGGGGGAAATGACATTTCTGCCAAATGCCGGCCGTCGTCACGTGCGTTCCGCAGAATTGGACGAGATGCTGTGCGCGGCATGGGATCCGATGCCGCGCTTTCACCGCGTTACATAAATTCAGGACTGCATTTCGCGAAACGGGGTGCAGTCATCAACCCATGAATCATCTTGGGCATAGCCAAGCGTTTCCAGCGCAGGCTGGAAACGTTCCGCATAGATTACGGCAATTTCACGGGGCAATTTGGAAACCCATTGTGCCTTGGCGCCGGAACTGACATGCAAGTTCTGGCGGTCAGATCGATCCGTTTCTTTGGCCAATCCGCCAAAAAGTGAATGATCCCAATAGGTTTGCACCGCGCGATCAATATCCAAACCTTCGATGTTAAACCGCACCAGCATGTTGCGAATGATAGAACAGTCATGATCTTCGATCAGATCTTCGTATTTCACATCCACGGCATGGGGATGGCCATAGGGCCATTTTAGCATCTCATCCACGGTTTCGCGGTGTTTGTTTTCCATTTCAAACGCCAACCGCGACAGATCGCCGGGCAGGGCGTTCAGATGATCCTGATAGTTGTTCCCGCCCCAATCTGACCGGGTTTCGCGCAGGAATTTTTCATTCCCCAGCGGCGCAATACGGTGATAACGCATGCCTGACAGCAGCACGTCGCGCGGGTCGCGAATGATGTGCAGGAAACGCGCGTGATCCAGAGCCATCAGCTCTTTGGGAAATGTGCTGGACCAGTTGACGATGATCTGCGGGCCGCTGGTGGCGGCTTCGGCGATCTTTTTGGTGCGGTAGCATTGCATAAACGGAATGCCCTGATCCTCTTGGATGGCGCGCCATACTTTGCGCATCCAGATCGTGCCCGTTTTGTGGTGGGTGCCGATGCAGATAAAACGTGCGTTCATTCAGCGGCCTCTCTGGAACCGGGGAATACGCCTGTATCAACAAAGTGTTTATATTCAGGCACTTCGACCTGATAGGCCAAGGCGCGGCGCGAACATTCAGCGCAGGCACGCACCAAGGCGGCCAGATCACCGTCTTGCATCCATTCATCGACCATCGGCTGAATAGCTGCGGTTTGGATTGATGAATCTTCGTTTGCGTTCAGGTCATATTTGCCGAAATAATCCTGATCAATCCGGTCTTTGTTTTTGGAATTCGCCGTGCCGCGCAGACGTTTCAGCAGGAAATCTTCGCGCGATTTGATCGCATAATGGTTCACCTGCGCCATCGAATAACCGAGGATGTCTTTGTTGGACCGCCAGCCTTTGATCATCAATTTTTCGGTGACGTCTTTGCCATCGCCATTGACCCATTTGGCCATGTCGGGCGTGACATCTTTGTCTTTGAACATTTTGGGACGGTGCACACCGTAGAAATCGAATTTTCCGGGCCGGAACAAGGTTTTGAACCCCCAAACCAGACCGTTTTCAGGCTCTTCAAAGGTGGACCCGCGGGTAAACCGTTCGGTGACCAATTCATCGGACATATGCGCGTGACCACATGACCCCATAAGCCGCCAATTCACCGCAATGGCGTCGGCATCCGGGTTGGCATCGATCAGCGCATCAATCGAATGATCGCCAATTTTCACGTTCAGAAATTCATCCGCATCGACAATCAGAACCCAATCGGCGGATTTGACCCAGTCCATTTTACCGGCACGGCTATAGGCGGCCCGCTGGGGATCCATACGCGGGCCCAGTGGATTGTCATAATGTTTGATCAATCCCATCTGATCCAAACGGTTCAGGATCAGGTTGGTGCCATCGGTGCAATCATTTGAAAAGATGCAGAATTCTTCGATACCGATGCTTTTGTGATAGGCCAGCCATTCCAACAGGTAGGGGCCTTCGTTCTTCATAGTTGAGACGAGCACTTTGCGGCGGGGGGCCATATCAGGCATCCTTTGTTGGGGCAGGGGCTTTGGGCAGGAATCTGCCCGTGGCGGGATCTCGGGTTGGGTCGGAATTTGCGGGCTGGGATGCGGAAGGCACATCCCCCACTTGGGCTGCCAGTGCGATTTTTTGCGCCCGTTCCTGTTTCAGTGGCACGCCAAGCGCGGCTGCCTCTGGCGTGTTCATAAATGGATTGTCGTCCAAGCTGGCTTTGTTTTTGTCCTTTTTGGACATTTGATTGGCGTCCAGCTTTTCTTCTGGTTTTTCACCCGCAGCGGCCAGCAGGGCCTGCCGGGTTTCGCCCTTTTTGGCGGTTTGGGTCTGTGAAATCATCTTGGCGATGGTTTTGTCGGGCACGCCCTGGGCCTGCATTTCTTTGACCTTTTCCTGCCATTGCTTGGGCAGATGCTGAATGAACAGAACCTCATCCAGCTTATCCAGCGGGATTTTTGACGCGTCTTTTAGCTCATTCAGCCAATGTTCATATTCACCGGTCGCATGCAGTTTCTCCATGCGCGCCTCATGAAACGCCAAAGCTTGATCTTGTAGGCGGCGCATTTCTGGATCGGCCAGAATTTGTTCCATCTTTTTGCGGGTGCCACGGGCGTGGCGCAAAACATTGGTTTCTTCTTTTTCGTTGCGATCAAACAGCGCGAAATAGGCTTCGTTATATTTGTCGGGTTTGTTGTTCACATTACCCCGCACCCGGCGCAGCAAATAGGCCTCATAGGATTTGACCGCGTAATGGTTCAGCTCAACCAGATCATAGCCCAAGGTTGGTTTGGTCGAGCGCCATCCAGACAGGGAAAATTCATCGGGCATCGGATCGCCGGACCCGTTCAGCCACAATTGGTCAAACATCCGTTTTGCGTTTTCCGGCAATTGCTTAGCTTTTTTGATATGCGGGCGGTGAATGCCCAATTTCATATCCTCATAGGGGCGGAACATGGTTTTCACACCCCATCCCTTTTTGAACATATCCGGCGCGCCGTGGGTGTAGTTTTCGATCACCAACCCCGGGTTCCAGGATGTCACATCATTGGCCCCAAAAAACCGCCACGTGATGGCAATGGCATCTGCCTTGTCATCCATGCGTTCCACCAGATCCTGAATGCGGCCACGCCCCACTTTGACCGACAAAAATTCGTCGGCATCCATGGTTAGTATCCATTCGCTGTCGGTGACCTCTGGGTTTTGGGTCGCCAGTGCCAGCGCATTTGGTTGGGGTTTTTTGTCTTCGGGCACGTCATTGCGAAAATGTTTGACCCAACCCAGCTCCTCTAGGCGGATCAGCATGTCATCGGTGCCGTCACCACAATCATTGGTGTAGACGCAGATATTGTCGAACCCGACATGTTTGTGAAACGCAACCCATTCCACCAGAGAATGACCTTCGTCTTTCATCATCGAAAGGATCGTGAACTTATGTTTGGGGCTCATGCCACACCTGTTTTTGCCTGTCGCGACTGGACCACAAAACCGATTAAGACCCGGTTAGTTTCCAATATTTTACAGTTCATTGTCGCTGTTTTAGCAACAATAGAAACATACGCGACAAAGGTCCAGTTTCACGGGGAAATCAACGCAGGTTTGTGCAGGAAAGCCCGGACCGTGGGATAGAAACATCATTTCAGACGTAAAACGGGCTTGACCCCGCGCGGTCTTGGGCTTTGTTAAGCGCAGAACAAATCAATCAGGAGAGTAACCATGGCTTTTGAGCTTCCCGATCTTCCTTATGCCCATGATGCGCTGGCTGCCAAAGGCATGTCCGCTGAAACCATGGAATTCCACCACGATCTGCATCACAATGCCTATGTCACCAACGGCAATGCCGCCATCGCCGGCACCGAATGGGATGGCAAATCCCTAGAAGAGATCATCGTCGGCACATATGACGCCAATTCCGTGGCGCAAAACGGCATCTTTAACAACATTTCGCAGCTGTGGAACCACAACCAGTTTTGGGAAATGATGGGGCCGGGCGACAATGCGATGCCAACAGAGCTTGAAAAAGCTTTGGTCGAAAACTTTGGGTCCGTCGCGGATTTCAAAACTGCGTTTTCTGCGGCTGGTGCGGGTCAGTTCGGGTCTGGTTGGGCTTGGCTGGTGAAAAACGCCGACGGTTCGTTGGCTGTGACCAAAACCGAAAACGGCGTGAACCCGTTGTGCTTTGGTCAAACTGCGCTGTTGGGCTGTGATGTTTGGGAACATTCCTACTACATCGATTTCCGTAACAAACGTCCTGTTTACCTGACCAACTTCTTGGACAATCTGGTTAACTGGGAAAATGTTGCATCCCGGATGTAATCGACCCTGAAGGATCGATTGAAACGGCGTCCTTTGGGGCGCCGTTTTTGTTTGGACTAGCCGGGAAATATTTCGCTCATCTGCGCGTCAAAACTGGCCCAGCTGATCGATGCGGCATTGCCTGCATAGCCGTGATAGTGGGATCGCCCGGTCGAATTGGGCAGCCCCGCCCAGATTTTCGCCAGATTGTTCATAAATTCATGTCGGCCCAAATCGCCGCGATTGGCGGCGTGAAATCCCGCCTCTGCCAATAGGATATCGGCCAGTTGATCCTGCACATGCGGACTAAAACGGGTGCTGGGCGGAAGGCCCAATTCATTCACCAACCGTCGCAACGTTGCCGGGATAAATTGATACCGACCAATGGCATGAGGTTGCCCCGGTGTGTCGTCAATCCATTGATAAATTTCACCAATTGTCATGTTGGTTGGCCGATCAGCGGGGCGGCGTGTTGCCCCGTGTTGGACCGCATCATACCCGTTTCGCCGGGATTCAGCCTGACCGATGATATGACGCAACCGCTGCACTGCGGATGAATTAAGGCCGATCGGCATCGCCGCACTGGCCAATTCAATCCGATCTGGGCTGGGCGCAAATAAACTGTTGCCACTGCGCCCGGCAAACAGGCTGGGCGCGCGTTGTAGACCCGTGTCAGAGGGGGCGGCGTTTGCTCCGATCTGCACCAAAGCAGAGCGATGCGACGCAAAGGTATTGTCTTGCAGCAGGCTCACAGCCTCAGCCGAGCAGGCATAGGGCGCCATCACACTAAAACAGAATACGGCCACATCCTGCAGCCATCGGGAAAAGGGCATTCTGACCTCATTTACATTCACGATCTGAGGCAGAGATTGTGGTAAATTTCTTGATATTTCGTTGCGCCGCATTGTGAATTTCTGCCGGCAGTCCAAAGTCGGCGATTTGGGGTGCGCACCGGATGGACAAGTGTGCACACATATGAAACGGTCGTTCAATTGACAGCGTTTGAGCTATCGATCCAATCTGGAAAAAACAATGAACGAACCGATCAAAGGCATCGCAGCCATGGGGCTGGCCTGTGTCATCTGGGGCCTGTCGCCCTTGTTTTATGCGTTGCTGAAACATATGCCGCCCATGGATATTTTGGCCCATCGGACGGTGTGGTCTTTGGTCTTTTTTCTGATTGTTTTGCTGCTGCAGCGCCGGGTGCGTGCGTTGTTTTCTGCGTTAAAACCGGGGCGATCCCTGTGGATGATCGCAGCGGCCTCTATCCTGATTTCTGTGAATTGGTTTGGGTTTATCTATTCGATTCAGGTCGGTCGCGCACTCGAAGCATCATTAGGGTATTACATATTCCCACTGGCCGCGGTGGCGCTGGGACGGCTTGTGCTGGGTGAATTATTATCGTTTTTCCAATGGGTTGCTGTTGGCATCGCGGTCCTTGCCGTGATCGTTTTGACCGTCGGATTGGGGGTCGCGCCATGGATTGCACTTCATTTGGCAATCACTTTTGGGCTTTATGGATTGTTGAAAAAGCAGCTGGAAATAGGGCCAATGGTGTCCGTCGCCGCCGAAGTGGCACTGCTCTTGCCTCTGGCGGTTTTTTGGTTGTTGGGCTGGGGGCAATCGGGGGGTGTGGACCCCACGACATTTGGGCTTTTGGTTTTGTCTGGTCCGTTGACAGGGGGGCCATTGATGTTGATGTCCTTTGCCGCCAAACGGGTGCGCCTGTCGACCATTGGCGTTGTGCAATACCTTAATCCAACGCTACAATTTGCCTGTGCGGCGATTGTGTTTGCCGAAACGATCACGCGCTGGCACATGATCGCATTCCCGATGATCTGGCTGGCCCTGGCGATCTATTCCGGCGCGACCGTGATCCAGGATCGACGCAACCGCGCCTAGGCGTCTAACTGGGTTTTCAATTCTGTCGTCAGGGTCGCAACATCTGGCACAGATGTGACAAAATCCAAAATAGAAGCCTCAGCGAAGCCCTGATCAATGACGTGATCCATCAAGGCAAACAGCGGATCCCAATACCCATTGGTGTTCAGCACCATAATCGGTTTGTCGTGCAATCCCAGTTGCCGCCACGTGAGGATCTCAAAAAACTCATCCAATGATCCGGCCCCGCCGGGCAGAACCACAATCGCATCCGCGTTCATATACATGACCTTTTTGCGCTCATGCATGTTTTCGGTGACGATAAATGTGTCCAGATCGGTTTTCCCGACTTCCCATTTTTTCAAATGTTCCGGGATCACCCCAAAGGTTGCCGCCCCAGCCGATTGCGCCGCATTGGCCACAGCCCCCATCAGCCCAACGTCTCCGGCGCCATAGACCAATCGCCAGCTCTGGGCGGCCAGCATTGCACCGACGGCTTTGGCATCCGCCTCATAAGTGGGATCAACCCCACTACGTGAGCCACAATAGACACAAATCGAAAGGAATTTAGGGGACATGGTCACTCTCTGTGCTAGGAACGCATTGGTGTTTTGACCGCTCATACCCTGATTGTTAGGATCGCTCAACTTGGATGAGGTGTCATTTTCCATCAAAGGCTGGGGAGCCGGGAAATCACACATGGGGAAAAAGACAGGGATGGCATGGCGCATAATGTAATCTGGCAATATCTGGCGGGGGGCGTATTGGCAGGGGGGGCTGTGGTCGCAACCGTGGCATTTATCGGCGCACCTGACCCAAGCGGTCCGGCACCCGAAGATCAGGCCGCGGGTGAGCCGGCGCAGATGCCGGTAGAAACGGATAGCGGGTCCAACACTGAAACCGCTGTCATCGCAGCGACCGTGCAAGAGAACGCAGCGCCGCCCGTCGCACAAGAAGAGCCAGAAACCAGCCCGCCGGAGCCGACACCTGTCGCGCCTGAAATTGTGGCCCCGCAATTTACGACAATCCGGATAGAACCAGACGGCAATTCCATCATTGCCGGGTCCGCGACGCCGGATCAGGACGTGGCCATTTTGGTCGCACGCCAGGAAATTGCCCGGATTTCTGCGGATGCAAATGGTCAGTTTGTGGCCTTGTTTGACATTTCCCCATCCGACCAACCCCGAGGCATGCAATTGCTGACCGATCCGGACGGGGCTGCGGTGTTGTCCGCAGAAATTTATCTGATCGAACCGTTTGGTGTCACACCGCCGCCAATTGAGCCACAGACAGAGGCAACCGATCAGAATTCCGAACAGGTCGCAGCTGCGACCATCACGGATGATGCTGATGAACCCGAGGTGAGCAATGCCACAGAAGAGCCTGAAATAATTACGGAAATGGCGGATGATGTTGCCGCAGACGTCACTGAACCTGATGGGGACATCGCCACGATCACGGAACCTGAAACACCTGTCATAGCCGACCAACAACTGGCCGCTATTGTTCCAAATGCCGATCCCCCTGAGCCTGCTCAACCTGCGGTGTCACCGGATCTGGATCAATCTGAGGACCAGCAGGTTGCAGAACCTACGACAGAGACCGAGATCGTCCAAAACGTGCCCCCCGAAACAGAGGTGGATACCGCCCCTGACCCCGTGACTGAACCAGATGCGCCTGCGATATTGGCCGCGGATGCGGACGGGGTGCGTGTTGTGCAACCCAGCGGTGCCAGCCCTGATGTCATGTCAAATGTTGCTTTAGATACAATCACTTATGACCCATCAGGCGACGTGTCACTAGCGGGGCGTGCCCAGAGCGAAGGCTTTGTTCAGGTCTATTTGGACAATACCCCCATCACCACATCCCGCATCAATCAGGACGGTCGCTGGCGCACGGACTTGCCCCAAGTGGATACCGGCGTTTACACGTTGCGCGTCGATGAAATCGCCATAGACGGGACCGTGGTCAGCCGGATTGAAACACCGTTTAAACGCGAAGAGGCCGAAACCGTCGCCGAAGTGATGGCCCAAGACGTGCAAAACGAGGATTTTCAGGTGGCGGTGCGCACCGTTCAACCCGGCAATACGCTCTGGGCGATTGCACGGGATCAATATGGGGACGGCGTCATGTATGTGCATGTCTTTGAGGCAAATCGCGATCTTATAAGGGACGCCGATTTAATCTATCCAGGGCAGATTTTCCGCTTGCCTGAAATGGATGATAAGTGATTTGACGGGGTTCAAAGTCCACCCATTCACGGGATGGATCAACCCCAACGTAAAAGGTGCCGATTGTGAAAAAACTCTTAGCTATTGCCCTGTCATTTGGCGTGTCCTGTACAGAAGTTCCCCCCACATTCGCACAAGAAGATTGCATTCAGATCGGCACGGAATGCTTTGATTCTGATGCAAAATTTGCGCGCATCAAACTAACCGATCAATCGATGTCCCTAGACAATCTGGCGCAATTGGAACAGGTCGAACATCTGACATTGCAATGGCAGGGAACGCTTGGGAATGGTGTCGATCTGTCACCGCTTGGTGATCTGAAACGTTTGATCAGTGTGACCTTTGATGGCGCTGATCAACTCGATTTTTCCAGTTTGGATGGCATGGCTGCGCAAAACATTATTTTGTCAGGCGTCGCAACGTTGAATGCGTCACAATTGGGCGACATCGATGGGCTGCGAAATCTAAGCCTGATGAACATTGACACCATTGACGGCCTGCAACTTGCGACATTGCCAAACCTAGAGGCGCTGACGCTGATCAATATGCCGCTGGACAATTTGCAAGGCGTTGAACAGATGCGCAACCTAACGGGGTTTGCGCTTGGCGGGACACAGGTGACGGACCTGTCACCTTTGGCGGGTTTGGACATTCGTCAATTGACCCTGCGCGGTGAGGGGCTCTTGGATTTGTCGCCCTTGTCCCAAGCGACAAATTTGACCCATCTGACATTGAATTCCAGCCAATTTCAAAGCCTTAACGGGCTAAACCCCGGCGCGTCACTGGTGATGTTTTCAGCCCAAAACGCACAATTGACTGACATTCAGGCATTGTCAGGCGCGACCAATCTGGAACGGTTCAATGTAAAAGGCGCGATGATCCGGGACATCAACCCATTGTCCGGATTACGCCACATGCAGGAAATGGACCTGCGGGAAACGGCGATCTCCGATATATCGGCATTGCGTCACATGACCCGGCTCGAAAAATTGTGGATCACAGACAGCCAAGTCGCTGATCTGGAACCGCTTTCTGGTTTGGATAAGGT
This sequence comes from Aestuariibius sp. HNIBRBA575, assembly GCF_040932005.1. Lineage (NCBI taxonomy): Bacteria > Pseudomonadati > Pseudomonadota > Alphaproteobacteria > Rhodobacterales > Paracoccaceae > Aestuariibius > Aestuariibius sp. HNIBRBA575. The sequence goes on from NZ_CP162414.1 coordinate 1,320,786, forward strand.
CGAAATGCTGAGCATGTCTCGTATCCCAGCAACCGATATATCCCCACTGGCACAGATGAAGTCGGTCGAAGTTTTGTGGGTAAATGACCATAATATCAATGACCTATCGCCGTTACTGGACATGCCTGCCTTAACGGCGGTGCGGATTGACGACGAACAATTGGTGATGCGGGCAGGATTACCGGCCTATCTAGACGCGCGTTCTGTGCAAGAATGAAGGTTCAGACCTGCATTTCCAGCGGCTATGTTCGCTGGTGCTTTGATTGGGGCTGGTTTATGTAATTGGTTCCCCTTTCAGGAGCTTTCATGCGACGCCTCTCTCACACCGATGCCAATTTGGACAACACTCAGATTTCGGGTTGGGTCACGATCCGCAAAGTGGCGCCATATCTTTGGCCCGCGGATCAGGACTGGGTCAAGAAACGGGTCATCCTGTCGATGGTCGTACTGGTTGTCGCACGTCTGGTCGCGGTGGGGACGCCGTTTTTCTACGCTTGGGCCGTCGATGTTTTAGCGGGCGAAGGCACGGGCTGGGCGATTGGCGTAGGGGCGGTTGGTCTCACCTTGGCCTACGGTTTGGCGCGGGCCATGGATGTGGGTCTGCAACAATTGCGCGATGTCATTTTTGCCAAAGTGGCCCAACGTGCATTGCGCCAATTGGCGACGGAAACCTTTCGCCATATTCACAAATTGTCGATGCGCTATCACATCACCCGCAAAACCGGCGGGCTAAGCCGGATTATCGAACGCGGTGTTAAAGGCGTCGAATTCCTGTTGCGGTTCCTGCTGTTTTCCATCGGCCCGTTGACATTGCAGCTGTTTATGACAGCCATCGTTTTGTTTTTTCTGTTTGATGTCTGGTACTTGGTGGTCGTTGTTGGCACGATCGGGCTATATGTCTGGTTCACATTTGCGGTGACCGAATGGCGGGTGAAAATCCGCAAACAGATGAACGATCAGGACACGGACGCCAACCAAAAGGCGATTGATAGCCTGCTCAACTTTGAAACGGTCAAATATTTCGGCGCCGAAGAACGCGAAGCACAGCGGTACGATGGCGCGATGCGGCTCTATTCCGAAGCCGCGTTAAAGACGTCGTATTCCTTGGCATTTCTGAACTTTGGTCAGGCCTTGTTGATCACATCGGGGCTGGTTCTGGTGATGATTATGGCCGCAATCGGCGTGCAAAACGGCCAGTTGAGCGTGGGCGATTTTGTCATGGTTAACGCCTATATGATCCAGATCACCATGCCGCTGAATTTTCTGGGCACGGTCTATCGCGAAATTCGCCAGTCGTTGATCGATATGGGCGATATGTTCACGCTGCTGGAACAGCCGTCCGAAGTGGTTGATAAACCCAACGCACCGGCGTTGAACGTGCAGGGCGGGGCGGTTCACCTAAAGGATGTGGTGTTTGGCTATGATCCGGAACGGTCCATTTTGAACGGCATCGACCTACAAGTGGCGGCCGGTGAAACCGTTGCCATTGTCGGGTCGTCTGGGTCGGGGAAATCCACCATCGGTCGGCTGTTATTCCGGTTTTATGACGTGTCTGATGGGGCGCTGGAAATCGACGGTCAGGATGTGCGGGACGTGACACAGACGTCGCTACATGCCCAGATCGGCGTGGTGCCGCAGGACACAGTGCTGTTCAACGACAGCGTCTACTACAACATCGCGTATGGACGTGGGGACGCCTCCTGCGCAGATGTGGAATCCGCCGCCAAAGCCGCAAAAATCCACGACTTTATTATGTCTCTGCCGGATGGGTATGACACCCAAGTGGGCGAACGCGGGCTGAAATTATCGGGCGGTGAAAAGCAGCGGGTCGGCATTGCGCGCACGCTGTTGAAAAACCCACCCATCCTGCTGCTGGACGAAGCGACATCCGCGCTGGACACGGACACAGAACGCGACATTCAGGCCGAGCTGAAGGCGATGAGCCATGGACGTACCGTGATCACCATTGCCCACCGTCTGTCGACCATCGCGGATGCAGATCGGATTGTGGTGCTGGAAAAAGGTGTGATCATCGAAGAAGGCCGCCACGACGCATTGCTGGAAAAAGAGGGGCGATATGCGCAGCTTTGGCACCGTCAGGCGTCTGAGGAAGAGCTGGCCTAGCAAGGCGCGTTCTTAGCGTCCCGTCAGGGCCAGACCAATAGCGCGATGGGTGTCTTGCACATGTTGCGGCATGTCCCGCACGCCTTTTTCCCAGCGCCCATCGATGCCACCCACCCAAGAATAAGCGAGCACAAGATCAACCCGCGTCAGCGTCTGCGCCAGACGGGCATAATTCAATGCGACATCCCCCATATCACCGGCCCGCAGCCCTGCCAGCCGGTGGATGGGTGTGTGGGTCGCATCCACGATCAAGGCCATGGATTGGTCCGGTTGCAATGCCGTTTCGATCGCGCTGAGTTCGCGCATATAGGCGGGATTCAAAGACGGATCTAACATCGTGTAGGCATTAAACCCCCAATACCGGATTTCGTCGGGAATTGGATTGGGATTTGCCGCGTAAAACTGTTCTGGGTTGGGGCGGGCGGCTTCGATGACCAATATATCTGCCCGGGCAAAGGTGGCGCGGATCATCTGTGCCGCCTTCACCAGATCGGCGCGGTTCACATTACGATGATAGGGTTCATCCGCCATGTAGAAAATCAGATCTTCGGGGGGCACGCCGCTGTTGTGAATGGCCTGCACCACCATTTGCCACAAAACATCCGCATGTGACGCCAACACAAGTTGATCCCCGGTCTGTTCAAAAAACACCGGCTCCAGATAAAAAACAGGACGCCCATATTGCGCAGCATTGTCCAAGCGCTGTGCCAATTGCTGCATGTCTGCGGTGACGCAAACCTGATTGGCATTGGTGAAATCCGCGACTTCGTCCCAGTAGCTGGATTTGGGCCCATCGGGTCCATTGCTGATCAGGTCGCAATCGATCCCGGCATAGCCAAACAGCATCGCCGAAGCAGGGAATGTTTCGGCTTGGATCTGCAAAACCACCGCCCAAAAAGAAAACGACGCGCCTGCCAACAGACGCGTCGTCGTTTTGATCATTCCGCCGCTCTGAGCGGGGGATTGCCGGGGCCGGGCAGGGGATCATCGTCGGCCTCGATGGCTTTCAATTCCTTTTCCATGGCTTGGATGCGGCTTTCGATTTTGTCCAATGCGTTTTCGTCGCTTTGGGGATCATCGGCTTCGGTCCAGACAAATTCAGGCGCGCGGATGCGTTTGGCATCCCGGTTCAGCGCCCAATCCTGCGCCGCGCGGCTGGACCGGCCCAGCGACAGTTTCGCCAGAAGGCGGGCCAACCACAGCGCATAGGTTGATACCCACACGCGCAGCGCCAACATGGATGGCGTAAAGACCAGGGTCAGCACCGTGGCGATCCCCAGGCCAAACACCACGGCCGTGGCCAGCTGTTTCCACCACAGCGCGGTGGGGCTGTCGATGGAATAGCCCCCATTGATGAAATCAAGGCTCAGCCCGAACATCATCGGCGCCAGACCGGCCATGGTGGTGATTGTGGTCAACAGAACCGGACGAATGCGATCCTCGGCGGTGCGAGTGATGGCTTCGATCCGGGGCATGTATTGGCTGTATTCCTGATAGGTATCGATCAGAACAATGTTGTTGTTCACCACAATCCCGGCCAGCGCCACAATCCCGGTGCCGGTCATGATGATCGAAAATGTCTGATCCATCACCAACATCCCGATCAGCACGCCGGTTGTGGACAACACCACCGCCAGCAGCACCAGAACCGAGTTATAAAAGCTGTTGAACTGCGCCAATAGGATGATGAACATCAACCCCAACGCCCCAAGAAAGGCCTGACCCAAGAACGCTTGGCTTTCGGCCTGTTCCTCTTGGTCGCCGGTCCATTCCCAGCTGATATTGTCGCCGAATGGGTTGGTTTCCAGCCAATCCGTCAAGAAGGCCACCCGTTCGTTGGGATTAACCGGGGTCAGAACCGCGTCGCCGCTGGCGATCAAGTCCGTCACATCCTGCGCATTGGCCCGATCAAACAGGACATAACCTGTCCCATCGGCACCAAACACATCCGCAGGTGGGTTGTTTTCCGCGTCGGGGTCCAATGTGGTCACATGCCCCAACAGATCGCCATCAGGGGTCGCAACCGATGACAAACCGTCCAGCACACCGGCCTTTACGTCGAAATACCGGGTCTGGTCGACACGGCTGATTTCGGCCAGCGATTGCACCGGGGATCGGGTGATAAAGTTGGCCAACGGCACCAAGCCCTCTGAGGTGCGTACGCGCAATGTGTCCAGCGTGGACAAAACGCGGTCTTCTTCTGGTAGGCGGACGCGGATTTCGATTTCTTCATCCGATGAATCCACCCGCATCGTATCCAGCAGGATCCCACGTGTGACCAATTGCACCATGCCGCCCACGGCGGCCACATTGGCGCCGTAACGGCCTGCTTTTTCCACATCGACCTGAATTTCCCAATCGATGCCGGGCAGGGGCAATGTATCGTCAATCAGGGTCAGACCTGCTGTGTTTTCAAACTGGGCCCGCGCCAATTGCGTCGCCGCAATCAGATCATCCCAATTGTCGCTTTTCAGACGCAGATGCACCGGTTTGCCAGAGGCTGGACCGCGGGCTTGGGACAGGATTTCGGTCTGGATGCCAGGGATCAGTTCCAGCTGTGCCTGAATTTCGTCAACCACGGTATCGCCATCCAATTCGGGACGATCGCGGCGTTCCTCCCATGGGATGGTTTCCAGCTGAATTTGTCCGATTGTGTCACGCGGGGATTCAGACCCGGACGCATCCGTGTTCAACCCGCCATCGCCAGAAAACGCAAAGGCGTTCATGATACCGGGATGGGCCAGAACCACCTGTTCGACCTGCGCCACCAGCGCGTCTTTTTCGGGCAGGGACAGATTGCCCCGTGCGCGGACATATACGATGGCTTGTTCTGTTTCGCTTTCGACGAAAAATTCCACACCGTTACTGTTGGCACCGAAATAGGTGAACACGGACATCACCACCCCAAAGACCACACCAATGCTGACCAGCGGCATAATCGGGTTGCCCGAAATGAAATGGATCACCCAGCCAAACGGACTGCGACGATAGCCGGCGCGCACCTTTTTGGCGCGGCGTTCCATTTTCACCGATCCGATTGTGACCGATGATAACATCGCCCCAACAAAGAACAGGATCATACCGGGCAGGGAATCGCCCAAACCTGAACTGCGCAGCGCTTCGCCGGACAAATAGCCGGGGTTCAGCGACATCATAATGCCGGTAAACACCATCATCACCGCAACCGGGATCAGCGCGGCGCGAATGGCCCAATGAACGCGGGACTTCAACCAGTCAGACATATGGCCCAAGGTGCGGCTCATCCGGCCAGTAACACCACCCATTACGGGCAGATAAATCAGCGCGACAACCAACGAGGCGGACAAAACAAAGATCAACGTGACCGGCAACATGCCCATGAATTGACCGGGAACGCCGGGCCAGAACAACATCGGCAAAAACGCACAAAGCGTGGTCGCGGTGGAACTGACGATGGGCCAGAACATCCGTTTGGCGGCTTCGACATAGGCATGCATCGGGCCAACGCCGTCTTTGATGCGTTTGTCGGCATATTCCACAACCACAATCGCGCCATCCACCAACATGCCCACGGCCAGGATCAGGCCAAACATCACGATGTTGGAAATGGTGATCCCCATGATCGCCAACAGCACGAAACACAACAGGAATGAGGTTGGGATCGCAAAGCCCACCAATAGGGCAGGGCGGGTGCCCAAGGCGGCCAGAACCACAATCATCACCAGCGCAATTGCGGTCAAAACCGACCCTTCCAGCTGACCCACCATTGACGCCACATTGCGCGACTGGTCATTGGATGTGCCAACCTGAATGGCGGCCTGCAATTCCGGCGACCAGGACGCACGTTCAGCGTCGATCACGGCGCGCACTTCGTTGGCGGTGTCGATCAGGTTGAACCCTTTGCGTTTGACGATTTGCAGCGCAACCGAATTGACGCCGTTAAACCGTGCCGTGCCAACACGATCCTCAAAGGTCAGACGGATTTCTGCCAGATCGCCCAGCGTGACCACCCGGTCGCCATTGGTTTTCACTGGCAGGTTATAGATGTCTTGGGGTTCATCAAAGGAGGACGGGATTTTCACCGCAAAGGACCCGGCATCGGTTTCGATTTCACCGGCGGCCACCAATTGGTTGTTGTTGACCACCACATTGATCAGTTCGGTCGCGGTCACGTCATACGCTTCTAGGCGCAGGGGATCGATGATCACCTCGACCATTTCGTCGCGCTGACCGGCCAACCCGGCCTCAAGCACGGCATCCAGCCCTTCGATGGCGTCCTGCATCTGTTTGGCAACCTGAACCAAGGTGCGTTCGGGTACATCCCCGGTCAGGTTCACAATCAGGATCGGAAATTCGGAAAAGTTAATTTCGTTGATTGAATATTGCTCGGCCCCTTGGGGAAATGACGCCTCGGCAGAATTCATCGCGTCGCGCACTTCGGCCAGCACTTTGGCTTTGTCCCAGCCAAACTCAAATTCCAGCGCCACCCCAGCATAGCCTTCGGCGGCGGTGCCGGACATGGTTTTCAGCCCGTCAATATCCGATAATTCGGTTTCCATCGGCCGCACCAGCAGTTTTTCCGCGTCAATCGCAGAAATGCCCGGAAACGGAACCGATACAAATAGGGCCGGGATTTCGATATCCGGCTCGCCTTCTTTGGGCAGGCTGACATAGGCCGTGCCGCCCACAACAAGGGACAGCACAATAAAGGCCAGGATCATTCGGGCCCGTTCAGCGGCCCAATCGACGATACCGGTCATCCGTCAACCTCCGAAAAATGCGGATCGACAGGCACACCATCGATAACAAATTCCTGCCCCACCACAATCACGTCAACCGCGTCAGGCAATCCGGTCAGCCAGATCCCTTCGACGGTGTCGCGCAGCACAGAAACCGGCATAAAGGCCGCCTTTTGGTCTGCATCGACAACACGCACCCCCAAATCGCCGCCATCATTCAATGTCAGCGCGGATTGCGGCAACAGATGCGCGGACCGCCCATCAGACGCCACGAGGATTTCGGCGGTTTGCCCGTCGCGGATCGCTAGATCGGCATTTGGCACTTCGACTTCGACGCGGAATGTGCGTGTGTCTGGATCTGCGGATCGCGACAGGAATGTCACCCGGCCACGCACTTCGTCACCAGAGGCGAGCCGCGCCCCGGCCAAAGCCCCGACATGGACCTTGGACACGTCGGTTTCAGGGACAAATCCCACCAATTTGATCGGATCCAGCTGGATGATCGTGGCACAGGCCGAGCCCGGTTGCAGCAGGCTTCCCAGCTCTGCCGCGTCGGTTTCTAGCAGACCCTCAAATGGGGCGGTGATCGAAAGACGTTCGATTTCACGTTCCGCAGCAGCAACACCGGCGGCGGCGGCTTGGATACCGGCGCGGGCTGACTGCACAGAGGCAGCCGCGCTTTCGATGCTGGCATCGGCGCCAACGATCCCGGCGCGCGCGCCCTCAACGGCGGCTTCTGCGGAAATGACACTGGCGCGCGCACTCTCTAAGGTGGCGTCAGCATTGGCCACACGTGTGTCAGAGGCAAAACCGCCCTCAGACAGTCGGGCAGCGGCGTTTTGATTGATTTGCGCTTCTTCTAAACGGGACCGGGCTTCGGCCAGTCGTCCTTGGGCTTCGGCTACACGCGCGGTGGCTTCGGCGCGACGGGCTTGGGCTTCTGGGATGCGGCTTTCTGCTTCGGGCAGGCGGGCGCGGGCTTCTTCGCGGCGACCGATCGCTTCGTCCAATGCGGATTGGCGTGTGCCGATATCCAGCTCACATAGCAAATCGCCCGCATTCACGAACGATCCTTTGCGCAGCGGATCAGAAATGACCTGACCGGATGTTTCGGCGCGCACTTCGACCTGACGGGCCGCTTCTGTGCGTCCGCGCAGGATCACAGCGCTGTCAATTGTTTGCGCCGTTGAATGAAACGCCACAACCCGGATCATGGGAATGGCTTTTTCTTCGGCCTCTTCTGTCGCAGCGGCAGGCCCGGATTGGGCGAATGCCAGTAATGTATTCCGTTCAAATACCAACAGATACAAAAAGCCAGACACCAAAATAGCGGTGATAATCGGCATAAGTCGCATCACATTCCCTCTCATCTCTCTCTTTGGTCAGGTAGGGTGGAATTTAATTTCAACAACCCTTGCGATCAAAACTTCGCGACTGAACCGTCTAGTTCAAGTTAATGCCAGTAACATTGACTTGCAACCTTTGTTTAGGAGAACTGGGCGATCGCGCAATCTATGTTAAGTTGTATGCCCAAGTGCCGCCAGCCAGTGGCTTTCTGCTCATTGTGGGCTGGGGTCTTGGCAATGCTATGGGCTTCACGATATGACAGGGCAGTCTGGCGGGCCAAATGGGCCGTGGTGATGATCCAAGATGTCCGTTTCGGACCAAAGGGGGCAGGGTGAGCAACAACGAAAGCTTCATAGATGAAGTGAATGAACAGGTCCAGAACGATAAGTTTTATGCGCTATTAAAGCGCTATGGCTGGATCGGGATTGTGGCTGTTGTGGTTGTGGTGGGCGGAACGGCCTATCGTGAATATAGCAATGCGCAATCGACGGCAGCGGCGCAGGCCCTGGGCGATTCCCTGATGAACGGTTTGGAATTGTCTGAACCCGCGGACCGGTCCGCAGCATTGGCTGCGATTGACGCGGATGGGGCGACTGCGGCCATTCCGGCGATGTTGCATGCCACCCAAGCGGTGGATGCCGATGATGTGGCGGGCGCTATTGCGTCGTTGGAATCGGTTGCGGCCAATGGGGATGTCGACGAAGTGTACCGCGACATTGCAGGGTTTAAACTGCTGATGTTGCAAGGCGCAGATATGTCGCCCGCCGATCGCAAAGCCGCGTTTGAAATCTATGCCGTTCCCGGCACGCCATTGCGCCTGCTGGCGATGGAGCAAATGGTTCTGGCGGATGTGGATGCCGGTGAAACCGAAGCCGCATTGGCCGGCCTGACCGCAATCCTAGAGGATGCCGGTTTGGGGCTTGGCTTGAAAAGACGCTCTGAGAATTTGGTGACGGCTCTTGGTGGCACCGTTCCAGACGCGCTGAATTAATTAGACCGACACAGTAGAACAGGGGCCTTGGCCATGCATTTGAAAACCATATTGATGACCAGCGCTGCGTTGGCATTATTGGCGTCATGCGGGCCGGGCCGGGATGTGATCCTAGAAGGCGAACGTCTGGACATCCGCGCCGATCTGTCAGCCGAGGCAGAAGACCTAGCAGTTTTTGTCAATGAAACAAGGGCCTTGGCATTGCCAACCGCCCAGAGCAATGCCAACTGGACCCACCGCAATGGGGGACCGACCCACCAAATCACCCATCCCGCATTGGGGGCCAACCTATCATTGGCATTCACGGTGAATATCGGCGAAGGCGACAGCCGTCGTGCCCGGATCACCGCAGATCCTGTGATCGCTGATGGTCGGATTTTCACATTGGATGCAGGGTCTTTGGTGTCGGCTGTTTCGACCGCTGGTGCGGTTTTGTGGACCAAAGATATAACACCCGGCAATGATCGGTCGCGAGATGCGTCCGGGGGCGGCGTGGCCGTGTCTGATGGCGTTGTCTTTGTGACCACTGGATTTGGGGAATTGACCGCGCTGGACGCTGAAACAGGGGCCGAATTGTGGACCCAGGATCTGGATGCGCCGGGCGGATCGGCCCCAACTGTGGTCGGGGATCTGGTCTATGTTGTGTCACGCGACAATCGGGCTTGGGCCATCGATACCACCTCTGGCCGGATCAGTTGGACATTAAACGGCACGCCATCCCCCAATGGTGTTTCGGGTGGCGCAGGCGTGGCTGTGTCGGGGGAAACCGCGATTTTCCCGTTTTCTTCGGGCGAAGTTGTGGGCGCCTTTCCACTGGGTGGATTGCGCCGCTGGGCAAGTGTGATCGCAGGGGAACGTCAGGGACGTGCCGCCGCGACCGTATCTGATGTGACCGGTGATCCGGTCGTCGACAATGGCGTTGTGTATGTCGGCAACATTTCTGGCCGGTTGGTTGCCATGAATGTGGCTGATGGGGACCGGATTTGGACCGCCGTCGAAGGGGCCGCCAGCCCGGTTTGGCCAGCGGGTGATTCCGTGTTTCTGGTCAACGACTTAAACGAATTGGTGCGCCTTGATGCGTCGGATGGATCGCCGATCTGGCGCGTTCAGTTGCCGGTCTTCGAAGAAAACCGTGCCCGGCGTCAAAAAACCAATCACGCCCATTACGGCCCGGTTTTGGCAGGTGGGCGGCTGTTGGTCGCGTCTTCGGACGGGGTTCTGCGCCAGTTCGATCCCACCTCTGGCGCTCAGATCGGCAGCGTCGATATTCCCGGCGGGGCCACCACAAATCCTGCCGTGGCAGGGGACAGTCTTTATGTTGTCAATCGGCGCGGACAACTTTTGTCTTTCAGATAAGACAAAAGACGTGTATCGCACCGCCTTCGGAGCATTTGGTTCCGCATAATTTGGCTCTTGGGATCTGTTTCTCACTCAGAGCCGTGATCGGAGTCTGAGGCATGAGCTTTTCGCTGGCCATTGTAGGGCGGCCCAATGTGGGCAAGTCCACGCTGTTTAACCGCCTTGTTGGCAAAAAACTGGCGCTGGTGGATGACCAGCCCGGTGTGACGCGCGATCTGCGCGAAGGGGCGGCGCGTCTGGGCGATCTGCGATTCACCGTGATTGACACGGCCGGTCTGGAAGAAGCCACCGACGAAAGCCTGCAGGGCCGGATGCGCAAACTGACCGAACGCGCCGTGCAAATGGCCGATATCTGTCTGTTTATGATCGACGCCCGTGTGGGCGTGACCCCGACCGACGAAGTGTTCGCCGATATCCTGCGCAAGAAAAACGCCAATGTCATTCTGGCCGCCAACAAAGGCGAAGGCCGCGCCGCGGATGGGGGCGTGCTTGAGGCATATGCATTGGGGCTTGGAGAACCGCTGCGCCTGTCGGCGGAACATGGCGAAGGCATGGATGATCTGCGCGAAATGCTGCGCCCCCTTGCCGAAGAATTCGCCGAACGGGACGCTGCCGCCGCACCGGAAACGGATGTGGATGTGTCCGATGACGACGCAGAGGACGGCCCGCGTGTTCCAACCCAGGCCAAGCCATTGCAGGTGGCCGTTGTTGGGAGACCAAATGCGGGTAAATCCACGCTGATCAACAAAATTCTCGGCGAAGAGCGTCTGCTGACCGGACCAGAAGCCGGGATCACCCGCGATTCCATTTCGTTGCAGATCGACTGGAACGACACCCCGATGCGGGTGTTTGATACCGCCGGGATGCGTAAACGCGCTAAGGTTCAGAATAAACTGGAAAAACTGTCCGTTTCTGATGGTGTGCGCGCGGTTAAATTTGCCGAAGTCGTGGTGATACTACTGGATGCCGAGATTCCATTTGAACAACAGGATCTGCGCATCGCCGATTTGGCCGAACGCGAAGGCCGCGCTGTTGTCGTTGCGGTGAACAAATGGGACATCGAAACTGACAAACAGGAAAAACTGAAATCCCTGCGCGAAAGCTTTGAACGGTTGTTGCCGCAATTGCGCGGTGCGCCTTTGGTGACGGTGTCGGCCAAAACCGGCCGTGGGCTGGACCGGCTGCATGACGCGATCATGCGCGCGCACGAAGTTTGGAACCGTCGGGTATCAACCGCACGTCTGAACCAATGGTTGGCCGCGATGATCACCGCGCATCCGCCCCCCGCGCCGGGTGGCCGTCGCATCCGGCTGCGCTATATGACCCAAGTGAAAACCCGGCCACCGGCCTTTGTGGTGATGTGTTCGCTGCCTGAGAAGCTGCCCGAAAGCTATTCACGTTATCTGATCAACGGATTGCGCGAAGATTTCGATATGCCGGGCACGCCGATCCGGCTGACCATGCGGTCCCAAGCAGATCAGAACCCCTATAAAAACAAAAAGAAATCAACACCTTCGCGTTTGCGAAAACATCTGGGCAAAGGCCCCGCTGACGGCAAGGGTTAGACAATTCTCAAAGGGTCGCATCACGCGGCCCTTTGACTTTTTTCGGGCAATTTGTCTGTTGCAGGGGCAAGGTCAGGAAACACTGACTTGATCCAATGTGTAGAAACGTCACTGTGTCGCCATGAAAAGAATTGCGATATTTTGTGACGGGACGTGGAACCGGGCCTATGCGCCGTTTCCCACCAATGTTGTGCAGTTGGCGCAGTCGGTCAAACTGACCGCTGACGATGGCATGAGCCAACACGTGTTTTATCAAATGGGCGTGGGCACGGGGCGCGGGTCCAATGCGGTGGCGCGCAAATTGGATAAATGGGTTGGCGGCGTGATGGGCTGGGGGCTGATCGAAAACGTCGAAGACGCCTATCGCACTTTGGTGTTTTGTTACGAACCCGGAGATGAGATTTATATTTTCGGATTTTCGCGCGGGGCGTTTACGGCGCGATCTCTTGCGGGGTTGATCCGATCCTGTGGTATCCCGCCGCGCGAACATGTCCACCGCATTCCCGAAGCGATCAACCGCTATCGGTCCCGCGACAAAGACACCCATCCCCGCCATTCCGACAGCTACGCCTGGCGGGCGGATTTTGCCCCCTTTACCGCGACATCGCAGGATGAATTTGACTGGCGGCTCAAAAATCGTCCGCATATGTGCACCGTGTTAAACATCGCCTATTTGGGGGTTTGGGACACGGTTGGCGCGCTGGGTGTGCCGGGATTTCTGCATTCCGCGCCTTTGTTGAACAAAGGTCATCAGTTTCATGATGCGGCGCTGTCTGGTTCGGTGAAAACCGCCCGTCACGCGGTGGCGATTGACGAACATCGCCCCACTTTTCCGCCTGCGTTGTGGAAAAATATCGAATACCGAAATGAAACCAGCCTAGGGCCGGGTTGGCACGATGCCCCGCGCGAAACGTGGCCCTATCGACAGGAATGGTTTCCCGGCGATCATGGTTCCGTGGGCGGGGGCGGCGACATTGCCGGATTGTCGTCCTATACGTTGGAATGGATCGCCGAAGGCGCGGCCAAGGCGGGGCTCAGCCTGCGGCAGGACAAGTTGGCGCGGTTTTATGTGGATCAGAAAATCGACGCAGCCCTGATCAACAAAAAGAAATCCGGTGGATTGGCGGCCAAAATCCTGCGTGCCAAAAAGGCATTTCGGCTGGGCCCTGATGATGTGGAAATGGTATCAGACGTGGCTAAAATGCGGGTGTCAAAGGTTGCGAATTACCGCCCCAGCGTGTTGGGTAAGGTGCTGGAAAAGATCAAAAAATAGCGGCGAGGGACCCCGCCGCTATTGTGGCGATTTAGGCCAATTTGCCGTCTGGGGTGATCTTGGTTTTGCCACCCAGATAACCATGCAACGCGGCAGGTAAGTCAACGGATCCATCCGCTTGTTGGCCGTTTTCCAACACGGCGATTAAGCAGCGCCCAACAGCCAGCCCTGACCCGTTCAACGTGTGCAGGAATTGTGGCTTGCCGCCATCCTCAGGCTTAAAGCGGGCATTCATCCGGCGGGCTTGGTAATCGCCACAGGTCGAAATCGAACTGATTTCACGATAGGCGTTTTGACCGGGCAGCCAGACTTCGATGTCGTGGGTGCGACGCGCACCGGCGCCCATATCGCCCGTGCACAACACCACTGTGCGATAGGGCAGGTCCAGCTTTTCCAGAATACCTTCGGCGCATTTGGTCATGCGCAGATGTTCCGCGTCGGATTGATCCGGATGTGTGACCGACACCATTTCAACCTTTTCAAATTGGTGCTGACGCAACATGCCTGATGTGTCGCGCCCGGCACTGCCTGCTTCGGAACGGAAACAGTTTGTGTGGGCCACATAGCGGCGAGGCAGGTAATCATGATTAACGGTCAAGCCGTTGACAATATTGGTCAATGTGACCTCAGCCGTTGGGATCAGCCACCAGCCATTTGTGGTTTTATAGCTGTCTTCGCCAAATTTTGGCAGCTGGCCGGTGCCATACATCATGTCTTCGCGCACCAAAACGGGGGTGATGGTTTCGGTCAGGCCGTTTTCGTCCACATGTGTGTCCAGCATCATCTGGGCCAGCGCGCGGTGCAGACGGGCGATGGACCCGGACAACAGCACAAAGCGGCTGCCGGACAATTTGGCGGCGGTTTCGAAATCCATGCCCCCCTGAACGGCGGGGATGTCGTAATGTTCAACCGGATCGAAATCCAAGTTGCGCGGGCTTCCCCAACGGGCGATTTCCACATTGTCGGCTTCGTCTGCGCCATCCGGGATATCATCATAGGGCAGGTTGGGTAGGCCCATCAGCAGATCATTCAGCGCCACGTCTTCGGCTTTGGCTTCGTCGTTCAGGCGGGCAATGTCGGCCTTTTTCTCGGCGACCAGCGCACGCAGACGTTCAAATTCGGCCTCATCGCCACGGCCCTTGGCGGCACCCACTTCTTTGGACGCTTTGTTGGCGTCGGCCTTGGCGGTTTCGGCGGCCTGAATTTTGGCTCGCCGGGATTCATCCAGCTTCAAAACCTCAGATGACGGATTTTCAAGCCCACGACGCGACAGCGCCGCATCAAAAGCGGCCGGATTTTCACGAATGGATTTGATGTCATGCATCGGTTTGTCCTCTGGGTTGTTTGCGCGTTTGATATGCCCCAACACGGCATAGGGGGAAAGGGAAAAGTCCCGCCCTGATACCCCTAGAAAGTGTCAGAAGTCTTGTGATCCATTGTTTCAGTGCAAATTGCCCCCACATGAAGGCAGGTATTGCACCGACTCACGTT